>CAZDUD010000064.1:0-20499 GCA_964508485.1 uncultured Hyphomicrobium sp. | reverse complement strand
GGCGGCATGGAGCCCCAGCCGCAGTCTTGATGGGCAGGGTAAAGCTCGCTTAAGGTCGGGACGGCCGCGACGGTGTCGCGGCCGTTTCTTTTTTGTCTTGGAGCCCCATGCAGCGCTCGATCTACATCCGTCCGCTCGGCATCTATGCGCCGTCCCAAGGCTCGGCGTCGCCGGAGACGCCGCAGGAGGTGTGGGGCGGGCTGCCGCTCGCGGGCGGGCCGCTGGCGTTTTCGGCGCTCGAGGTGCTCGAGCGCGCGCCGGGCGGCACGGTGCGGCGCACCATCGGGCTCGGCGATCTCTTCGAGCGCGACTGGGGACGCAACACGCTGGCGGCGTCGGATCTCGTCGAGGCGATCCGTGCGCCGAGGGCGCGGCTCGCCGGTCTCTCGCTCGACCGGCCGCGCATCATGGGCATCGTCAACGTCACGCCCGACAGCTTCTCGGATGGCGGGCAGCACGACGGCGCGTCGGCCGCTGTCGCGCACGGGCTCAGGCTGGTCGAGGACGGTGCCGATATCCTGGACATCGGGGGCGAGTCCACGCGGCCAGGCTCGGATTACGTTCCCGTTGAGGACGAGTTGCGTCGCGTCATGCCGGTGATCGAAGGGCTCAGGGCCAAGACCGACGCGCTGATCTCGATCGACACGCGGAAGGCGGAGGTGATGCGGCGTGCCGTCGAGGCGGGGGCCGACATCCTGAACGACGTATCGGCGCTCACGCACGATCCCGACGCGCTCGCGGTCGCGGTCGAGAGCGGGCTCCCGGTCATGCTCATGCATGCGCAGGGCGATCCCAAGACAATGAACGACAACCCGCAGTACAGCGACGTGGTGCTCGACGTATTCGACTTTCTCGAGCAGCGCATCAAGACTTGCGTTGCGGCCGGCATTCCGAAATCGCGGCTGATCGCCGATCCCGGTATCGGCTTCGGCAAGCACCTGCATCACAACGTGGCGGTGCTGCACGCCATGAGCCTCTATCACGGGCTCGGCGTGCCGGTGCTGCTCGGCGCCAGCCGCAAGAAGCTGATCGGGCAGCTCTGCAACGTCGAGGATCCGCGCGGGCGCGTTCCGGGCTCGCTCGCCGCGGCCCTGCATTCCATCGCTCAGGGCGTGCAGATCGTAAGGGTGCACGACGTCCGGGAGACGCGACAGGCCGTCGCCGTCTGGGAGGCCGCGCAGGCAGGCTCGGAAGCCGCGATCGGGCTCCAGGCCGCCCCGTGAGAGCACGTTTCAACGCCGTTGGGTCAGTTCCTTAACAGTTTTTCCTCAAAAGATGGGCTAGGATAGGGTCTGGGCCGCCGACAGGGGAATTACGCCGGGACACACCTTGGCGGTTGAGGACGGCGCCACTAAAATCGCAGGTACGGACTGGGGCTGCTCTTCCGGGTGAGGGATCAGATGACACGCCGCTATTTCGGGACGGATGGCATACGCGGGCTTGCCAACAAGCACCCGATGACGTCCGAGGTCGCGCTCAAGGTGGGCATGGCGGCCGGAAAGCTGTTTCAGAACGGCAGCCGTCGTCACCGCGTCGTCATCGGCAAAGATACACGTCTTTCCGGCTACATGCTCGAAGCGGCGCTGATGAGCGGCTTCACATCCGTCGGCATGGACGTGTTCCTTCTCGGTCCGATGCCGACGCCTGCGGTCGCCATGCTGACGCGCAGCCTGCGCGCCGATCTCGGCGTGATGATCTCGGCGTCGCACAACCGCTACAGCGACAACGGCATCAAGCTGTTCGATCCGGACGGCTACAAGCTCTCCGACGAGGTCGAGCTTGAGATCGAGCGGCTGATCGACGGGCCATCGGAGCCGCTGCTGGCGGCCGCGGACGGCATCGGGCGCGCCACGCGCGTCGACAGCGCCCAGGAGCGCTATATCGAGTTCGCCAAGCGGACGCTGCCGAAGAACCTCAAGCTCAACGGGCTGCGCATCGTCATCGATTGCGCGAACGGTGCCGCCTACAAGGTGGCGCCCGAGGCGCTGTGGGAGCTTGGCGCCGAGGTGATCAAGATCGGCGTCGATCCGGACGGCCGCAACATCAACTACAAGTGCGGGTCCACGGCCCCCGACGAGCCGATCGAGAAGGTGCGCGAGGTGCGCGCCGACATCGGCATCGCGCTCGACGGCGACGCGGATCGCGTGGTGATCGTCGACGAGAAGGGGCACATCGTCGACGGCGACCAGCTCATGGCGGTGATCGCGGAGAGCTGGCACCGGCGCGGCAAGCTCAGCGCCGGGGGGATCGTTGCGACGGTGATGAGCAACCTCGGGCTCGAGCGTTATCTCAAGGATCACGGTCTTTCGCTGGCCCGCACGCCGGTCGGCGACCGCTACGTCGTCGACCACATGCGCCGGCACGGATACAACGTGGGCGGCGAGCAATCGGGGCACATCGTGCTCTCCGATTTCACGACGACAGGCGACGGTCTCGTCTCGTCGCTGCAGGTTCTTGCCTGCGTCGTGGCGACCGGAAAGCCGGTCTCGGAAGTCTGCGCGCGGTTCACGCCGCTGCCGCAAGTGCTGCAGAACGTGCGTTACGCCAACGGCAAGCCGCTTGACGACAAGCGCGTCCGCAAGGCGATCGAGGGCGCGAAGCAGCAGCTCGGCGAGAGCGGACGTCTTGTCATTCGCCCGTCGGGCACGGAGCCCGTCATCCGCGTGATGGCGGAGGGCGACGACGAGGCGCTCGTCTCGACGGTCGTCGGCGACATCGTCGAGGCGGTGAAGGCTGCGGCGGAGGCTGCGTAGCGGTGCTTCAGCCGATGATCGTTTAACGGATCTCCTTCATCAGTATATTCCGTATCGGGATCATCCTGTTGCGCGGTTGCCATGCCGTGTGCGCAGAGGCGGCTCGATGTACCCACATGGAGCACAGATTAAGTCTCCATTAAGTGTTGCCAGCCAAGAGTTCCTTTCGTGACCAGTGCTGCGTCGTTGCCGGGTCCCGCGCAGCCTCGGGACAGCCTTCGAAAGGGACCATCATGACATTCTCACGCGTTTGCGCCCTCGCGGGCGCAGCGATCAGTGCAGCACTCCTTGCCGCGCCGTTGGCGCCCGCAGAGGCCGCCGACCTTGGATACGGCAGCATCAAGGACGTTGCCCCGGCGCCGGTCGCAAGCCGGACCTGGTACCTCAAGGGCACGATCGGCGTGAAACACGAGGACGCGGATTCGATCTGGACCAGCGGCGGCGGCACCAACGGTCCCGGCTACCAGAGCGGCAACTTCTGGGTTGGTCCGATCGATATCGAGACCAAGGCGATCTTCGGGCTTGGTGTCGGCGTCGAATACAATCGCTGGCTCCGCTTCGACGTGACGGGCGAGTATCGCGGCAAGCAGGGCTTCAAGGCGCGCGATTACAATTGGTTTGACGATTACAACAACTACTACTCGGCTGACATCGAGAGTTGGGTTGGCCTGTTCAATGTCTATTGGGACATTCGCACCTGGCATGGCTTCACGCCGTACATTGGCGCCGGCATTGGATTCGCTTCCAACACCGTGAAAGATTTCAGGGACGTGAATCCTCAGGACAGCGCGCTGTATACCGGTGACAAGGACAAGACGACGACCAACTTTTCCTGGGCGCTCTACGCGGGTGTCAGCTACGATCTGACCTCCAACATCACATTCGATGCGGCCTATCGCTATCTGGATCTTGGCGATGCCAAGACCGGACGCGCCACAAGCGACGATGGCCTCGACTGGTACACGGGCCTCGAGATCCAGGACATCACCTCGCACGATGTGCTGTTCAGCCTGCGCTATCGGTTCGACTCGCCGCGGTCGTATCCGGTGGCGCTCAAATAGGATTGAAGGCGCGGCCCGGGAATGTCTCTCGTCGGGGCTGCGTCTTCGTGGGTTTTGTGAAGCGGGGCGGGCAGTTGCCGAGCCCCGCTTTGCATTACGGTAAACGCGACAAATGGCGTGTCCGTCATAAATTCGTCGCGAACCAACCGCACGCAGGGACGGTCCGAAGACTGTCGCGCCGTCGTCACAAAGCCCGTGCTAATCCCGCTCCTTTCTTAGGATCATTCTCAACTTCAACCCGAGAGGTCGCTCCCCGTGAAGCAGGTGATTGCCGTGGCGTTTGTTTTTCTCGCGGCTCAAGCGGGCAGCGTGCGCGCTGCAGAGGTCGATGCCGTGTCGCGTATCGATGCCGTCACCGTGTTTCCCATGGGGGCCGAGGTGACGCGCGTCGCCAAGGTTCAGCTTGAGAAGGGCGAGCATACGATCCTGTTCCGGGATCTTCCTGCGGGAGCCATCGAGGGGTCGATCCGGGTCGAGGGAACCGCTTCGGGCAAGCTCGAGATCGGGTCCGTCGATACGCGCCGCCTGTTCGTGCCGCGCGCGGATGCGGAGGCTGCTGCCTCCGAGCGCCGCCGGCTCGAGACGGAGATCGAGAGCGTCAGGGATGAGCGCGCGCGGCTCGACGCGCAGGTGCAGGCCGCGGAAACGCAGAAGTCGCTCATCACCAACCTCACGCAATTGCCGACGCGGCCTGCGCCGCCGTCCGGCTCCGAGCGGAGCGAGGATTGGACGGCGATCCTGGCGCTGATTGCGGCGGGCTCGGCGGAAGCGCAGCGCTCCATCCAGGATGCCCAGCTCAGGATGCGCGAGACCGACCACAAGATTGCCGATCTCGAGAAGGCGCTGTCCGAGCTGCCACCCGAGAAGACCGAGCGCACGGAAGCGAAGGTGTTCGTCACGGCGCAGTCTGCGCTCGAGGCGGACATCACCGTGCGCTATCAGGTCTCGCACGCGTCGTGGACGCCGCTCTACGACGTGCGGCTTGTGACCGGTGCCAAGACGGTCGCGCCGAAGATCGATCTCAGCCGCCGCGCCTCGATCAGCCAGAAGACGGGCGAGCCTTGGGATGTGGTCGCGATCACGCTCTCGACCACACGTCCGTCGGCAGGGGCGTCCGCGCCGGAGCTTCAGCCCTTGATCGTGGATTTCGAGCCTGAGGCGCGGCCCGCCCCGACAATGTCCATGGCGCCAGCCCCCGCGACCGTCGGGCGGTCGCTGGATCAGGCCGCCGGGGAAGCAGCGCCTGAAGCAGAGCCCTCGGACGAAGTGGAGGCCGACGGGCTCGGGGAAAAGAAGCTCCGGTTCAAGAGAGCGGCTGTTGTCGAGCGCCCGGCGAATGTCGTGCAGGCGCCGTTCCACGCGCTCTACGCCGTGGCGGGTCGCCTTTCGATCCCGGAGACGGGGGAAGCAAAGCGCGTGCAGCTCGGCGCGGAGGCGATCGAGCCGCAGCTTACGATCCGCACCGTGCCGAAGGTCGATCCCAAAGCCTATCTCTATGCCAAGTTCTCCCTGCCCAAGGGCTCGCCGCTGCTGCCGGGTGCGGTCTCGCTGTTCCGCGACGGCACTTTCGTCGGCACGGGCCGGCTGCCGATCCTGTCTCCGGGCGAGGAGCACGAGCTCGGGTTCGGCATCGACGATCTCGTGCGCGTGCGCCATGCGATCTCGGAGGAGACGCGCGGCGAGACGGGACTGATCTCCACGTCGCGCACGGACAGCCGCAACTTCCTCATCTCGGTTAAGAGCATGCATGAGCGGTCGGTCGACCTGGTCGTGCTCGACCAGATCCCGGTCTCGGCCAACCAGGACATCAAGGTCGAGATGACAGGCAAGGCGCCCACCAAGCAGAACGTCGACGACAAGCGCGGTGTCGTCGTGTGGGAGGGCAAACTCGAGCCGGACCAGGAGCAGACCATCGAGTTCGGTTATAGGGTGTCGTGGCCGTCGGCAAAGTCGGTGATCTACCGCCAGTAGGCCATTGGCCGCGGGCGGCCGGTTAAGCATCCGGCCGCGTTGAAATGAGCCGAAAAAGGCCGTTTCAGGCCGAAAACCGCTTCCACTTTTGCTCCGGCCCTTTAAACGTAGGTCCTGGTTCCGGCCCCGGCTCGATCAGCCGGGGCCATTTCATGACAGTGGTAGGAAATAATGGCGAACGTCGTGGTCGTCGGCGCCCAGTGGGGTGACGAAGGGAAGGGCAAGATTGTCGACTGGCTCTCGGAGCGGGCCGACGTGGTCGTGCGATTCCAGGGCGGTCACAACGCGGGCCACACGCTCGTCATCGGCAATGCGACCTACAAGCTTTCGCTGCTGCCGTCCGGCGTGGTGCGGCCCGGCAAGCTCGGCGTGATCGGCAACGGCGTGGTCGTCGATCCGTGGGCGCTCGTCGCCGAAATCGAGAAGCTCAGAGGGCAGGGCCTCGCGATCAGCAGCGAGAACCTGCGTATCGCGGAGAACGCGACGCTGATCCTGCCGTTCCATCGCGAGCTCGATGTCATGCGCGAGGAGGCGGCGGGCGACGGCAAGATCGGAACGACGGGGCGCGGCATCGGACCCGCCTACGAGGACAAGGTTGGGCGGCGCGCGATCCGCGTGCAGGATCTCAGGAACTTCGAGACGCTCGGGCCGAAGATCGACCGGCTGCTCCTGCACCACAACGCGCTGCGGCGGGGGCTCGGCAAGCCCGAGGTCAGCAAGGACATCTTAGTGGCCGAGCTCAAGGAGATTGCGCCCAAGGTGCTGCCTTATATCGACGTAACGTGGGATCTCCTGGATCAGGAGCGCAAGGCCGGAAAGCGCATCCTGTTCGAGGGCGCGCAGGGCGCGCTGCTCGACGTCGATCACGGGACGTATCCATTCGTCACATCGTCGAACACGGTGGCGGCGCAGGCGGCAACCGGCGCGGGCATCGGACCCGGCGCGTTGGGGTTCGTGCTCGGCATCGCGAAAGCCTACACGACGCGCGTCGGTGCGGGGCCGTTCCCGACAGAGCTGACGGATGAGGTCGGCGAGACGATCGGGCAGCGCGGGCACGAGTTCGGCACGGTCACGGGGCGCAAGCGGCGCTGCGGATGGTTCGATGCCGTGCTCGTGCGGCAGGTGGCGAAGGTCTCGGGCATCAACGGCATTGCGCTCACCAAGCTCGACGTGCTCGACGGGTTCTCCGAGGTCAAGGTGTGCGTGGGCTACAAGCTCGACGGCGAGACGCTCTCGCGGTTTCCTGCCGGGCAGAACGCGCAGGCGCGCGTGGAGCCGATCTGGGAAACGTTCGAGGGCTGGTCGCAATCGACGCGCGGCGCGCGGCGCTGGGCGGACCTTCCGGCGCAGGCGGTCAAGTACGTCAAGTTCATCGAGGAGCTGATCGAGTGCCCGGTCACGCTGCTCTCGACGAGCCCCGAGCGCGACGACACGATCCTGATGAAGGACCCGTTCGAGGATTGAGCTATTCCCCTCCCCTTCGTGGGACCCTCCGCCCACAAGCGGGTAGGGAATCTAGCGGCCGGAAATCTGGCCGGTGAACTCGGCGAGCGCGCCATCCATCAGCTCGAAAGCAAGGATGCGCGCGGGATTTACCGGACCGGGGAATGTGATCGATCCCGGCTTGACCGGCTTGAATCCGAGGCGGCCGTAGTAGGGCTCGTCGCCGACGAGGACCACGATGCGGATGCCGGCGGTGCGTGCGGCCTCCATGGCCTCCTTGATCAGCGCACGACCGTAACCCTGGCCTGCGTGCTCAGGCGCCACGACGATGGGACCCAAGAGCGCCGCGCCGGGCTTGCCGCCGATTGCGACCTCGGACATGCGGATTGCCGCGACGATGCGGTCGCCTTCGGTCGCAAGGCGGCAAAAGTCGGAGATCTCCCGTCCGGGTCCCATCTGCTCGCGCACGCGGTAGGCCGTGCGTGCGAAGCGGCCGGGGCCGAAGGCCCGGTCGTGGAGGGCGGAGATCAGGGGGATGTCTCCCGGTGTCGCGGACCGGGTCGAGATTTTGGCGAGCATCGTTTCGGGTCCTGGCGTGCTTTCGGACGAGGGGCGCATCAACGCGCACGGCGCGGCAGGCGCGCTCGTCGGAGGCAACTTTCGTTCAGGATGTCGGACCGGGTGCTCATGGGGCGGCGCTTTAGCACGGTGCCTGGGGCCGGTCCAGAGTGCGTCCTGTCACTGAGCCGACCAGTGCGGCGCGCGGGGCTCCCTGCCCATGATCTCGAGAATTCTCAGCCGGGTCGGGGGGCTTATGGTGTCCGGCAAGGCATCCCAGGGGAACATGGCCTGCTCGGCGATCTCGGCGTTGGGGGTCGGCACCGTTTGCTGGAGCCAGGCGCGCACGAGGAAGAGGGCAATATGATCGCCGGGGAACAGGTGGTGGTTGGCATAGAGGCCGAACAGCTCGGGCGGGCCGGTGAGCGTGACGCCGGCCTCCTCCAGAAGCTCGCGGCCGAGGGCGTCCTCGATGGTCTCGCCCCGCTCCACGCCGCCGCCAGGGAAGTGCCAGCCCGGACGGTACGTGTGGCGGATCAGAAGCACCCGGTTGTCGGTGTCGAGAACGACGCCTTGCGCGCCCAGCGTCAAGCCGCGAGAGTAGCGCCAATATCGCTGCAGCGCTTTGCGGATCATCTTCTCGGGCGACACATGGCATCTCCGACGGCAGAGCCCTGAGGAGCGCGGTTGGTTTTTGAATGAATCGCGATCGCGCTCTAGGCTTTTTTATGGACCGATGGTTCACGCTTGGGACTGATAAGGTCCGGAGCGATCATGGTCTAGGGCTCGAGGGCATATGACCGAGACTTTCACGCTTGTCCATATTTCCGACGTGCACCTCGGGCCGCTCGAGGGGTTTCCGCTGCGCCACCTCAATACGAAGCGCGCGCTCGGATACCTGAACTGGCAGCGCGGACGGCGGTACGTGCATGTGCGCAGCGTTGCGGACCGCATTGCGGCGGATGCGCTTGCGCAGGCGCCGGATCATATCGCGGTGACGGGGGATCTGGCGAACCTGGGCCTGCCGGGAGAGTATGCGAGTGCGCTTGTCTGGCTCAAGGCGCTGGGCGATCCGACGCGGGTCTCGGTCGTGCCCGGCAATCACGATATCTACACGGGGCGTCTCGGCGGGGCGTCGTGCCTCGAAACATGGGCGCCGTACATGCGCGGCAACGAGGCTCCGGTTTCGGATGGGCCGGTGCGTTTTCCGTATATCCGCAGGCTCGGGCCGGTGGCGCTGATCGGTCTCAACTCCGCCGTGCCGACGCCGCCGTTCGTTGCGGCGGGACGGCTCGGGGCGTCGCAGATCGCGGATCTTGCTGCGACGCTCAAGCGGCTGGGAGAAGCGGGCGCGATCCGCGTCGTGCTGATCCATCATCCGCCGCTGCCGGGGCAGGCGCCGCCACGGCGCGCGCTCGAGGACGCGCCCGCGCTTGCCGACGTGCTCGACCGCTGCGGGGCGGAGCTCGTACTGCACGGGCACAATCACCAGCAGATGCTGGCGTGGCGGCGGCATTCGGATCGCGGCATCCCGGTGCTTGGCGCGGCGTCGGCCTCGGCTGCCGTCGCGCACAAGCACGAGCCGCTCGGCCGCTATCACGTGCTGCGCATCCGGCGTGAGGGCGGTGCGGTGCGCATCGACTGCGAGATCCGCGGCTTTGCCGAAGCGAATGGGCCGGTGGTGCGGCTCTCGCGGCAGGATCTCGTCATGCCGGAGACGTGACCCGCAGCAGCATCGCTGTGGTGTCGTCGGACGTCTTGGCGCGCGGAAAGCTCCTGCACTCGGCGTCCGCGGCCTCGAGCGCGCGCAGCTCCGCGAAGAGCGGAGCGAGCCCGTTCGCCCAGGCGGCCGTGAAGAGGCGTTCGGTGTCGTATGTCCGAAATACGTCGACGAGACGCATGAGGCCGTCGGAGGCGAGGAGTATGCGGCTGCCCGGCGATGCGTCGAGCTTGCCGTGGCGGATCATCGTCGGCGGGGGTGCGGTAATCGAGAAGACGCCGTAGCCCGACGGCGTGTTCATTTGCGCGCGGATGGCGCGCAGCCTGGGCCAGAGGTCGGCGCGCGAGAGCGGTGCCTGTGCGACGCCGCCGTCCTTTGGTTTTCCCGTCAGCGCATCGGCGACCCAGCGATCGCCGGCATCCTGCTCGTCGACGCCGATTTTCATGAGCCGGTCGCCGGTCTCGACGAGCAGTGTGCAATCGCCGACGCTGACGAACTCGATGGCGCCGTGTTCCAGCATTCGGATGACGACGGCGGAGGCGGACGGGTGATCCTCGCGCCCTGTCGGCAGCCTCTGGGCCTCGGCGGAAAATTTTTGCTCCAAGCGCTGCGCAACGAGATCGGGAAGCTCCGCCAACGATGGATGCGCGTTTGCGTCCAGGCCGCTCAGGAGCGTGTGCATGGAGGCTGCGAACCAGGAGGCGTCGGAGGCAGCGTCTGTCAGCGGCTCGGGCACGAGATCGGTGGCGCCGTCGATCACCCAGGCTAGCGGCGGCGCGGCACCGGCCCGATCCTCGTTTGCGGTGCCGCTCGCAAGGCTCAGAATATCAACAACCTCGAGTGTCATTTGCGCACAATTTTTCCATTCGTGTGGCAGCATTTGGATGTCATGCGGCCGATTGCCGAGGCAGACGGAATGCCATCCTGTGCTAGTGTCCGCAACTTCGGAAACAGATGCGGAGCACATCGGCTTGCCGCGTTTCAGACGCCATCTCAAGATCAATCTCGCGCTGCAGGGCGGCGGCGCGCACGGGGCCTTCACCTGGGGTGTGCTCGATCGTCTGCTCGAAGAGGAAAACCTTTCCTTCGGGTGGATCTCGGGGACCAGTGCGGGCGCGGTGAACGCGGTTGCGCTGGCGTCGGGTCTCGCCTCCGGCGGGCGTGAGGGTGCGCGGGCGAAGCTGCGCGAGGTGTGGGAAGGGGTGCACAAGGCCGGTGTCCCGGATCTCTTGCGGCTCAATCCGTTTCTCGCGGGCCTCTCCAACTCGAATGCGTTCGCGCATGTGGCGAGCTTTCTGTCGCCCTACGATTTCAATCCGCTCGGCTACGATCCGTTGCGCACGCTGCTCTCGGACACCATCGATTTCGAAGGCATTCGCAAGCACGCACCCGTCGAGCTTTTGATTGCGGCCACGGAGGTGGCAACGGGGCGGCCGCGCCTGTTCCGGCGCGCGGAGATGTCGGTTGAGGCGGTGCTGGCCTCGTCGTGCCTGCCGACGCTGCACCGGACGGTCGAGATCGACGGTGTCGGCTATTGGGACGGGGCGTTCTCGAAGAATCCGGATCTCATCACGCTGGCGATGGAGAGTCCGATCAAGGATACGCTGCTGGTCGAGATTAATCCGCTCGAGCGGCGCGGGTTGCCCAAGGGTGCGCGCGAGATTGCCGGGGCCGTGAACCGGCTCACGTTCAATGCGCCGCTGCTCAGGGACATCGAGATGATCCTCGCGGTGCGGGAGTCGCTGCGCGGACGCTTCGGCGCGAAGCGCGGGCCGCAGGGCGCGCTTGCCGCGCACCGCTTCCATCTGATCGAGGCGGGGCGCTATACGGCGTCGCTGTCGGACGACAGCAAGCTCAAGCCCGATCTCGGGCTCTTCACTTATCTGCATTCGGCGGGCCGGACGCAGACGCACAAGTGGATCGCGCAGCATCTGGGTTCCGTGGGACGGCGCGAGACGGTGGATCTCGCCCAGCGGTTCCAGGGGCGCGGGGTGACGGCTTCCGAGGCTTTGGATCAAAGCGCCAGCGACGATGAGCCCGACGTCGCGGCCTCGCGGGCGTGATCGAATTTCAGCTTAGAGCGCGATCAACTTTGATTGAATCAGGATCGCGCTCCCGCTCTTTGATGAGACCGACGATTCACGCTTCGGACTTTTCCGGCGCTGCCGATTGACGTCGCGCCTGATCGGTGGCGCGACGATCGGAGCGGTAGGGTCCGAAGCGATCATGGTCTAGGGGCCGATGAGGCGGGCGTAGCCTTCCTCGATCGAGTTTTCGAGCAGCCCCTTGTAGATCTTGTACTCGGGGGTCTTCGGCGTGATCTCGCCCAAGGCCAGCGATTTGAATTCCTGGCGTTTCAGGTAGACGATCGGCGAGGCGACGGGCACGAACATGGCGCGCTGCTTGTTCAACGTCGTGATGATGCCGCGCATCTCGTCGTTCTGGTCGATCTGCGAGACCAGGATCATGCGCATGGCGCCCTTGGTCAGCGAGACCAAGTGGATGTACATGGAGGAGGCCGGCACGTAGAGGCGGCCGCGGTGCGAAAAGGGCGCGTCGGGGCGCTCCCGCTCCTCGAACAGCAGGCTCGGCCATTCCGGGTCCCACACGATATCAGTGCGGTAGGCGACGATGGTGTCGGGCTTGGCGAAGGCCGGGCGGATGGTGAGGTAGCTGCCGATGTAGTGGTCGACGGCGGCGCGGGTGTAGGCGCCCATGTAGACGGGTGCGACGACGCCGCCTTCGCCCTTGAGCTCCATCGGCTGGGCCGTGGACATGGAGCCGAACCAGGACTCCTTCAGGCGCTGGTAGTCGAGCCCCAGCACCATGGCGACGTCGAACAGGGTCTGCTCGCGGACCGGCTTGCCGTGCAGGAGGTTCTGGATGGTCTTCTCGTGGCAGTCGGCTGCGTCGGCCAGCTCAGCCTGGGTGAGCTTCTTTTCGACCATGGCCGTGCGGATGATCTGGACCGCCGCTACCCGCTCCTTGCTGCTCGGTGTCGGTTTCATTGCGGCGGCGCACCCCGTGGATAACAACTTTCCGCAATATACTGGATTTTGCTGCTGCCCCAAGTCCCTTGGACCGTAAGGTGAAAGTTCGGTCGCATCGGCAACGAAAAAGGCGGGCCGTTCGCACGGCCCGCCTCTGCAACTCGAACTGTTTTGGCCTTATCAGCCGCGTCCCAGAACCGAGATCGACACCGGAGCCACGCCCGACTGTGTCATGCCGATGACGCTCGCTGCGCCGCGCGACAGGTCGATGATGCGGCCCTTGATGAAGGGGCCACGGTCGTTGATGGTCACGGTGACCGAGCGGCCGTTGCGCTTGTTCGTGACGAGCACGCGCGTGCCGAAGGGAAGCGTGCGGTGGGCGGCCGTCATGCCGCTCGGGTTGAAGCGAGCGCCGGACGCCGTCGTCTGACCCTGCCAGTAGTAGGACGCCATGCCGTGCGAGCCGCCGCCGCCGTAGGAGCCGGAGCTGGCAACCGTGCGCTTCGCCTTCTTGTAGGTGGCGTACTTCTTGGAGGACTTCTTGTAAGCTGACTTCCTATGGGCCGCCTTCTTGTAGGCAGCCTTCCGGTAGGCAGCTTTCTTGTGCTTCTTGTAGCTGGCTTTCTTGTAAGCCTTCTTCGAAGCGTAGGACGCTTTGCCTGACGCCTCGTGCCGATCGTGTGCCGCGCTCGCGGGCTCAACGCCCATCAGGCCGATCGAAAGGGCCGCGAGGACCGCGAAAGCAAGATACCGCATGATCTGATCTCCATATTCCCAGCGACAGTGCTGCGGCTCGAAATTGGTTTGCCCCCAACAAGGCCGCCGGTCCCCCCAAGGGACGAAAACGGGCCTTCCGCCGCCTGGCGGATTTTCTTCAATTCATCAACGTGTTGGGCAACCGATACGAAGCGTAAGCCTCAGCGCAACTCCAGAACGCGTTCTGTCACTCCAATATTCCGGGGCCCCATATAGCTCCCCGTTCTGGTGGCGCGCACCTGACCAGCCGAATTGGGCAAAATCAACGGCGCAAGTTGAACGATGTTTGGTATTGTGGATGACAGCGTTGATTTGATTTCGATTTTTATTGTGCGCTGCAAAGCGTGCGACGGCGGGTCGCACAAGATGGTTTCTGATGCTTGCTTCGCAAGCACCTGAGATTGCGGCAGCTTTGTGTCATGCGAAGCAATGCAGCGGTTCTGCTGGCTCGCTACAGCCAGCCCTTGCTGCGGAAGTAGATGAAGGGGATCAGGGCCGAGAGGAACATGAGCCCAAGCGCCATGGGATAGCCCTCGATCCAGGCGAGCTCCGGCATGTGCAGGAAGTTCATGCCGTAGATCGAGGCGACGAGCGTCGGCGGCATCAGCATCACGGCCATCACCGAGAACAGCTTGATGATCTGGTTCTGCTCGTTGGAGATGAGTCCTAGCGTGGCATTGAGCAGGAAGCCGATGCGGTCGGACAGGAAGCGCATGTGCTCCCTCAACGATGCAAGGTCGTGGGAGGCCGTCTCGATGCGCTGGAAGACCTTGCCATCGCAATTGCGCTCCTGCGCGGTGTTCTTCAGCGCGTGCAGCACGCGCTCGAACGATGTCGTGCTTTCGGTCAAACGCGCGACGAGGTCGCCCTGCACGCCGGTGCCTTTGAGCAGGACGTCGAGCTTCGTGTCGCGCGTGCGCCGCTTCTGCAGCTCGAAGATGCCCTTCGCGATCCGGTCGACCTTGTCCTGGATCTTCTCGATAAAGTCGGCCTGATGCTCGATCAGGCTTTCGATGATGCCGATCATGATCGCGGCGCCGGTGCGGCAGGTGGCATCGCCGCGATCGACGCGCGAATGGAACGTCGGGAACACCTTGCTATCCGTATATCGGACGGTGACGAGCGCATTGCCGGAGAGAATGAAGGTCAACGTCGACGAGCCAAGGGTGGTCTCGTCGATGTTGTGCACGATGAAGCCCGTCATGTAGCTCGCGCCGTTCTCCTGATAGAAGCGGCTCGAGGCTTCGATCTCGCGCATCTCGGCGCGCGTCGGCACCGAGATGCCGAGCAGGCCTTCGACGTGGTTGTCCTCCTCCTTGGTGGGGTTCAGGAGGTCGAACCAGACGGTGTCGGCCGTAATGGGCGCCGTTTCGTTGTGCTTCAACAGGCTATGGCCGGTGGTGTCATAGATGGTGAGCATGGTGAGACGTTCCCCTGCGCCGCCTTGAACTTCCCCCGCGGCTTTCCCATACCTTACCCAAAGTCTCTTCGGGAGGGTATCGGGTGCATGCCGATCTTCCCGCGCCTGTTGTTACTTTGGGCACAGCTCGCCCCATCCAATCCGGCTAGTCAGGCAGTTCTTGAACCCCTGGACGCCGACGTATGCAGCACCGGCGTCTCGCTTTTTCGTTGGAGTCCTCCGATGAATTTCTCTCCCAGTCTTTATGGTTACCGGTTCCTTCCTGGTTTGTGTCTTGCGGTGGCTGCGGCGGCCGCGCCGCTCCTTGCGGCGGTGCCGGCCGAGGCGCGCATCAAGTGCGTCAATGGCTTTCAGATCGTCAACGGGTCGCCGATCGCGACGCCCTATTGCCAGGACAATCTCGTTGCCCAGGTCGCGCGGGAGCACGGCATGAAGGTGTCCGAAGTCGAGGTGCGGAACAATCCGAATTATAAGCGGTACGTGTGCCAGTTCGTCGGCCGTGACATCCGCATCTACCAGGCGTGCATCGATGCCAACAGCGTCGGGCGCCGCGGTTTCTGATCCCCAAATGCAGCGAGCCCTCCCCCGGACCGGGAGAGGGCTCGTTGTCGCTGTTTCTTCCCTCGGCGTTGCGTTCGGAAATCAGATTGTCGGTGATTGCGACGGAGCAGGGTAGCTGCCGACGTCGAGGTTGGGTGCAATCTCGGCGGGGTCCTTCGCGCGGCGCACGCGGCCGTCGAACTGAGCGCCTTCAGAGATCGAAAGCATCTGATGGAAAATGTCGCCCTCGACCACCGATGTCGGGTGCAACGTCACGGACTGGGCCTTGATGGCGCCGCGCACGCCGCCGCGCACCTCGATCTGCTCGGCGCAGACGGTGCCGATGACGGAGCCTTCCTCGCCGATGACGACCTGCTTGCCGGTCACGTCACCGCGGATGTCGCCATCGATCTGCAGCTTGTTCTGCGAAATGATGGTGATCTTTTCGCCCAGGATCGTCAGGTCCGTGCCGATGACGGACGTGCCCATGGTGGTGGCTGCGCCGAATGGCGAAGCGCGCCCATTGCCGGACGATGGTGTGGGACCTGACAAGCCGCTCGGCGGGCCCGGAGGCTTCGGTATGCTGGGATCGGAACTTGAACCGCGACTGAACACGCTAACCTCCCCTGATACTCACAAAACTGATTGGCGTCCAATATGGACAGAAACACGGTGAGATGGAGGAAATTTGTCGTCAAAGAGTGAAAGACGGCGAAATTGTCGCGTTTCTCAGAGAGGGTAAATTATTCCGTCCGGCGCGAAAAAAATCAGCTTTGCCTCATTCCTCGGGGCCCGCGCCGCCAAGCTCGCCGGTCAGGAACTGGGCGCGGCCATAGCCGAAGGACCAGTCCTCGTCGGTGTTCTCGACCATCGAAACCATGACGTTGCTCGGTGCGATGCCGCAGCTCCGCTCCAGCTCCTCGACCAGCAGGCGATAGAACAATTCCTTGGCGGTGCGGCCGCGGGGGCGCGTCGTGACCTGCAGCATGACGACGTCGTCGGTGCGCGGAATGTCGAGCCCGGTGTCCTCGACGATCATCCGCGAGCGCTTATGCTCGTGCACGATCTGATAGCGGTCGCGCTCGGGCACCTTGAATGCGGCGAGCATGGCGCGGTGGGCGGCGTCGAGAAGGGCCTTGAGCTCGGACTTGGAGCGGCCTTCGATGAGGTCGAAGCGAAGGAGCGGCATGGGAGACTCGGAAGTTGGGTGTGACAGTCGGCAATAGGCAGAGGCAGGGAGTGCCAGGCAATGGGCAAATGGTACGAGCCCGATAGGGTTCAGCGCGAGCGACGCTCGTTTTGCCGGACCATATCAATGTAGCCCGTGCCCGGTCTGATATACTGGATTTCTTTGCGAGGATGCTCGGGGATGTTTCGCCGCACGATTGCAGCTATCGCGCTTGCCGCCGTGTCCGCCTCCGCGCAGGCGGACACGTGGATGGTCAAGTCCTCGACGCTCGCGTGCCGGGACCGGGAGACGCTCGCCGCGCTCGACGCGGCGGGTTCGGCGCAGGTGCATGACGGGTGTGTTGCTCTGGAGGCGGGTGAGAGATTGCTCGAGCTGCCGGGTATGGCCGGCGGCTTCGACGCTTATGTAAAGCTTCAGCGGCACGACCGCAGCCTGGTGTTCGTGCGTAGCTCCGCGGTCGTTCCGGATCCCGGGATCGGGAGTGTCTACGACGAGCGCTAGGCCTGTTGGCCTATCCTGACTGATAAAAAAGCAAAGGGGCCGCCCTGTGGGCAGCCCCCGTGAGATTCGGGCGGCATTTCCGGCGGTTGTAGCACCGGGCCGCGATACGCTGGTCTCTCAGGCGGTCCCCAGAGGCAGATCCGGCTTGAAACCCAGCGATCCCGACATCGCCGTCCTCAAGATCCCACTCGACATCGGATCACCTCCTTCCAGTTGTTGAATCCTGGGGGAAGCGTGCCATGCTTCGCGAAAAATGCAAAGTTACGTTTTGGATAGCTGGTGCAACCGGTTGTCCCACCCCATGTGAGATGCGAACCGCGCTCGGGGTGCGTGCAACCTGGGCGCTCGGATGGCAATCCTGCGGGATAGGGAGACCGCTCCATGAGCTTCAAGACCGTTGCTTCCGCCGCGCTCCTCGGGCTCGCTGCGATGGCGGGTGTCGGCGCGGCTGCAGGTGCGGAGGGCAAAAATGCGCGCACGGCCTGGGACTTCACGTTCACGTCCATCGACGGCAAGCCGATGCCGCTTTCGGACTTCAAGGGCCGCGTGCTGCTGGTCGTGAACACCGCCTCCTTCTGCGGCTTCACGAAGCAATACGAGGCGCTGCAGGCGCTCAACGCGAAGTACGAGGCGCAGGGCTTCAACGTGATCGGCGTGCCGTCGAACGATTTCGGCGGGCAGGAGCCCAAGGCTGCGGGCGAGATCAAGGAATTCTGCGAGGGCATGTTCGGTGTCACGTTTCCGCTCACGGACAAGAACGTGGTGTCGGGCGAGGACGCGCATCCGTTCTACAAGTGGGCGCGCGAGGAACTGGGCTGGCTCAATGCGCCCAAGTGGAACTTCCACAAGTACCTCGTCGGCCGCGACGGGAAGCTTGTGACGAGCTTCTTTTCTGCGACGGCGCCCGATGCGGACCGGCTTGTGCGCGCGGTCGAGGCGGAGATCGCGAAGCCGAAGGTGGCAGCGGTGAACTGAGGTGCGTGGGCGGCCGCGTGTCGGGTCGCGCCGCACGCCATCGTCTTCATGCTGTGGACGCCGAGTTCCCGGAGGCCCATGCGATGTGCCGCAATATCAAGACGCTCTACAATTTCTCGCCGCCCGCGACGGAGGAGGAGATCCGCGCGTCGGCGCTTCAATTCGTGCGCAAGATCTCGGGTTTCGCGCGTCCGTCGCAGGCCAATGAGGCCGCGTTCAATCTGGCCGTGGATCAAGTGACGAAGGCGGCGCAGGATCTGCTCGGCTCGCTCGTGACGCTCGCGCCACCACGCGACCGCGAGGTGGAAGCCGCGAAGGTAAAGGCGCGCAATGCCGTGCGGTTCGGCACCGATTAGCTAAGGCTGCTCGCTGCTCTTCTGGTCGTCCGGCAGCCGCTCGACCTTGGCGGCCATGTTTGGGATGAGATGCACGCGGTAGACGGCGTTGTCGCACGTCAGCGTCCAGACGGGATCGTCCGGATTTCCGGTCGATTGGTCGCGTTCCGCCTTCTGCGGCGTTCCGCACTCAAAGCCCTGCTTCCTGACCTGCACGGCGATGATGTCTTTCGATACCTCTTCCGGCGGCGCTGCCTGCGCGACCTCCGCGGTCAGGGGCAGTCCGGCGCAAATCGTGATGATGCTCATCAAGAGGATAGGGGTGATCTTCATCGGTCCAGCCCTCGTGCGACTGCGGGAAGATCGTTCAATTCTACTCCTGCTCCGCGATTCCGCGAAGGTTGCCCGCCGCTAACCTTAGATTTTGGTGTGGTTGCCGCCGACTCTACACCAGCGCGTAGCCCTTGGCGGTCAGGAAGGCACCGAGCAGCAGGGCGACGAGAGCCCAGGCCGTGATGGTGTTTTCGCTGCTCAAGATTTTCTTGCTGACATCGGCGATCTGATCCGGCCAGACGATGCGGACGATGCCGCCGATGATGGCCAGCCAGCCGATGACGGTCACAAGGATGGTCCACTCCGCCGCCCAAACGTTGTGGGCCCGCACGATGGCCAAGCCGGCAATGAGGGTCAGGATACCTGCAAAGAAAATGAAGCCGCGGCCGCTCGATACCTCGTTGATCATGCCGACGATGCTCTGCCGGTTGACCAGGATCGCTGCGGCGATTGCCATCATCACGGGGCCGGCAAGACCGGCGATCAGCTCTGCGTTCGTCATGTCGCTCGTCCCTTTGGGGATGTAAGCCCTGTCGATTGAAGTCTTGTCCCGAACCGGGTGCCGCGCAAGGGCCGGCGAAAAGAAATGGGCCGATCTTTCGATCGGCCCGATCGTGCCCTGGTCGCAGCAGGATTACCAGCCGCGATAAGGCCTGTAGCCGTACTTCCACGCATAGAAGCGGGGCTTCCAGTGGCGGTGGCGGAAGTGTCGGTGGTTATGGGCGTGCTTGTGCTTCCTGTAGTCGTACTTGGAGTACTTGCCGTAGTCGTAACCGTACCCGTACCCGTAGCCGTTGTTGTGCGAATAGTAGCCCTTGCCGCTACCCGCGAGGGCGGGCGACAGCGTCAGCATGGTCGCGGCAGCAGCGATCGACAGTTTCGTGATGAGTGAGGTTCTCATGTTCAGTCTCCCTATTTCATGCGGGGCCCGGCTGACAGCTGTCAGTACCCCCGGAGCCTCATGACCGAGACTGATGCATCGCGATTGAACTCACTTTGAACGCGCGGCTCATCTGGCGTTCATGTCTGTGGCGCCCGCGGCACAAAAAAAGAGCCGATCTTTCGATCGGCCCAGCGGGAGGACGCAGGGTGGGGCAAAGGGAATTCAGCTCGCGCTGCAGCCGTTCGCTGTTTCGACTGCGCGGATGGTCTTCGCGTTGGCGCGCTGATAGTCGTTGAGCGGCACGGCGGCCTGATCGGCGAACCGGCAGGCATGCGTGCCGAAGAATTTGACGGCGCGCGGAGTCTTGAAGCAGTAGCCGGCGTCGTTCCAAATCGAATTGCGGAGGATCCAGAGATCCTCGCAACTCCGTGTCGCGATTTCTTTCGGCTGAACGTAGACGTTCTCGACGCAATCGATGAGGTGGCAGCCTGCGTTCGCCGTCGCAGGGACGGCGAACGTGGCAGCGACCACGAGCGAGAGCGGCAGCAGGGTGTGGGTCATGGGGGTGGCCTATCGGTATAAGGTCTCTCGATCCTTACTTGCCGACGCGCGGCAAGCCCCAGAGGCGATGCCAGCTGTCGCGTGATTCCTTGCGGATGTTCTTCGATGCGTCCGACTGCATCTCGGCGAGCTTCGCGCGGTCGGACTTAGAGAGATAGCCGTCCGCCTCAAGCGCAACCTTCGTGCGGGCGATGCGGTTCTGCTCGGCGCGCAGCTTGATGCCCTCGGTCCACGTGATCGCGCCGGTCTGACGGCCGTGCTCAATGCGTGCGGTCTGGCGATCCATGCGATCATCAACCGTGCCGGCCGATGCGATCGCCGGGGCGGCGATCGAAAGCATCAGGGCGAGGGGGATCGTGCGGTTCATCGTCGTTCTCCTGTTCCATCTTCGACCGGCAGCGGCCGGGCGTGGTGGCAGGAGACATAGAAGATGCGCTTTGAACCGACACTGAATGGCGCTTTCAGGCACGGTTCATCTTGCGAAAACCACGAGAGCGCGTGTGGGGGAGG
>CAZDUD010000063.1:0-20701 GCA_964508485.1 uncultured Hyphomicrobium sp. | reverse complement strand
CGATGGATTTGAGGGCCGTTTTTAGATCGCTTGTTCGTTCTTGGTCGGTCCCTTGAGTGCGCCAAGCGTGCTGCGCTCTCGCCAAAGCCATCAAGACCATTGATGACTTGCGGTTGTCGCCGGGTTCCGGCGTGTCGGATAGCGAGTGCTCGATGGCGTCGATGGCTTTTGTCAGGGCTGCGGTGTCGCCGAATGCCATGAGTGTCTCGGCGTAGAAATAATGCGCCCGCGCGCAATCGCTCGCCGCGAGTTCGGTCTTCGCGACAGGTAACGCCTCCTCAAAATTGGAGATGATGGTGTCGGCCGACGGAGCGTTCTCGGCATCCGTTCCGACGATGTCCAAGAGCTTGTATGCCGCTTCGGCGTGCAGAAGCTTGGCCTTGGCCCAGAGTTCCTGGTCACTTTGTGAAATCCACTGGAGGACGGCTTCGAAGCTGGATAAGGCGCGTTGTACGCCCTTGCCGTCGTCTTTGGTCCAAGCTTCGTCGAGACGTGCGTCCGCCGCTTCAAGCAAGCTGTTGGCGGAATGCTCGAAACCTTCCCTGTAGGTGCGCAGAAGCACGTCATAGCGGGTGTCATCCGATTTGCTCGCAGGCTTGACCATCTGGACGTGATCATAAAGCAGGGGAATGTCCTCGCGGTTGCACAACGCAACAGCGCTTTCGTAGGTGACGACGCGGTTGGGTACGCTTTCGTAAGCGCATATCGAGGGGAACGTGAACCTTTGGCGTTTCCAGGCTTGTTGCATGTCGACCAGCATGCGGTCCTCATAACGCATGGAGTTGAATTGGGGATTGGGGCTGTGGCGCAAGACATCCGCAAGGGCATTGCCGTTTGTCGGTGTGCCGAAAAACGCCATGGCGGACACCTTTTCCGCCAAGTCCGCATGGTCGAGGACCAGTTTCCGCGCGATCAACCCGCCCATGCTGTGGTTGACGAAGAAAAGCTGGTGGTACTCCTCGAACTTCACTTGCTCCTTGAGGGTGATGTAGAGAGTCTGCGCCAGCTGCTCAAAAGTCAGGCTCGGCCCGGCGGGGGTGGAGTAGTAGTCGTAGACGAATATGTCGGAGTGGTCGAACCTCGGGTCGCTCTTGATGATGTCCGGCCAGTACGCATCCCTTCCGGCGATGCTGTTGGTCCAAGTTCCGCGGGCGTTGCCGGTGACGCCGTGAATGAAGACGATGAGGGTGTCGTCGCCGCTGAGGCGAACCGCTTCAGATTGGCCGGTGGTGTCGATCTTGCTTTCGGAAAGGTATGGCCAGGCGAAGTAGGCGCCGACAAGGGCCAAGCAAGCGACGATCAGGGCGGCGATGAACTTGAACGCCCGCGACAGGTACCTAAACATGGATGCTCCGGCATGAGGAAATGGAATGCAATATCACTTGGCGCAGATGGGTAGAGCGATCGTTTCTGTGCGTATACGGCCTGAGAATATAGAGGTGTTGGGTACAAGGCCCAAGGGCTTGTGTGCGCCGATCGAACGCCAACCAAGCGGGCGAAGGCTCCATGGGGCTTTTAGCGGTACCGCTGCCGCTTTCGAGCCTCGCGACGCGATCTTGCCGAGCGACACCGCGCCAATCGCGCGGTTCGCCGACGATGGGGATCGGAGTAAATCGCACTGTCGTGGGGCTTCGTGCGCCGCGAGCCCGGAAAGGCGCCTCGCCGTGTCGTTAATACTCGTGACGACGCCGAACAAACTGACAGCCTCGATCAATCACGAGCGAATGCCCGTGCTGCTCACGTCAGAGGTCGAATGGGCAATGTGGCTGCACGGGACGCCGGAGGCAGCTTTCACGCTGTGTCGCCCATATGCGGCGGACCGGATGCGGGGCGTCGGGTCGGGATTGGAGAAGCGTGACGCTGAGCAATCACAGTTGCCCTAGGCACCGTTGCTCGGTGGCAGCGGCCTGTCGGCTTGGTCAGGAAGGCGGGCCAGTGCTTTCAAACTCGCGTCGGCGGTTTCCGCGTCCTTCACGTCGTGCTGAAACTCGGACATATCGAACAGCAGTCGAGCCAGCTCGCGGAAATTGGTCGTGGCTCGCTCGAGTTTCAGCAGCGTTACCGCATTGTCGGCCGCGGCCAATGGATGGTGGCGGCCTGAGATCAATATGACTTGCTTGTGCGTAGGAGAGCCTGACCGAGCGTCAAATGTCTGCTCGCCGTGCGCGAGGCTGTTGCGGAAGCTACTTAGCTTTCCGGCCTTCTTAGTTGCTGCCGCGATGAACTTGCGGCTTTCGGCTTTGAGGTGTTGGCCGTGTTCTATGGCGGCCTCCAATAAATCCGTTCGGCCCTGAAACGTCCGCGGCGCGAAGAAGATTGCGCGGGCCATTTCATAGGGAAGGCCGGTAGCGTCCTCAAACCAATAGCTCAGTCGTTCTTCAACCAAGCCCCACTGGCCAAGTGCATTCCCGAACGACAAATGAAACTTCTTCAGCGCTTCGGCATGCTCCAAGATGTGAAAGCCGTCCTTACCAATGATCGGCGGCATTGCCCCAGCCCCTGGCTACAGAGCGCCCTCTGTATCGGCCTTTTCAATCGACGGCCCAACAAACTCGCCCCCGATCGCCTGATCAAGAATGTCGAGCGCCAGCGCACGCAACTCGTCTTGCGTCTCGCTTGGAGCAAGCCCCGTCATGTTCTTGAGGAACGCATCTGCAGCCGGCCTCAACGCAGGGATCATGCCGCCGACGACGAGCCATACGCGCACGGGGTCCAGCCGCGCGAATGCTTCCGCGAGTGCTTGTGCAGCCTTTTGAGAGTCGTCAGCGGCAGCACTTGCGTGCTGCGCGGCTTGATCGGCCGTCAGTGGCGTGTTGATTGAAACGTAGGAGCCGGGTGGCAGATCAACGCCGCGCTTTTCCGCCCACCGCTCTGCGAGCACGTCAAACGCATCTTCGATACGTTCGGGTGCGATGTCGTCAGGTGCACTCACGGCGACGCGCGCACGGTCATCACGGAGCCGCCGCAGGTAGTCGTCAACCTGCTCCGCTGTCCAATAGGCACGTTTGCCGTAGTAGGCGGGCCGGCACAGCAAACCCTTGCGCATCGCGTTCTCGATCGTGCGACGCCTCCAGCCATAGTGACGCTCAAGCGCCGCGTATCCGAAGAGACGCGGCAATGCATCGGCATTGCGGGCGGGCTGGGCCATGGGTTAGAGAGGATGCGATTCGGGCCTGGGCGGCAATGTAACGCCTGCGTCGCTGGTAGAGCCAGGGTAGACGCGGCAGACCATAAGAAGCCCAAGTCATTGAAATTGCTACATGCCTCTGTGGCGGAATCGGTAGACGCGGCAGACTCAAAATCTGTTGTCAGCAATGACGTGCCCGTTCGAGTCGGGCCAGGGGCACCATAAAATCAATAATTTTGACGGGCCGGGGCAACGGGAAGTGTTACGTCCCCAACACCAGCCACTTTGTAGCAACTTTCAATGACCACAGCGTTTGAAGACCTGATGGGCATCTCCTACCCCTTCGCCCGAGGCGCTTGGTACCCCATAAGGGACCTAGCTGCGTTTGAGGATCATTTACGCGAGACCGTTTGCAGCAATAAGGAGATCAAGCGTACCCTTAGACTGCAACGGGGCGGTTGGTACAAGGTGCACGCCGAGGAAGTGCGGCCGTTGCTGTATCTCACACAACACATGCACGTTGTTGGGACATCTCACTTCAAGATTTGCGAGGCCAACGCCGATGAAGATGTTGAGCTTCGTTGTGATGGGGCATCGCGTCGGTTTCAAGTCACGACCGCGGGTCCTTTTTGGGGCCGACAAGAAAACCACGGTAGGGACAGCTTGCTCATGTTGGAGAAGCTTGAAACAGACGGATACCTGTCCGGTTGGGGCCCCTATTTTAAGGAAAGCGACGGTTCGATCTCAAATCGGAACGAAGCAATTAGCCGAGAAGATAAGGACGCGGCACACTTGACTGGCCTCCTTCGTGCTCTCGAAGGCAAGGCGCGCCATAGAAATCCTGATTGCGAGCTGATCGTCTATGCGGGGGGATTCAACTCAGTCATGATCGATGGGGAGTTCGTCGAACTGTGCCAAAGGGCTTTGCAAGCCGGCCCTAAGCTCACCTTCCGCCGCGTTTATATTGTCGATAGCGGCGACGGGGCATTTTTCGAACAACCATCCGCGTCGCCCACCGCGAACTAGCGAAACCTGTACCAACGTGCCCGCCGCCGAAGTTTGCCGAGCACGATGCGCCGATGGCATTTGTCGGCAGCCCTTTACTCCCCCTGCGGCTTCTTCAGCAGATCCTTCATGCACCCGTTGAGGATCCAGAGGCAGTCGGAGCGGGCCTTGCACGCGCTCTCTGCGAGGCTGTTGCAGCTCAATTGGATGGGCTGCGCCCCTCCGAGCCGCGTGCCGACGATCAGCCGCTCGCAGCGATTGAAAAGCGGCGACCAGTAGCACGCCTTGACCTCCTTGCAGGCGGAGGCGGGCAGGAACGCGCATGTCGTCAGCTCATAGGTGTTCGGGATATTCCACGTCGGCGTGAGGTCCTTCGATGGCCGGTCCAGGCACATGTCGATCGAAGGAAGCCAAATGCATTTCGATTGCGCCGAGCAGGAAGGACGCGACAGTCCGAGGCACACAATCGCCGACGGCTCGCTCGGCTCTCTTGACGACGTGACGGGCGCAGGCGTCGTATCGGGAGCCGGCTGCGGCGAAGGAGGGTTTTCCGAGTTGGGTGCCGGGGCGACCAGCGCAGGCGGCGGAAAAATCATGGCCCGCACCTCCCGGAACATCAGGAACGTGCCCGCGAGCGCCACGATACCGCCGAGCACGAGCACGACCGGGTTCTTCTTCATGCTCTCGAAAAAGTAGCCGGCGGAGAGGATGCAGAGCAGCCCCATGCCCACGACGGCCGCGACCTCGAGCGCGCCCGCAATCGAGATCCAGAGCAGCAGATCCGAGAAGTACGCAGCGAACGCCCGCGCGAGTCCACGTGCCACGGCAGCCCCCGTCGACCGAGACTTGGCGCCGGACCATACCGAGGTCCGACGACAGACTCATGCAACGCCGCGCGCCGTCCCGCAAGCCGCGCGATCCGGGAAGCGTGTTACTCGACCTGGAGGTACGCCTTGACCAGCACGATCTCGTCGGACGTGAACTGGATCTGCGGCATGGCGGGATGGCGCGAGCCGATCCCCTCGGCAAGCTCGAAGTCGAGCCGCTCCGCGGGGTAGGCGCGCAGCGTGTCCCAGAGGTTCGGCGCGTTCTTGAGACGGCTCTTCGCCTCCGCCGCGAGGCCGTGACACCGCCCGCACCGCTTTTCGAGCAAGGCCTGGCCGGGATCCTCCGCGGCGGCTGCGGCGCTCCCCCCGCAGAGGAGCGAACCAAAAAAAAGGGCGTGCAACGACTTGCGCATGGCATCCTCCGACGGCGCCCGCATATGAACGAACGCATGCAACCCGCCTCCGCGGCCGGGCACTCTGATCCTGATCAAGGCTGTGGGGTCTGAAATACGGTGTCCTTATGGCGTGTGTGCCCGACGACCCGCCGAGGGAAGACCTTACCGCGATGACTTTCCGACGCTATGCTTTGCCTCCACTGCTCGCGGCCCTGGTTTCGATGGGCGCGCTCCAGGCATCCGCCCAACGACCCCCGCAAACCGAGGGTGACCCGCGTGAGGCGGTCGCGCTGAGTGCCGCCGAGGCGGAGCGGATGCTCGCGGGCATGCGGACCTACCTCGAGACCATTCAGGGCATCGTCGCAGCGATGGCCGAGAACGAGACCGGACGCGTGCCGGAGATCGCCGCGAGATCGGGCGCGAAGCTGCTGCAGGAGGTCCCTCCCACGACGGGTCTCAAGGCACCGATAGGCTTTGCCATGATGAGCTTCGATACGCACGACAAGTTCGACCGGCTCGCCGAGAAGGCGAGACGGGGGACCTCGCGCGCCGAGATTCTCGCCGACCTGCGGGACATCATGGGCAATTGCATCGGCTGTCATGCCGCCTACCGGCTCGCACCGTGAGAAGACCGTAGAAACCAAAAGAGGAGGAACTCGACACATGGTCAATCGCAGGCTCGGCTACATCGTCCGGGATCAGGAGCCCCTGCTCATGCCCGCCGGTGAAATCGTGCAGAACGCCTGCAAGGCGATGCGCGAGAAGCACGTCGGCTCGGTGCTCGTGGTCGACGATCATGAGCACCTCATCGGCATCTTCACCGGCCGGGACGCCGTCAAGGTTCTGGCCAAGGGCGGCAACGCGGCGGCCGTCACGCTCGAAAAAGCGATGACATCCCATCCCGTGACGATCCGCCCCGAGGACAAGGCCATCGATGCCTTGCGGGCCATGAACGACGGTGGCTTCCGTCATATCCCTGTTGTGGAGCGCGGAAGGATTGTAGGAGTCGTCTCTCGGGCGGACTTCAAGGGTACGGAGATCGATCGGCTCGACGAGGAAGAGGCTTTGGCGGAGCGCATATGGTGATGGGGCCACGGGGGACTAAGACGGCACGCAGCATCATGGGTGTCGTCGTTGGATTTGGCATTTTCTCGGTGCCCGGCTTCGCAGCGGGGCCCCACACACCGAAACCGGACCCCGAGAAAGGCCGCATACTGGCGGAGCGCGCCTGCGTGGCCTGCCACGTGGTCTCCGCGCACGCGGTCTCGCCGGTCGCCGCGGACGTCCCGACCTTCGTGGCCATCGCCAACAAACCGGGCCAGACCATGGAGGCCATTGCCGGGCGGATCGTCATTCCGCACCCGCCGATGCCCGCCATCGCCTTGTCGCGCGAAGAGATCGGCAACGTCGTGGCCTACATTATGACCTTGCGCGAGGGCGGGGACGGCAAGTAGCAGGCGGACCTCCACGGGGTGACGGGCGAGGGAATCGGATGGTAACGTCCGCCCCGCTTCGAACGCTGCCCGAGGAAGGATCTGCCGGGATGCCCATCCGCCCCGGACCGCGCAATCTCATCACCGACGTGGACGGGATTTCCGTCGGCAACGCGCAGTCGCCGTCCGTCCGCAGCGGCGTGACCGTCGTGCTTCCCGGGGCGCGCGCGCTTGCGGCCTGTGATGTGCGCGGCGGCGCACCCGGCACGCGCGAGACAGATGCGCTCGATCCCAGTTGCCTTGTCGAGGCGGTCGACGGCGTCGTGCTGTCGGGCGGATCGGTGTACGGCCTCGAGGCCATGTCCGGCGCGGTCGCATGGCTCGGCGCCCGCGGCCGGGGGTTCAGCCTCGCGGGAGGCACCACGCCGGTTTCCCCTGTTGTCCCTGGGGCCGTCCTGTTCGACCTGCCGAACGGCGGCGACAAGGATTGGGGCGAGACGCCGCCTTACCGCGCGTGGGGCATGGAAGCCTGTGCCAGTGCCGGGCGCGACTTCGATCTCGGTAACGCGGGCGCAGGCATGGGCGCCATGGCCGGCAACCTCAAGGGCGGCCTGGGCTCAGCGAGCGCGCTCGACGGCGACCTGCAGGTGGGCGCGCTCATCGCCGTCAACGCGTTCGGCTCGGCCGTGATCCCCGGCACTGCCCATTTCTGGGCCGCGCCCTACGAGCTTGCGGGCGAGTTCGGCGGTCGCGGCTGGCCGCGGGCGTTGCCTTCCGCTTCGGAAACCGAGCCGTTCGCCGGCAGCCGGTTTGACATCGCGTCGCCCGCACCCGGTGGCAACACCACTATCGGCGTCGTCGCCACCAACGCCGTGCTGACCAAGGCCGAGGCGCAGCGCGTCGCCATCATGGCCCAGGACGGATTGGCCCGCGCGCTGCGTCCCATTCACTCCCATGTTGACGGCGACGTACTGTTCGTGCTTGCCACCGGAAAGGTGGCCCTTGCCGCCTCCCCGCTCGACCGCCTGATGCAACTGATGCGCGTTGGATCGGTCGCGGCGGACTGCGTCGCCCGTGCCGTCGCGCGCGGCGTGTATGCCGCCACCGATCTGGGAGACGCTGTGAGCTATCGATCCAAATTTCCCGAAGGCGCCATATCGTGAGCAAATCCGGCCGGTCGAAAAAATCGAGGAAGAAAGCGGCACCGCGCGTTGAGGCGCGCGCAGTGAAGCGTCGCGCCGAGCGCGAGGAGCATGACGACGATCCGGCGGTGTGGGCTGCGGACGGCGAGGCAAAGCCGTTCTGGGAGACGAAGCGGTTGAACGAGATGTCGCCCGCCGAATGGGATTCGCTGTGCGACGGCTGCGGCCAGTGCTGCCTCAACAAGATCGAGGACGAGGACACCGGCAACATCTTCCTGACTCGCCTCGCCTGCAGCCTGCTCGACCTCGGCTCCTGCCGCTGCAAGGACTACGAGAACCGCTTCGCGCGCATGCCGGATTGCCTGTCCGTCGATCTCAAGGCGGTGAAGCGACTCACGTGGCTGCCGGAAAGCTGCGCCTACCGCCGCATCAACGAAGGCCGCGGCCTCGCCTGGTGGCACCCGCTGATCTCGGGCGATCCCGAGACCGTGCATCAGGCCGGCGTCTCCGTGCGCGGCTGGGCGCGGAGCGAGAAGGGCGTGCGCGAGGATCAGATCGCCCGCTACATCATCGGCGAAGCGGGCTAAGATAATTTTCCGGAACCCTCGCCCCACAACGTGCGTTGAACACCCAGACGGACGCCAGCAATGGCGAACGTTAGGCGCCGAAAGGTGCTGCCCCGTCCCGGAGCCGCAAGGCTCCCCGGCGGGGTACGTCTTTTTGAGCCACCCTCCCTCATGGTGGCTTGTCTGCCGCGACGAGCCGCATGAAGCTTTCCACCATCGGCGCGTCGACGTATTCGTCCACCCGGGCGATGAGGCCGTCCCGCACGGTAAACACGCTGCGCATCTGCCCGGTGAGGATTTCTCCGCTCGGCTTGTGACGCAACATCAGCTCGATGCGCGCACGCACCACGTTGTCCTCGACGCTCAGAATCCGCGGATTGTAGACGAGGTAGTCGAACACCTCGCGAATCCCGAGCATGACGGCGTTGACCGCATCCCATCCGACCGTCTCGCCGCCGAGCGGAAGGAGATCGCGCGACACGTTGAGCGTATAAACGACGTCCGGCGCGACCTTCATCATGCAGCCGGCCGGATCCTCGGCCCAGCGGTGAAGGTGCTCGTTGATTTGATCGTACGGCGACTGCATGCGGCACCGGGAAAGCGGTTCCTGCCGCGATGCTTGCACGTGTGCGGAAGATCGGCAACCTAGGAGGTTGTCGGACTATTCCTTATCGTGGTTGAGGCACACCGAGTTGATGCAATAGCGCTTGCCGCTGCTCGTCGGGCCGTCGTCGAAGACGTGGCCCAGGTGCGAGCCGCAGTTGGCGCAGCGCACCTCCGTCCGCACCATGCCGTGCGACGTGTCGCGGAGATACTCGATCGCGCCCGGAAGCGCCTCGTCGAACGACGGCCAGCCGGTGCCGGACTCGAACTTGGTGTCCGACGAGAAGAGCTGCGTGCCGCAGGCGGCACAGGAGAACTTGCCTTTGTCGTGGGTGTTGAGATGCTCGCCCGTGAACGGCCGCTCGGTGCCGCCCTGACGCAGCACGCGGTACTGCTCCGGCGTGAGCTTCTCCCGCCAGTAGGCGTCGTCGTGGGTTTCATGTGTCTTGGTCATAGGCGTCCTCGTTCGAGTTTGTTTGTCGCTTTGCGGGTGCGGTCTGCAACCCGGAAGAAAAGAAGTCCGGCAACGATCGCCGCATAGACGAAGGGTTCCACGGGCCAGGCCTTCACCAGCATGATGAAGTGCAGCGCCGCGCCTGCTGCCGCCAGATAGACCCAGCGATGCAGCCGTTGCCATGCCGCGCCGCCAAGCCGCTTGATCATCGTCGCATTTGACGTCACCGCCAGCGGAACGAGGATCAGGAAGCTCACCATACCGACCGTTATATAGGGTCGCTTGACGATATCCTTCCAGATCAGCCCGAGATCAAGCTGCTGGTCGAGCCACACGTACACCGTCACGTGGAACAGCGCATAGAAGAACGCGAGCAGCCCCACCGTGCGCCGGTAGCGAATGAGGTTGGGCCCGCCGATCCGCCGGAGCGGCGTGATGGCCAGCCCGATCACAAGGAACCGCAGCGACCAGAGGCCGAGTGAGCGCTCGAGCACCTTGAGCGGATCGGCGCCGAGCTGATCGGACACGGCCAGATGGAACGTCCACACCGCGGGCACGAGGCCGAGTGCATAAAGCGCCCAGCTTCCAGGCCCGAGCCATGCCGGCCAAGCCCAAGGGCGGGTGCGAACCTGCGCGGCGGATGTTGCGGTCGTCGTCATGTTCCGGGGGTCAGTAGTTCGCACGAAGATCCATGCCCGCGTAGAGCTGCGCCACCTGATCGCCGTAGCCGTTGAACATCAGCGTCGGCCGCCTCTTGGCAAAAAGGCCGCTGCCCTCGCCGATGCGCCGCTCCGTGGCTTGGCTCCAGCGCGGATGATCGACCTCGGGGTTCACGTTCGAATAGAAGCCGTACTCGTCCTCAGCCAGCGCCTTCCACGTCGTCGGCGGCTGCTTGTCGACGAGCGAGATGCGCACGATCGACTTGATGCTCTTGAAGCCGTATTTCCACGGCACAACGAGCCGGAGCGGCGCACCGTTCTGGTTCGGAAGCATCGCCTCGCCATACATGCCGGTGGCGAGGATCGTCAGCGGATGCATGGCTTCGTCGAGCCGCAGGCCCTCGACATAGGGCCACGGCAGCGGCTGGAAGAGCCCGCGCTGGCCCGGCATCTCAGCCGGCCGCACGAGCGTTTCGAACGCGACGTACTTCGCGTTGCCGAGCGGCTCGACGCGCTTCAGGAGATCCGCAAGCGGAAACCCAACCCACGGGATCACCATCGACCAGCCCTCGACGCAGCGCAGCCGGTAGATGCGCTCCTCGAGCGTAACGGGCTTCAGGATGTCCTCGAGCGTCATCGTTGCGGGCTTGGCAACGAGCCCGTCGATCTTGACCGACCACGGTGTCGTCGTGAGCGATCCGGCCTTGGCCGCGGGATCGTCCTTGCCGGTGCCGAACTCGTAGAAGTTGTTGTAGCTGGTCGCGTCCCCGCGGCGGGTCACGGTCTCGTCCGTGGAGAACGGGCTCTTCTGCAAGGCGGCCGGTGCCGCCGCCCGCGCCGCCAGGCTCGGTAGAGCGGAAAACGCCGCAAGTCCCGCCAGGCCGGCCAAAAGCTCGCGCCGCCGCAAATAAACGCTGTGCGGCGTGATCTCGGACGTCGGAATATCGGGCGGCCTGCGAATAAGCACGGGGAAAGCCTCAATCTCGGTTTGGCGGAGCTTACAGCCTTTTGTACGTTCGGGGCGCGCAATGGGTTTCAGCGCTCGAGGTCAGATAGGCACGCGGACCCGCAGGGGCCAGCTCAGGGGAGGCCGGGGGCATGAAGCTCAGCAAGACGAACTATCTCGTCTATCGCGACTGTGCCCACAACGCCTGGGTTAAGGTCCACAAACCCGAGGTTTACCGCGCCGAGCCGCTCTCGGTCTTCGATCAGGCCATTATCGAGATCGGCAACGATGTGGACGTACGGGCGCGGCAATTGTTTCCCGATGGCGTCCTGATCCGGCGCGGGGACGCGGTCGGCACCGCGCAACTCGTGGCCGAGCGTGCGCAGGTCCTCTACCAGCCCGTCTTCGAGACCGACCGCTACACGACCGCCTGCGATATCCTGGTCTGGAACGGCGCCTCCGGCGCCTACGACCTCTACGAGGTCAAGGCCTCGACCAGCGGCGAGGACCGCAAGGCCAAGGACGACCTCTACGCGCATGACATCGCCTTCCAGGCGCTCGTCCTGCGCGAGAACGGCGTGCCGCTCGGCCGTCTGCACCTTGTCCGCCTCAACGGCGACTACGTCTCGGACGGCACGCTCGACATCGACCGTCTCTTCACGCGCGAGGACTTCACCGACCGCGCGACGCCGCTCTTCGATGCCGTTGCGGCTGAGATGGATGCCGCCCACGATCTGATCCAGCTCGCGGCTCTTCCGCCACCGCCCTGCACCTGCATTTACAAAGGCCGCAGCAGCCAGTGCACGACCTTCGCCTACATCAACCCGGACGTGCCGGACTACAGCGTCCACGACCTGACGCGCATCGGCGCGTCACCAAAGAAGCTTAAGAGCCTGGTCGATAGCGGTATCCTTTCCGTCACGGAGGTGCCTGCCGACTTCGACCTCTCGGTCCCGCAGCGCCACCAGGTCGAGGCCGCGCAGCGCCGCCGGCCGTACGTCGATCTCGCCCCGCTCGAAGCGTTCCTGAACGAGATCCGCTACCCCATTGCCTTCCTCGACTACGAGACGTTTCCCTGCGCGCTTCCGCGCTTTGTGGGCTACAGCCCCTTCAACCACGTCCCGTTCCAGTTCTCGATGCACGTCGTGACGGAGCCGGGTGGGGAGCCCATCCATCACGAGTTCCTTTACACGGACACCGATTGCCCCGATCGGCCGTTCATCGACGCCCTGAAGCGTGCGATCCCCGCGGAGGGCACGGTGATCGTCTGGAACAAGCCGTTCGAGAGAGGCATCAACGCCAAGCTCGCCGAGCGCCAGCCGCACGAGCTAGCATTCCTGGAGAACGTCAACGGGCGCGTCGTCGACCTGATGGATGTCTTCACGGAGCAAATGGTCGTCCACCCCGGATTCCGCGGCAAGACGTCGATCAAATGGGTGCTGCCGGCGCTCGTGCCGCGGCTATCCTACAAGGGGCTCGCCATCCAGGAAGGCGCCACTGCCAGCGAGACCTGGAACAAGATCGTCACCGGCGAGCTGGAACCTGAGCAAGCCAGCGAGGCTGCAAGAAACCTGCTCGCCTACTGTGGTCTCGACTCGCTTGCGATGCTCGAGATCTGGCGCGCCCTGCTTGCCACCGTCGCCGCCCGCGAGATCCGCGAGGCGGGCTAGTCATCCCACGACGACGGGCACATACGTTGAAGCTGGCGTATACCCCGGCCTGCGCCGGGGTGACGTTTCATGAGCGGCAGCCGGCCAACACAAATTCTACGTCATGCCGGCGAAGGCCGGTACACACGCAAGTCTCCACGAGCAAACCGAGGAATAGCTGCTCGACGCGACAGCACGGCTTCTGTCGTATCGCAGGCCGCAGTCGAACGCCTACTACTGGTTGGGATTGCACGGGCCGAGCTCGCCGGGCTGGTCCGGCGGCTTGGGGCCGAAGTTCTTCAGGTATTCCTTCGTCGCCTGATAGGCGAGGTGCTGTCCCTGGCAGTCGGGCTTCTTGATCGAGCTCGTCTCGATACCCTCGTCGTCATCCTCGCGCACGACCTCGGCCGAGCGGCTCTCCTCCCGCTGGGGCGCCGCCTTGGCGGCAGCGGTCCGCGCCTGCGAGCGCGGCGCAACGCCGTCCTTTAGCGACGCCATCTCGCGAATGGTATCGCGGCAGCACCCGCCGAGTGCGAGGAGGACGGTGGCGAGAGAGACGAAGGAAGTGAGCCTTGGCATTGCGATCCTTGAGGGGGCTGTAGGCCGACGCAACACCGGAACGAGCGATTTATGAACACCTTATCCATCACTGAGTCGCAGAGAGGCAACTACGGCTTCAGCAAGGAATCCACAGCGTTATTCGAGACTTGCGCGTGAAAGAACGGGAAGGTGACGCCCGTCTGCAACAGAGCGTCGCGAAAAGGGTCAGCCGACGCGGCGCGCCGTGACGTCGATGACGGGACCGGCGCCCGCACCTTGGCGCCGGACATGTCCGTGCTTCGCAAGATGGCCCTTGAGCAGCGCGAGGTTCTTCCGGTTGGCGCGGAAGGCGACGTCGAACGCGTCGCCGGCCACGGGGATGATGCCGATCACCGTATCGACCGCCGAATTGGCGATCATCCGCGCCATGATGAGGCGCGAGACACCGAGCTGGCGTGCTTCCCAGATGATGTAGCTGGAAACCGCCTGCGAGATGAGATCGCCGACCACGGGTACGAGCCCGATGATCGAGTCGAGGCCGACGCGGACGTTCGTGCCGGGGATCTCGAACAGGTCATCCATCAGCCGCGACACGGCTTCGATGCGGGCGACGGATGCCGCGACGTCGGGATCCGCGTAGCGCTCGACGGTGCTCTCTTTCATTCGACTCTGAAAAATCCCCCTTGCAAACGGAACTTGCCCGCCGCGCTCTGCGGACCTAGTTTTGCAGCGCGGGACGGGTAACGCCCCGCTTCATGTTGGGACGGCGGGGGTCTCGGTCAAGACGGGCGGAGCGAAATCGCGGCCGGCAGGTGCGCGGGATCGCGCGGAAGGGAACGGCGACATGTTTCTGCGTCTTCTGCTGGGCACCAGCACGATCTTTCTGTCACTCATTCTCGGCGCCTTCGCGCTCGCGCTTGTCGGCTACAATTCGCCCGAGACACTGTCGATGATGCTCGGCTGGGCGCGCGACCTCAAAAGCCTGATCACATCCACCGGCATCGATCCCAAGTACAACATCTGGGTCGAGCTGCTGCTGGAGGAGCGCCAGCTTCTCTTTATGTTCTTCACCATCGCGGCCCGTATTCTCCTGGGCCTCATCGCCGCCCTCTTCACGAGCCGCTGAGCACGGATTAACGCGCTCTTAGCCATGCTGCGCCTAGACTCACGCTTTGCGTGTGGGGCCGAAAGCGCATGGGGTACGACGGCCACGATCATTGGCGACCGGACCGGCCGGATCGCTTCCGCAATCCCGAATGGGGACCTGATCCGGACTGGGGACGCCCCCCGCCGCCGGACGACGGACGACGCGCGTCCGCGCCGCTTCGCTTCCGCATCCTCCTGCTCGGGCCGTTGGCGCTGCTCTTGGCGGCCACTGCTGTCGTGGGCGCGCTCTTCATCTACTACACAGTCGTCTTCCCCGATCCGCTCGCCATGCGGCCCAAGGCGACGGGGCCGGTCATTCGCATCATGGCGCGTGACGGCAGCCCGCTTGCCGAACGCGGCGTCTCGCGCGCCTACATCCCGCTCGACATGCTGCCGCCGCACGCGGCAGAGGCCGTTGTTGCGATCGAGGATCGGCGCTTCTTCGAGCATCCGGGCATCGACGCGCTCGGCATCCTGCGCGCCGCCGTTGTCAATCTGCGCGCCGGCCGTCTGACGCAGGGCGGCTCGACCATCACGCAGCAGCTCGCCAAGAACCTGTTCCTCTCCTCGGAGCGCACTTGGTCGCGTAAGGCCGAGGAATTGGTGCTGGCGCTCTGGCTCGAGCTGCGCCTTTCGAAGCGCGACATCCTCGAGCTCTACCTGAACCGTGTCTATTTCGGCGGCGGTGCCCACGGCATCGAGGCCGCCTCGCAACGCTACTTCGCCAAATCCGCACGCAACCTGTCGCTGGCCGAAGCGGCGGTGATCGCAGGCCTCCTGAAAGCGCCGTCGAAATATGCCCCGAGCGCGAGCCCGGTCCAGGCCATCGCCCGCGGCCGTCTCGTGGTCGACAAGATGCAGGAGGCGGGCTTCATCAGCGCGCCGGAGGCCGCCGCGGCGCGCGCCGGCGAGATCCGCTTCTCGCCGCTGATGCGCGTGCCCGATCAGGCCGAGATGGCCTACGCCGTCGACTTCGTCCTCGACGCCGCAACACGCTTCGAGGACGCCGATCGCGACGAGATCGTGATCGAGACCACGCTGGACGCCGGCCTGCAACGCCGCGCGGGCGAGATCGTCGAGCGCGCATTGGCCAAGCGCGGCGAGGCGCTCGACGCTGGCCAGGCCGCCGTCGTGGTACTCGCGCCCGATGGCGGCATCCGCGCGCTCGTAGGCGGCCGTTCCTATGCGGACAGCCAGTTCAACCGCGCGGTGAAAGCCCATCGCCAGCCCGGCTCCGCCTTCAAGCCTGTGGTCTACCTGACCGCCGTCGAGCGGGGCCTCACCCCTGATAGCATCGTTGAGGACGCCCCCGTCCGTGCCGGGCGCTGGTCGCCGAAGAACGACAACGGCCGCTACCTCGGCGCGACGACGCTGCGCAACGCGCTGGCACAGTCGCTGAACACCGTCGCCGTGCGCCTGACGCTTGACGCCGGCCCGGACACCGTAGCGGCCACCGCGCGCCGCCTCGGCATGAAATCGCCATTGCGCAAGGACGCGTCGCTCGCCCTCGGCACCTCCGAGGTCTCGCTGCTCGACCTGACCGGCGCCTACGCCGCCTTCGCCAACGGCGGCTACGTCAACGAGCCCTACGCCATCCGCCGCGTCCGCACCGGAGGCGGCAAGGTGCTGTTCCAGCGCATCGACGCCAAGTCGGACGTCGCGATCCCGCGAGCATCCGTCGCGGCCATGGACGACATGCTGCGCGCGGCCGTTGCGATGGGCACGGGCCGGCGCGCCGCCATCCCGGGCCGCACGGTGGCCGGCAAGACCGGCACCTCGCAGGATTTCCGGGACGCCTGGTTCGTCGGCTACACGTCCGACATCACGGCCGGCGTCTGGGTCGGCAACGACGACGGCCGCACCATGAACCGGGTCGTGGGTGGCGCGCTGCCGGCAGAAATATGGCGCGAGGTCATAACGGCGGCTTACGAGAAGAACGCACCGTTCCGCCCGACCGTCGGCACCACGGGCGATGTCGCGGCGGTCACGGCCGCCAACGATCAGCGCCTGCGCGAGAAAGAAGATCTGATCGCCAGGATTCTCGAAACCGAAAAGCCGGAAACTCCCGCTGACCAATCCCCGGCGCGCGGCAACACGGTCGTGACCCCGACCGGCCGCATCGTTGTTCATCCACCGCAGGTTGAGTAACGGAAACCCCGACGAAGCCCAGCGATCGCCTTGCACAAATTGCGGGCGCCGAAAGCAATGAAAACGCGCTTCGCACGAGAGCGCGTTTGGACGAAGATGCCACGTGTCGATGTCCTGCTTCGTGGGTCTTGAGAATGGAAGTGGCCGCAATCCGTACGACGTGTCCCCGCGATTGCTACGATGCATGCGGCATGCTTGTGAAGAAATCGGACCACGGTCGTTTGCGCGTGGTCGGTGATCCTGGGCATGACCTGAGCCGCGGCGCGCTCTGCGGGAAATGTTCGATCGCCTACAACGGCGTCTGGCGCGATCCGGAGAAGCGGCTCGTGCATCCGTTGAAACGCTGCGGGCCGAAGGGATCGGGGCAGTTCGAGCCGGTCGGCTGGGACCAGGCGCTTTCCGACATTGCCGCCCGTCTCAACGAAATTCGAAAGCGCGACGGTGGCAAGGCCATCCTGCAAACCCACTACACCGGCACCTGCTCCCTCATCGCCGGCTGTTTCCCGATGCGCTTCTTCAATCGCATCGGCGCGACGGAGGTCGACCCGGACACGGTCTGCAACAAGGCGGGCCACGTTGCGCTGCAGCTGATGTTCGGCGAATCCACCCGCGGCTTCGATCCGCGGACCATCGACGGCACCGAATGCCTGGTGATCTGGGGAGCCAATCCCTCGGCGTCGGCGCCGCATGTGCATGAGCATTGGGTCGCAAGCGCCGGGATTCCGAAAATCGTCGTCGACCCGATCCGCCACGAGACAGCGGCCGGCGCAGACATACATCTCCAACTCTACCCCGGAACGGACGGCGCGCTCGCCTTCGCCTTGCTGAACGCTATCCGCGCGATGGGGCGAATGGATGAGGCCTTCCTCGCCGGGCACACGACGGGCTGGACCGAGATCGAGCGCCAGCTCGACGCGTGTACGCCCGCCTGGGCCGAGACGGTGACGGGCGTTCCCGCGGCGTTGATAGAGGAAGCCGCCAGGCTATACGCACCGGGGCCGTCGCTGCTCTGGATGGGGCAGGGGTTTCAGCGCCAGTCCCTTGGCGGCAACGCCATGCGGTCGGTCGCGCTGCTGCCTGTGGCAACAGGAAACATCGGGAAATACGGATCGGGCTTCCTCTATCTCAACGGCTGGGATGCCCGCGGCGTCGATCCTGGCGCCTTGATGGCCGCGCACCTCGCGGCCGATCCGGCGCCGTCCATCAGCCACATGGACCTGGCGAGCGCGCTTGAGCGACCCGAGACCAAGGCGCTTGTGACCTGGAACAACAATATCGCGGCGTCGAGCCCCGAGCAGTACCGCCTGCGCCGCGCGCTCGAGCACGACGATCTCCTGCAGGTGACGCTCGATTTGTTCCAGACCGACACCGCGAACTATGCAGACTACGTCCTGCCGGCCGCGAGCTTTCTCGAGTTCGACGACGTCGTGATGTCGTACTTCAATTATTCGATCTCGCCGCAGGTGAAGGCCACGGAACCGTTGGGCGAGGCGCTTCCCAACCAGGAGATTTTCCGCCGCCTGTCGCGCGCCATGGGATTGACCGAGCCGGAGCTGTTCGAGACGGACGAAAGCCTCATCGAGACCCTGCTGAACCAGGCAAGGCCCGGCCTCACATTCGAGGCACTCTCCGCCGCCGGCACGATCTATCATCCGCCCGTTCCGGTGGTCCAGTTCGAGCACCACGACTATCGCACGCAATCAGGCCGGATCGAGCTTACCGGAAGTGCGTTCGTCGAGGCGGGCCTGCCGAGCGCACCGTTTCCGTCCGCCGAAGCCCGTCCGGGCGAGGGAGAGCTGCGGCTCCTCTCGCCCGCATCCGAATGGTTGATGAACTCGAGCTACGGCAACGATCCGAAGATCCTGAAGCAGCTTGGTGACAGCCAGGCATTCCTGCACCCCCTGGAAGCAGAGAAGAGGGGCATACGTGCCGGAGCACACGTGCGTCTCGCAACGGAAGCGGGGAACATCACGGTCCGGGTGGCGGTCTCGGATGACGTTCCGATGGGCGTCATCCTGGCCCACAAAGGGCGTTGGAGCACGAACGGCGCGGGCAACGTCAACGCGCTGAACCCCGGCAGGAAGGCGGATCTCTCCGGAAGCTGCGCCGTGCACAGCATCAACGTTTCGATTGCCGCCGTCTGAGCGATAGAGGCTCAGTCAGCCGTGGCGCCGTACCGATGTAAGTCCATGCCGTAGATCTGCAGCCAGCGCTTGGCGTCGTCCATTCCGGGCATGGTCTTGGCGACGAGCTTCCAGAAGCGCGGCCCGTGGTTCATCTCGCGAAGGTGCGCAACCTCGTGCGCGGCCACGTAGTCGAGGATCTCCGGCGGCGCCATGATGAGCCGCCAGGAGAACGACAGCACGCCGGTCGTCGAGCAGGATCCCCAGCGGCTGGTCTGGTCGCGCACGGCGATCCGCTTCGCCGTAACGCCGAGCTGCTTGGCATGACACGCGACGCGCTCGTCGAGATGGCGATGGGCTTCCTTCGCGAGCCAATCCTTGAGGCGGCGCGGCGCGTGCTCGGGCTGGCCGGAAACGCGGAGCTCTGGATAGGACGCCGTCGGCTTTCGCTCGACCGGCCCGCGCCGGCCGGGACCTGCGAACACCACACGATGCGCCTCGCCGCGCAGCGGGATGAACACGCCATCGAGGAAAGGCACAGGGGCGGGCAGGCTGTCGAGGCGCGCGCGCACCCAGTCGATGTTGCGCGTGATGAACGAACCCGCTTCATCGAGATCGCACTGTACGGGCAGCGTTACGATCACCGTTCGTCGCGTGCGGCTGACACGGAGCGTCAGCCGACGTGCACCAGGATGGCGACGTACTTCAACCGGCGCGCCGAGATCGCCAAGATGATCGTTCTTGAGCGTCGGAGACGCAAATCGTCCTGTCTTCCGCATGAAAGCTTTCGGAACTCACGCTGTATCTGGAGACATGAGCAAGCTGAGTTGACGATGCGGCTTGGGCTCTCCCGCCAGCCCCCAACCCACACCTCACTTAGCAAGAGAGTGAAGCGCATCTCCAGTGTGAAATTGTGACGCCTTATAACCGGAAACACAACTGTTGCGGAACGGTCCCACGCAGTCGCGCATCGATGAAAATACGCGAAGCATGTAACTGCGGGGATAACAGACCAACCGGATCAGCGCCATCGGGATTTATGCGGAGTCAAGGTGAAACACGCGGCAAGGAGCGCTCGGTAGCCGAGAAGCTCGGAAGCTCGCGCATGTCGAGCGTCGGCGCGCCGGGGCCGGAGAGCGGCACATCGGGCGCACCCTCAATGCGCGGCGGCGAAGGATCGAGCGCGAAGCCGCGGTCGGTGGGGACGCGCGCTTGTTGCGAATGCGTTGCGGGTGCCGTAACGGCCGGTCGCGCGGGAGGCGCTTGCGGCTTGCTCATGACCAGCGACGGCATCGCCATCAGGAGCGCGACCATCGCGAGCTGGATAACGAGAAACGGCACGGCGCCCCAATAGATGTCGCTCGTTTTCACAGGCTCCATCAGGCGGCCCGTAACCTTGTCCTGATAGGTCTCGCGCGGCGCAACGCTGCGCAGATAGAAGAGGGCGAAACCGAACGGTGGGTGCATGAAGCTCGTCTGCATGTTGACGGCGAGCAGCACGCCGAACCAGATAACGAACGGCGTCACGTCGGCAACCGTCTCGGTGATGACGCCTGACGGGTCTGTCGTGCTGATCACCGCAAAGCCGAAGCCCTTGGCGATGGCGACGGCCTCCGGCGAGGCGCGGAAAATGGCCTCGGCAGCAGGCTTCAACAGCGGCACCAGAATGAAGCAAAGCTCGAAGAAGTCGAGGAAGAACGCCAGGAAGAAGACCAGCAGGTTGACCGCTATCAGGAAGCCGTACATGCCGCCCGGCAGCGAGGTCAATAGATGCTCGACCCAGATGTGGCCGTTGACGCCGTAGAACGTCAGCGAGAAAATGCGCGCACCGATCAGGATGAATATCACGAACGCGGCGAGCTTGGCGGTGGTCTCGGCGGCCTGCCGCACGATCGTGAGATTGAAGCGGCGCGTGTCGTTGTCGCTGTAGCGCTTGGC
>CAZDUD010000062.1:0-20968 GCA_964508485.1 uncultured Hyphomicrobium sp. | reverse complement strand
ATTTTGATTCCGCCATTCGGAGGTTCGAACCCTCCCGTCCCAGCCAATCTTTTCAATATGTTAGACCAATACTTGCTCCTCTGGGGCCGGGCAACACCACCAAAGCCATGAGGAGCCGATGGGCACGAATGCGGCAAAGGACTTCGACACCATTGCCGACAACTACGCGTTCTTCGAGCGGCATGCGACCGAAGCCCAGGAAGACGCGCGGGCCTATCTGAGCCAGGTCGCGGGGCGCGACGCGGCACACGGCCCGATACGGATGCTCGATTTCGGATGCGGCTCCGGCGCATTCACGATGCGATTTCTAGACCTCGTCCGCTGGCCGCCCGAGCGCTTGCGGCTCTCCCTCGTGGACCCTGCGGAATCGGTGCGCCGCCAAGCCGTTGCGCGCCTCGCCCCATTCACGGTCGCACCCATCGCTGATTTGAATGTGCTGCCCGCGGACCTCGACGGGCGCTTCGAGGTCGTGCTCTCGAACCATGTCCTCTATTACGTGACGGATCTCCAGGTGACGCTAGCGCGGCTGATCCATGCCGTTGCGCCATCAGGCGTCCTTCTCGCAGCCGCTGCCGCACGGAGCAATGCGCTGATCGAATTCTGGATTGCCGGGTTCAAGCTGCTGGGGCGCGACGTGCCCTATAACACGTCCGAGGACGTCGAGCGCGTGCTGCAAGCCATGGGGGCCAACTACCGAAAGCACCCCGTGCCCTTCGACCTGTCGTTCCCCGACACCGAGGAAAACCGCATGCGTATCATACGCTTTCTCCTGGCAGATCATCTCGCGGCCATGCCGCTCCCCCCGCTGATGGAGATATTCGACCGGTACAGCCGTGCAGGACGGATCGAAATGCACACGCACAGCGATCATTTCACGCTGTACGGTTCTTCCAGCTCCGCACGGGCGAGCAACGCCTAGAGCAGGCGCTTCCGATCCCCTGCGGATTGGCAGGAGCCATGACGCAAAGACAGCGCGGCGCCCCTTTCGGAGCCCCGCGCCATCGTCTTGCAGTTGGGATCAGAACTTGTACTTGAAGCCGGTCCAGATCGTGCGGGCCTGACCGGCTTTGATGCCGTCCTCGCGATCCGCGATATAGAGCTTGTCGAGCAGGTTATCGCCGGCAACGAACAGGCTCAAGTTGGTGTTCGGCACTTTGTAGTTCGCGCGCGCCGACAAGAGCCAGACATCCGGCACGAACCCGTCCTCGCCCTCGGGATCCCCACCGTACGGCGTGTTCTCCTCGTCGGTGTAGAAGCCGCCGCGATACGTCCACGACACGCTCGCGTCGAAGCCCGACCGATGCTCGAAGCCGACCGTGAGGTGGGCGAAGTGCCGATAGACTTCGGGCAGCCGGTTGCCCGACACGTCCTCCACGTCGAGCGGATCCGGCGGGCAGTCGTCGTCCTCGTCGCAACTGAACAAGGTACCCTTCTTGATCTCCGCATCCGAGAGCGTGTACGTGCCCTCGAAGAAGAGGTTGAACGGGCCTCCCGTAAACGGATGGCTATCGACGCGCCCATAGACCTCGAAGCCTTTGACCTCGACCTCATCCATCGTGTGATAGACGTTGTTGCCCGATCCGTCGGTTCCGGCGCCCTTCACCTGATAGTTGTCGATATTGCTGTAGAAGGCCGCGATATCGAACGTCACGCCGCGAAGAGCGGTCGAACGGAGACCGATCTGGAAGTTGTCTCCGATTTCATCCTCGGGCGGGAACGAGGCGACCGCCTCGCGCAGGACTTGTGTTGTGAGCCCGCGGTGATAACCGCCATAGATCGTCGAGCTCTTGAAGCCGGTGTAGGCGAGCGAAACGCCCGGCAGAACGTGGGTCTTGCTGAACGAGTCCCTGGTCCGCTCGTCGCTGAAGCCGCCGATTTCCACACACTCCTCGGTAATCAAGCCGCCCGTTTCATCGTCGCATTCGTCGTCTGACAGCTCTTCGCCCTCGCCTTCCTCCTCGGTGGAAGCGGTGGTGAGGCGCGACACCTTGTAGTGCTCTAGCCGCAATCCCGGCGTGGCGGTAAAGCTCCGCGTCAGGTGGATCGTGGTCTGCAGGAACGCGGAGAAGGCATTCGCGTCGCTATCCGTGTTGAAAATATAGAGGCCCTTCTTGTCGCCATCCTCCAGGATCTCGCCCTGCTCGCCGAAGAAGTTCCGGTTCGTGAAGTCATTGTACTCGTAGCGGATGCCCGCCTGGATGTCCTGCCGCAGCCCTCCGATGAACGGGCGATCGGCAAACTCGGCGCGCATCTCAGCACCGAACTGGCGATAGTGGCGAAGACGGCCGAGCATCGTCCCCTCGGGAACGAAAATTTCGTCGCCGATGATTACCGGCGAGAACCCGTCATCCTCCTCCGAGGGATCGCCCTCGAAGTTCTGATAGCGATCGCGGCGGTGGTCGAAGCCGTAGAGACGCGAGGTGATCGTCGTCGTGTCGTCCACGTAGTAGTTGTGCAAAAGCTGCAGCTTGGTCACGTCGGCGTTGTAGGTGTTGAACCGCGCGCCAGGGTTGACCAGCGATTTCTTGTGGCCGGTCTCGAAGAACAGCTCTTCGGCGTTGCCCGGACCGTCGTCCTCGTCACCCTCGATGTTGGCCTCGTCGTAGTTGTCGCGCTGACGGAAATGCACGGCCGAGAAGGTCAGGTCCGAGTTGACCCCCTTCCAGCCGATAGCACCATAGAAATCGTTGTACCGTAGCCGCTCAAGATCCCACGCGCCGTCGGCTTCCGCGCCGCTATAGGAGAGCACGAGGCCGACGTTGTCGAACCCTTGCCGCGTGTGCACATGGCGGGTGTTCGAGACGCCCTTGTCGCCATCCTCCGTGAATCCGATGGACGCGCCGACCACCGTCTCGTTCGGTCCGAACGGCGACAGGTTGCGGAAGTTGACGATGCCGTGGTTGTTGAGCGGTCCATGATTGATGACCGTACCACGCAGCACCTCGACGCTCTCCAGACGATCGACGGGCGGCACATAGTGCACCGACGGATCGATCCACACGCTCATGTTGATCGGCTGGCCGTCTTCCAAAGTGAGGACCTTTCGGCCGCGCCGCGGGGGCGAACCGCGAATACCGATGCCGCCGTGCCGGCCGAAGCCGTCGTCGTTGATGACATTGACGCCGGGAACCCGTGTCAGGACGTCGTTGGTCTGGCGCGGGTGAAACTCGTCGATCTGCGTTGTGTCGACACGCGAGCCCGCCGACGAGAACTGCTCGAGATTGCCGGGCAGGATGTTTGACGGATTGACGGGAGACGTCGGAGAGTTCGCAGCACGCGCCTGTGCACCCTGGCTGTTCACGGCACCATAGGGCGAGTTTTCAAGCACCGGCGCTTCCTCGACCACCTCGGACGGCGGGGGCTGAGGTACCGGAGATGGCGCGGCTTTCTTAGCGACGGGCGCGGCCTTCTTGGCAGCCGGCGCTTTCTTCTGGATGACCTGAACCTCCGGTAGCCCGCCTTCCGCGGGCTGCGCACCCTGTTGCGCGTACGCCCCGGATACGAACAGCGAGGCCACGCCGCCGCTCAGGGCAATTTTTCTAATTGTACTTCCGATAGTTGCCATCCATCCCACTCCCTATCGCAACCCCCGTAGGACCGTTTTCGGTGTGGCTTCCACACCCGTTGGTTTCCTTATGGTCAAATCCAGCTATGGGCGGAGGCCCCAGAAATGGGCAATGGCACTGTTTCCCAGTACTTCCCGGGAACATCTAAATTCTTCGGATGTTGCTAGTTGGCATCTATGGATCGGGAAAAATCCGGCACTTCATCCCGCACGATCGGGAAAAAATACTTCGCGCCGCGCACAATATACTTCCGTATTTATACAGAGGCGCGTTGGCCACCTCCCGCCTTGGACGCGCGTGAGCGCAGAGCGCCGGCCGATGCGCCTCGATCGCACTAGCCATCACGGCAGAATCACGGCCTTCATCGCACTGAGCAACCGCACCGGCAGGTGAGGCCGGAAGGCTATCGAGGCGATCGATGGATCAGGCACGGCTGGAAGCGCTTAGCTCGGCAAACAAGATCCTGACCCTGGACTATCCGGTCCGCCCGCGATCGCGCTGCACGCTGAACGAAACGCCCGCTGGCCCGCTGGCCGACCGCATCGCCGCCGGTCACGCCTCCTACCAGTCGGCACTTGCAGCGTTCCTGCCTCTGCTACCCAAGCTGGCGGACATCCCCGCGACGAGCGCCAACCCGGCGGAGCCCCACTGGGTGAACGGCTGGATACCGGCATTCGATGCCGTGAGCCTCTACGCCTTCGTCACCCTGCGCAACCCGGTGCTCTATCTCGAAGTCGGCTCCGGCACCTCGACCAAGTTCGTGCGCAAGGCAATCTCGGATTACGGCCTGCGCACGAAGATCCTCTCCATCGACCCCCATCCGCGCAGCGAGATCGACGCCATCTGCGACCGGGTCATCCGCAAGCCGCTCGAGGACACGGACATCCGCATCTTCGATTTTCTGAAGGAAGGCGACGTCGTGTTCTTCGACGGCAGCCACCGCGCGCTGCAGAACAGCGACGCTACTGTGTTCCTGACCGAGGTCATGCCCCGGATCAAGCCCGGCGTGCTGGTCGGGATCCACGATATTTTCCTGCCGTGGGACTACCCGCCCGAATGGACACGCCGGTACTATAGCGAACAATACCTGCTGGCCTGCTATCTCCTAGGCGGCAATGTGCTGCGCATTGAGCTGCCGGTCGTCTATTGCAGCCAGACACCGGAACTGCACAGCATCCTCGATCCTGTGTGGGCACTGCCGAGCTTGGCTCAGGCCGTCAGGACCGGCGCGTTGTTCTGGGTCACGCCTCAGGCACCCCCGTCCTGAGGCGCCTGCCGCGCAAACCGATTCAAGAACGCTGCTACTTCCTAGGTTGCATATTCTGCATGGCCTCGGACACCAGCCGCCCGAGCTCCTGCGCCTGCAGCGCGTAGGCCTGCATCTGCGATTGGGCGAACCGGCTCTGGTGCGCGAGGATTTCCTGGATGTCCTTGGCGCTCGCGAGATCGCTCGCCAGCGCGAACGCCGCCTCCGCGTTCTGCTTGGCGAACTTCGTCGCCCGATCCTGCACGGCGCGGAATCCGGCAGACATGTCGTTTGCGGGCAGTGACTTGGTCCAGAAGCTCATCGCTTGCGTCATCGCATCCATGAACTGGCCGTAGGCCGCCCGGGCCTGATCCACGTTCTTCTCGGCGAGATCGCGCATTTGCTGGGGAATTTCGAAGGGATTCTGGGACATGAGCTTCTCCGGCTTTTTTGCTCGACGTCAGGGACCCTCTATTGGTAGCGCCGATTGCGTGCCGCGCATACCGGCTTCTTACGCCAGGGACGCCACGCCACAGCCGGAAACTACTCCGGCGCCGGGATGAACTCCTCCATGTCGTGCGGGACCGGGTCGAATCTCCGAGCCTTCCAGTCGGCCTTAGCGGCCGCGATGCGATCCTTCGAGGACGAGACGAAATTCCACCAGACATGGCGAGGCCCATCCATCGGCTCGCCGCCGAGCAGCATGATCCGCGTCATCGAGAGGGCGAGGATCGAGATGCGGTCCCCCGGCCGGAAAACGAGAAGGCGCCCCTCTCCGTACGCCTGCCCCGCGATGTCGATCTCACCCGAGACGATATAGACCGCGCGCTCGTCGTAGTCGGGATCGACCGGCAGCACCGCGCCGGGTGCGAGCACGACTTCCGCGTAGAAACAGTCGTGAGGAAACAAGGCCGGAGATCGAGCACCATAGAGGGAGCCCATGATGAGCCGCACCGTCTTGCCCTCGCCGGTGATGCGCGGTAGCGCGATGGAGTCGAAGTGCGCGAACGTCGGCGCGTCCTCCTCGTGCGCTTTCGGCAGAGCCGCCCACGCCTGAAGACCGAACAGCCGCGAGCCATGAGCGCGCGCTTCGGCAGTCGAGCGCTCGGAATGCACGACCCCGCGCCCCGCAGACATCAGGTTCAGCTCGCCGGGCTTGATCGCAAGCTCGGTACCGAGACTGTCACGATGCATGATCTCGCCGGCAAAGAGATAGGTGACGGTTGAAAGTCCGATATGCGGATGGGGCCGGACATCGATGCCGTTGCCGACGAGGAACTCCGCCGGACCCATTTGGTCGAAAAAGATGAAAGGCCCGACCATCTGCTTCCCCTGTGCGGGAAGCGCACGGCGCACCTCGAAACCGCCGAGGTCGCGGGCACGGGGGATGATGATCTGCTCGATCGCATCACACGAGGCGGCATCGCCCGGTTTTGGATCGTCGCAAGGCTGCCAGCTCATCCGCTCCTCCTCATCGGCGAGATATCAAGATAGCGAGTCGCTGCGCGAGCGCAAAAGATCCCTCTTGCCAGACCTCCGTGTACCGATACCGTAAGTGTTGAAATAGGACGAACTCCGAGCCCAACAAGACGTGATCGCATGACGACTGACGAAACATCCGCGTGGATCGACACTGCAGCAGCCAATCTCGGGATCACCATCGCTCCCGAATGGAAACCCAATGTCGCCATGTTCCTCGAGGTGGCACGCTCCATGGCGCGGCTCGTCGACGCCACGGCGGCCGCTTCCACGACAGAGGCCGCGCCCGTCTTCACGCCCCGCGACGCCGAATGACCGCAGCCCTGCCAGCCGAGGCATCCGCCATCGCCCGCGCTGTCGCTGAGGGCGACGCATCCGCCGAGGAGATCGCACGCGCCGCCCTCGAACGCATCGACGCGAGCAACGCCGAGATCGGCGCCTTCACCGACATCACCCGCGAGCGCGCGCTGGCTGAGGCAAAGGCCGTCGACCGCGCACGCGCCGAGGGCCGCCCATTGGGGCCGCTCGCAGGCGTCCCCTACGCGGTCAAGAACCTCTACGCGATCGCCGGGATCTCGACGCGGGCCGGCTCCAAGATCAGCGCCGCCGACCCTCCGGCCGCGGAGGACGCACTCCTCGTCACCCGCATGAAAGCCGCAGGGGCCGTGCTGCTCGGCGCGCTCAACATGGGCGAGTACGCCTACGACTTCACGGGCGAGAACGCGCACTACGGACCCTCGCGCAACCCGCTCGATACCACGCGCATGACCGGCGGATCGTCGGGCGGATCGGCAGCCGCCGTCGCAGCCGGCATTGTTCCCGTGTCGCTCGGCTCCGACACTAACGGCTCGATCCGCGTGCCCGCCGCCTTCTGCGGGCTCTACGGCCTGAAGCCCACCTACGGGCGCCTGCCGCGCACGGGCACGTTTCCGTTCTGCGACAGCCTCGACCACGTTGGCCCCTTCGCGCGCTCCGTCGCCGACCTCGCGCTCGTCTACGACGCGCTCCGCGGCCATGACGCGTCCGATCCCGTCTGCGCCGACCGCCCTGCCGAAGCGCTCACGCCGGAGATCGCCACCGGCAGCGCGGACCTGCGCATCGCCGTTGCCACGGGCTACTTCCGCACCGATGCCGAGCCGGGTGCGCTCGCCGCGCTCGACCGTGCGGCCAAGGCGCTCGGCGCGACGAACGAGCTCGACATCCCGCGCGCCGCCGAGGCACGCGCCGCCGCCTTCCTCATCACCAACGCCGAGGGCAGCGCGCTGCATCTAGAGCGTATCCGGCGCCGGCCTGCCGACTTCGACCCCGACACGCGTGACCGCTTCATCGCGGGCGCGCTGCTGCCCGCGAACTGGTATGTCTCCGCGCAGCGCTTCCGCCGCGTGTTCCAGAACACCATGGCGGACATCTTCCGCCGCTACGATGTGATCCTGGCCCCGTCCACGCCGACGAGCGCGCCGCGCCTTGGACAGAAGACGCTCTCCATCGGCGGCAAGGAGGTCCCATTGCGGGCCCACATGGGCATCTACACGCAGCCGATCTCGTTCATCGGCTTGCCGGTCGCCGCCGTTCCAATCCGCACGGGAGGCGCGCTGCCCTACGGCATCCAGGTGATCGCGCCGCCCTGGCGCGAGGACCTATGCCTCCGCGTCGCCGCGAGCCTCGAAGCCGCGGGCCTCAACGGCTAGCTCCGCCGCACCCTGCGCAAGCTGGGCGACGCCGGCGCGCCGAAAGACTGGCGGAACGCGCGACCGAAATGGGCCTGATCGAAGAACCCGGCCCGATGCGCGGCATCCGTGAAGCTGCTGCCCGCAACAATGTCCCCGATGGCCGCGCGCAGCCGCTGCCAGACCCGGAAGCGCCGGAACGGCACGCCAATCTCGGCCGCGAACAGATGCTGAAACCGCGACGACGACAGCCCGACCTGCTGTGCGACCTCCTCCACGGATACCGGACGCTCTGGGTCTATCGAAAGCGATGCGATGGCTTTCGTGATCCGCGGATCGAGCATGCGCCTCGCACGCGGCGTCGCGTAGCCAAGGAGATCGTCCAGCGCCTCTTTGACGGACGCGCTGTCAGACGCCTCGTATAAATCGCGAAGGACATTGGCGACGCCGCTTGTGCCGACCAGTGCCCCGCGCTCCTCCCGCGTTTGCGACACGAACGGAACGAGCGTCTCCGCACCAGCATCGCTGGGCTCGAGGTAGAGAACCGCCAACGGATGCCCCGCGACATCGAACTCGTAAGAGACGCCAGCCGGAACGGCGGCTGCCGCGCAGGAAAACCAGTCGCCGCCCGCGATCCGCAACCGAAACGGCTCGTAGAGCCCGGCGAGGAGCACCGGGACGCTGTGCGCATGCGGCGCATTGTGGCCGAGCGGCCCCGCGAACAGCGCGCGTCCCGGCTCGAGATGCCAGATCGGCAGCGTCTCGCGCGCCTTTCCACGATCCGTCCGAGCAGCACGTTCGTACAAGCGAGGCCCTTCTCTTGTCGCTAGCGTTCGAAACCGCGCATAGCAATTCGGAGCGACCACCTCAATGTTCAAGCCCGATCTTTACCTGAGCCGCCGCCATATGCTGGCCTCCGCAGCCGCCCTCATGGCGACGCCGCTGACAACCGGTCTCGCCGCGACCGCCGCACACGCTGCTGCAAAGCAGCAAGGCCCGTGGCAACCCCGGCACTGGCGCTACAAGGTCGGCAGCTTCAAGATGACCGTCATCGCGGATTCGGAAGCCTTCATCGACGGCCCATTCCCGCTGATCGGCGCCAACGCGACCGAGGACGACGTGCGCCGCCTCATGCGCGACAACCTCCTGCCCGAGACCAAATACCAGCCGGGCTTCACGCCCACGGTGGTCAACACAGGCCGCGAGCTGGTCTTGTTCGACACCGGCAACGGCGAGAACGGCTTCGTACCCCGTCCTGCCGGCGGCTGGCTTGCCCAGGAGCTGACCCCGGCCGGCATTAAGCGGGAGGACATCGATATCGTCGTGCTGAGCCACGGCCACCCCGATCACGTCGGTGGCCTCATGGAAGGCGGCAAGCCGCTCTTTCCCAACGCCCGCTACTGCATCGGCGCCATCGAGTACGACTTCTGGGCACCGGAAGGAAAGCACACCGGCGACCTCGAGAAGTTCGCGGCCGTGTTCCGCGCCAACACGAAGACCGTCGCCGACAGGTTCACATTCCTGAAGCCTGGCGACGACGTCGTGACGGGCATCCGCGCCGTCGAAGCCTACGGCCACACGCCGGGGCACCTGAACTTCCTGATCGAGAGCGATGGCAAGGCCATCTACTTCTGGGGAGACTGCGCCCACCATCAGGTCGCCTCGCTCGCGCGTCCCGACTGGCACTGCGTGTTCGATGTCGATGCGGAGCAGGGTGCCACGACGCGCAAGCGCATCTACGGCCGCCTCGCGGCGGATCGCATCCCCGTCATCGGCTACCATATGCCGTTCCCATCCGTCGGCTACGTCGAGCGCGCGGGGCAGGCCTCGTATCGCTGGCTCGCCCACACCTATCAGCTCAACCTCTAACGACGGTCGCGTCGGAAGAAGCGCCGCTTTGCCGTGCATCGCTGCGCCGGAATGCAATTCATTTGAGCAGCCATCACGGTTGCGCACAGTCGCCTGACCGCTAAGGTGAACCTCCGCACGGAGGGTACTCGTTTCTGTCATGCTGACGGCAACCATCCCAGCGGCCGTTGTGCTGATGATCGGTTTACCGCTGGTAGTCGCACTCGCGATCACGCGGCGCCTCCGCACGTCCATCTCGCTTCTCTTGTGGGGAGCAGCCGTCTTTCTGCTCTCGCAGGCCCTGCGCCTGCCCTTTCCGCAGGGGCTGACACATCTGTTCGAGTCAGGCGTGCTCCCCACGCCGGATGCGGCAAGCCAGATCGCCGTCAACATCGCGATCCTGTCGATCACGGCTGGCGTGTTCGAGGAAAGTGCGCGCTACATCGCCTATCGGACGATTATTCCCCGCGCGCGCAGTTGGAACGCTGCCGTGACTTTCGGGGCCGGACACGGCGGAATGGAATCCATCGTGCTCGGCGGGCTGATGGCACTCGAGTTCACCACGATGCTGTCGCTCGACACGCCGGGAGCAGCACCCCTTCCCGGCCAAAGTCCCGAGGACCACGCGCGCCTCGCCGATCAGGTGGCGCGCTATTGGGCGACGCCCTGGTATGTCCCCTTCCTCGGCGCGCTTGAGCGCGTCTTCTCCATCTGTTTCCACATCACAATGGCGGTCGTGGTCCTGGAGGCCATCCGGAAGCAGAGCTTGACCTGGCTCTTCGCCGCCATCGCAGCCCACGCGACCGCCAACGCAGCTGCAACGGCCGCGCTGGTTGCCTTTGGACCGGTCGCCGCGGAAATCGTCGTCGGGCTCATCGCGGCACTCGCGCTCTACGTCCTGTTTCGCCTGCGCCGTAACCATGTGGAGCCGGAGCGACCAGCAGCCGCCTAGGCGTCGTGCTTGCGATCGACTAAGGTCCGCCCCTTCAGGCAACCTCGGCCGCCGATGACCCACGAGCTCAACTTCAAGACCACCATGAATTTCGTTTACGGCGAGCCCGCGCCGGTCAGCCCCGGCATCGTGCGCATCGTCGCCGGCAACGCGAGCCCGCTGACGTTCAAGGGCACAAACACCTACCTCGTCGGAATGACGGAGCTCGCCGTCATCGACCCCGGCCCCGCCGACGAAACCCATCATGCTGCCATCCTGAAGGCCGCCGCCGGCCGCCCCATCCGGCAGATCCTCGTCACGCACGCCCACCGCGACCACGTGGACGGCGCCGCCGCGCTCAAGGAAGCAACCGGCGCACAGGTCCTTGGCTACGGGCGCGAGGCATTCGCGCCCATCGGTCCTAAGACCAATCCCCAGGGCTCGGAGTTCATCGACTACGTCTTCTCGCCCGACGTGAAGCTCGGCCACGGCGACGTAGTGGAGGAGAAGGAATGGCGTCTGCAGGCGATCCATACGCCGGGCCACGCGCCCGATCACCTCTGCTTCGCCCTGCTCGGCCGCAGCGTGCTCTTTTCAGGCGATCACGTCATGGCCTGGAACACGACGCTGGTTGCGCCCCCCGAAGGATCGATGGCCGATTACGTCGATAGCCTCTCGCTGTTGCTGCCGCGTGCCGAAAGCGTCTACCTGCCGGGCCACGGTGACCGCCTGGACGACCCGCAGCGCACCGTGCGCGCCTACCTCCTGCACCGTCGCTGGCGCGAGGAGCAGGTGCTCGAAGCGATCCGCGGCGGAATAGGCACGATCCAGTCCATCGTGCCTGTCATCTATCCCACCATCGACCAGAAGCTATCGAGCGCCGCGGCGCTCTCCGTCCAGGCCCACGTCGAGCATCTCATCGCTCGCGGGCTCGTTGTTTGCGACGGCTCTCCGACTTGGGATTGCCCGCTTTCTCTTGCTTAGCGCGCTGACCCTTCTCGCGCGTATCCTGCGCCGTGGGCATGGTCGCATCGATGCGCGCCTGGATCTCCTTGACGAGCTCGCGGATGCCCTCGGCGTTGTTGCCCATGTCCGCGCGGCCGAAGCGCGACGCCGAGCGAATGTCCACGCGTGAGCTCTCCTCGTCTCCCGCAACGCGAATGGCGATGTCTTCGTAGAGGCCCAGCATGAGGGTCCGGTCCACGGCCTCGATCTCGCCCGGCGTGCCCGCCGCGGCATCCGGCGCGTCGTCGCGCACGATCTCCATCTTGAGACGCTTCATCGCGTCGACGACGAGCGCATAGGCCTCCTCGGCCGGACGCGCAATCCGCATCGGCTTGATATCCGGGTATGCATTCGCCTGCTCGTCGGCGAGCCGCTTGCGATGGTAGGTGACACGATTGTCGCCGGGACCGCGTAGCTCGGCAATCGCCGTGAAAGCCGGCGGGCTGTCGAAGTCCGTCGTCAGGTCGTTGAGCAGCGGATAGTCGCGAACCCACATCGTATAGAGCAGAGGGATGGCGAGCAGCACCGTGCTGAGGCACACCGCGAACAATACGCGCGCCGTTCCGGGCCGCCCCGTCTGCCAGATGATGATCGCCGCCACCGCCGCAAAGACGATCGAGAGCACGGCGATCCCCATCGCCAGCATGATGAGGTTGAAGGCGACGGGTGTCGGAAGACTGAAAAGGCGAAACAAGAACGCTGCCGCAACGATGAGGCCGAACGCGAACAGAGCCGCGCGCGTCGCCCAGCGGCTGGGCGCAGGCTCTCTCTCGGGGATGGCAAGCATGAACCGGACCTCGAAAACCTTGTGTATCGCGGGGACTCGCCGGAGGATACCGTCGGAATCGGACGAAATGTAGCGCCGCGTTCCTAGCGGGTTCCGGCAAAGTGCGCAGGGCCCTGGGCTCTGGAAGAGATCTGGAAAGGGCTGAAAGAGAGAAGCCGCATGCCCGCGACGCGCCCAACGGCCGGTCGGGAAAGGCCGCACGGAAGCCGGCCCCGTGCGCCACGCGCCGCCAGCCTCGGCATCCTGGTGCTCTCGCCCCTGATAGCGTTCTCCTCGGCTGCCGAAACCACGAGCACGGCAGCGGGCGGGCTCACCGTCGCCATCGTCGATCTGCGAGAGATTCCCGACCTCGCTCCACCCTCACCGCCCGAGGAGCGCCGCCCTGCGTGGCGCACGACCTTCGGCTCCGAGCGTCAGACCCGCAGGGAGATCAAGACGGGAATCGAGCGCACCGCGCTCGCGCCCGTCGCAGACGCTGATGTTGTCCTGATACAGGGCGTGAAAGCCGGCGCCCCTTTGCGCCGTCTCTTTCAACCGCGCTTCTGGCGCCTCATCGTTTCACGCAACGTTCTCTCGCCTACCGACCCCGTCGGCTTCCGCACGGTGCGGTCCGATCGTCCGTTCACGACCGCCATCGCCGTCAAGGCGCGCAAAGACCTCCGCATCACCGCCCGCGCCTTCGCACTCGCGCTGCACGATGCGGAGGATGACCGCGACCCCGATCGGTCCGACGCCGCCGCCACTGCGATCCGCTTGAGCGACCAGGAGGGCCGCACGGTCTGGCTCGCCTCTGTCGTCCTTCCCGCATCCTGCACCACGGAGGACCCGCCGTGCCCAGCGCTCGAGAAGCTCGACGCGTGGCGTCAGGAAAAAAAGAACGACGGCACGCCGGTGCTGATCGGCGGGCGGATGACCTCCCTCGATGCGGCGCGCATGGAAAAATCCGGCCCCTGCACCTCGCACACCATCGAATCTGACCTCGCCTGGGAGCGTCTGACGGCGAAAACTGGGGAAAATTCGTCTGAAGTTGGAACAGGTTGCATCTCAATCGTCCGCCTCGGGAAGTGAATCGCGCGCCGCCCGCCTGCTCCGTTCCGCCCCATGGCAAATTGCGCTCGATACCCGCTATACTTTGTGGACAACGAGACTTGCCGGCAGCGAGCGGACACCCTTAATGGCCTTTCGATTTCGACTGGACGAACCGACTGAGAAGGGCTTTCGCCGCATCGGAGCGGAGCAGATCGAGCGCGCGCGCCGCCAGCTTCAAGCCAACGCGGATGCGGCCGCAGAGGTCCACGAAGCCCGCAAATGCATGAAGCGCATCCGCGCGCTCCTGCGCCTTGGCCGCGAGGGCCTGGGGGAAGCCGTCTTCCGCGCCGAGAACGCTCACTTTCGCGCTATCGCCGCCTCGCTTGCCTCGGCCCGCGACGACTATGTCCTCCTCGAAACGATCGTCAAGCTGGCAGCCGAGAACGAGGGCCAGGCGACAAGCCTCGCGCTGACGCGCCTAAAGCAGGCCGTCCTCACCCAGCGCTCGGAGACCCCCGGCGACAACACGGACCAGCGCGCCGAGGCCGACACCGCCCTTGACCGCGCCCTGCGCCGCTTCCGGCGCCTCAAGCTAGCGCCCGACAGCTTCGCCACACTCGAGCGCGGCCTCGTGCGCAACTACCGCAAGGGACTTGAGTGCCGCGACGTCGCTTACGCCGAGAACACCGACGAAGCCTTCCACGAATGGCGCAAGTGCGTACAGGCCCACTGGCGGCACATGGCGCTCCTGTCGCGCGCCTGGCCCGCCCTCTTCGAAGCTGAGATCGAGGCAGCACGCCACCTCTCGCAGATGCTTGGCGACGACCACGATCTTGCGCTCCTGCGCATCAAGCTCGCAGCCCTTCCACCCGACACGCTCTCGACCCGCGAGGCGGAAGCCATCGAAGCCCTGATCGACACGCGCCAGGCGGCGCTCCGCCGCGCCGCAAGGTCCCAGGGGGAGGTGATCTTCGCCGAGCCCCCGAAGGCCCACGGCCGCAGAATTTCGGGCATATGGCACGGGGCGGAGGCCGCGATCCGGGAGCAAAAGAGCGCCAACGGCGAGCAACCCGCGACGGCCAAGCGGGCTGGCGCCAAGATAACGGCTGTTGTCCGTGGATGATGAGCATCCAATTGGACCCGAGCGACGTTAAAGCCAGCAGGAAAATGAGGTGAAAGCAAACCGGCGATGCTGACCAAAGTCGACGAATACGAGCCCGATCGCAGCTATTGGCCCGCAAACCATCCGGACGTAAAGCATGGCCGCATCGGTGTTCTGCTTCTCAACCTCGGCACGCCCGACGGGACCGACTACTGGTCCATGCGCCGCTACCTGAAGGAGTTCCTCTCCGACGAGCGCGTCATCGAGGAGCCGAAGTGGAAGTGGTGGCCGATCCTGAACCTGATCATCCTCACCGTGCGCCCCGGCCGCAAAGGCCGCGACTACGCCACCATCTGGAACAATGAGCGCGACGAAGGCCCGCTGAAAACCATCACCCGCGCGCAGGCGGACAACCTCGCCAAGAGACTTGCTGAGCATCCGCGCGTGATCGTCGACTGGGCCATGCGTTACGCCAACCCGACCACCGAGAGCCGCATCGAGGCACTCGCTGCCGCGGGCTGCGACCGCATCCTTCTGGTTCCGCTCTACCCTCAGTATGCTGCGGCCACCACCGCAACCGCCGCCGACCACGCCTTCCGCGCCTTGATGAAGATGCGCAACCAGCCGGCGGTCCGCGTCGCACCGGCCTACTACGATGACCCTGTTTACATCGACCGCCTCGCCCGCTCCATGAAAGCGAGCCTAGCCGGTCTCGACTTCGAGCCCGAGCGCATCATCGCGACCTTCCACGGCATGCCGCAGAAGTATTTCGACAAGGGCGACCCCTATCATTGCCAATGTCAGAAGACCTCGCGGCTCCTGCGGGAAGCGCTCGCATGGCCCGCCGATCGCTGGCTGACTACGTTCCAGTCCCGTTTCGGCAACGACCCGTGGCTGCAGCCCTACACGGACAAGACCGTCGAGCGCCTCGCCGCCGAAGGCGTGAAACGGTTGGCCCTCGTCGCCCCCGGCTTCTCCGCCGACTGCCTCGAGACGCTCGAGGAGCTCAACGGCGAGAACCGCCACATCTTCGAGGCCGGCGGCGGCGAGAAGTTCGCCTACCTCCCCGCCCTGAACGACAGCGAGAACGGCGTCGACGTCATCGAAGCCATCGTGCGCCGCGAGCTTCAGGGCTGGCTGTAAGCCCCGATAAGACCTCCGCCGAACGCATGATAGCCGAGTTGTACGGGTCGTCGCCGGCACCGGCATCGTAACGCTTTAGGAGTCATTTCGATTCATCCTCGCAACGACGAGCGCGCGCGACGGCGCGTCCGGGCGTTGCCGGTTCGCCTTGTATCTCCTTCGCGTTTTCGAAAATCGGCGGCACCTCGCTGTCAGCTCCGCGAGGAACAGCGATCGGTAAGCATCCGCGTAAGGGATCGCTGACCACGCCCTCAAACCTGCATAGTTTGAAGGCAGAATTATTTTGTGACTTGAGACGAACGGATCGGAAAAGGAACTCATCCATGTACGGCGGCGGCTTCGAGGTCTTCGGCCTGCTTTTGATCGTCCTTGCGGCCGCGGTGCTGTGGTCCACGGTCAAGATCGTACCCCAGGGCTATCACTACACCGTCGAGAGCTTCGGCCGCTTCACCCGCACGCTGATGCCGGGCCTGCACTTCCTGGTCCCCGTCGTCGAGCGCGTCGGCCACCACGTCAACGTCAAGGAGCAGGTGATCGAGATCCCGAGCCAGGACGTCATCACCCGCGACAACGCCATGGTGCGCGTCGACGGCGTCGCCTTCTTCCAGGTCCTGAACGCCGCCAAGTCGGCTTACGAGGTCGACAATCTCGAGAACGCCATCGTCAACCTGACCATGACCAACATCCGCACCGTCATGGGCTCCATGGATCTCGACGACCTTCTCTCCAATCGCGACAAGATCAACGCTCAGCTCTTGGCCGTCGTCGACCACGCCACGGAAGCCTGGGGCGTGAAGGTCACGCGCATCGAGATCAAGGACATCGCCCCGCCGCGCGATCTTATCGACGCCATGGCCCGCCAGATGAAGGCCGAGCGCGAGAAGCGCGCCCAGATCCTCGAAAGCGAAGGCCTGCGCGCCGCTGCAATCCTCAAAGCCGAAGGCGAGAAGCAGGCCGTCGTGCTTGAAGCCGAAGGCCGCCGCGAAGCCGCCTTCAAGGACGCGGAGGCCCGCGAGCGCGCCGCCGAGGCCGAGGCCAAGGCCACCGAGCTCGTCTCCTCCGCCATCGCCCAGGGCAACGTGCAGGCCATCAACTACTTCGTCGCCAACAACTACGTGAAGGCGCTGGAATCGCTCGCCAAGGCACCGAACCAGAAGGTCATCATGATGCCGCTCGAAGCCTCGTCGGTGATCGGCTCCATCGCCGGCCTCGCGCAGATCACGGGTGAAGCCTTCGGTTCGAAAGGCCCGCAGCCCCCCGCAACGCCGTCAGGCAACCGCGGCGGCAGCGTGCCGTCGTCGAAATCCTGATCGCACTCGCAGACGCGCTCGGATCCGCTATAATTCCGCGCGACGTGCTGAATGTCCCGTCAACTTGCGTGAGCGGCCATGCTGATCGATTTGCTTGCCAACCTCGGCCCGTGGAACTGGGTCATCTTCGGCGTCGTCCTGATGGCGCTCGAGACCATCATTCCCGGCGTCTATTTCCTGTGGTTCGGCATCTCTGCTGTCGTTGTCGGCATCCTCGCATTCGCCTTTGGTGACACGCTAACCCAACCTTGGGAGCTCGTGCTGTTCGCGCTCATCTCGGTCGCGACCGTGTTCTGGGTGCGCAACTTCGCCAACCTGCAACCCGTCGAGAGCGAGGATAAGGACCTGAACCTCAGGGGCGCGCAATACATTGGCCGCGTTGTCCTCGTTGAGGAAGCGATCTCGGGCGGCCGCGGCCGCGTGCGTGTCGGCGACACCCTCTGGCCCGCCTCCGGCGCCGACACACCCAAGGGCGCCCAGGTGCGCATCACCGGCGCTCACGGCACCGTCTTCACGGTCGAGCCCGCTTGAATCCCCTCTCCCCGTTCTTACGGGGAGAGGGTTAGGGTGAGGGGCAACCGTAAACCGAAGCGCGAGTGCTGCCGCTCACCCCGACCCTCTCCCCACTCCGCTTCGCAGGGAGAGGGAGATCCCCGCCGCAAGACTTAAACCCTCCTTAACCGGCCCTTCCTAGTGTCTGAACCGTAGTCTTGCCGACGAGATTTAGTCGGCATTGGGACCACGATCGTTTCGGACCCTATCAGTCCGAAACGTGAATCGTCGGTCCAATCAAGTGCGCGTCTGTGCGGTTCACCCACATAAGGACGCCACTTGTGACGGCGCTCTGGCGGCTCGGTCTCATCCTGTTCGGATTCGCGATGGCAACGCTTGTTGCCGCGCTGTCGCACGCGCCGTCGGCTAACGCCGAGGAGCGCACGCCCGTCGAGCGCCGCCCGCAAGCCGTCGCGGCCTCCGACTCCGAAACCGCCTACGAGACACCGCCGCGTACCCGCTCCACGGCGAGCGACTCCCTCTACGATCTCGAAGGCGACCCCGCCGAAAGCGCAGGCCCCGGCGAGGACTCCTTTTCCGATCCCGAAACACCCCCGTCGCCTGCTGAGGACGGCGACGGCGAGCCCGTCAACATGGACGGCATCATCGACCTCGCCGAGCCCGAGCAGCCCGAGGACGGCGCCGACCCGCTGCGCGACACGCGCCCTCAGGAAGATCGCGATGTCTTCATGAGCCCGCCGGCAGGTCACGACCCCCTTCTGTTCCAGATCGAGGACATCGATCCCGCCACTACCGACCGCCGTCCGGCGCGGCTCGCCCGCTTCGAGCCTTACGATCCCGTAGGCATCCGCATCGGCAGCTTCGTGCTCTTTCCCGAGATCGAGGTCGGCGGCGTCTGGACCGACAACGTGCTCTCATCGCCCGATGCACAGTCCGACATCGCAGCCGATATCCGCTCCAAAACGCGTCTCGTCTCCAACTGGTCGCGCCACGCCCTCGAGCTCCGGGGCACGACGACCGACACGTTCCAGAACGACTTCCCGTCGGAGGACGACCGCGCCTGGAGCGTCGAAGCCCGCGGCCGCCTCGACATCACGCACCGCACGAACGTGCAGGCCATCGTCGGGCACGATTTGAGCCAGGAGGACCGCTCGGCCATCGACGCCAACCAGATCGGCCAGCGCGCCGACATCACCGTCGATCGCGCCGAAGCCGCGCTCAACCACCGCTTCAACCGTCTGTCGGTCCAGCTTCGCGGCGCCGTCAGCGACGTCACCTACTCCGACACCAACGGCATGAGCAACGCCGACCGCGACACGCTGGAGACCCGCGAGGCCGTGCGCACCGCGTGGGAGTTCAAGCCGACCTTCTCCGTTTTCGCCGAGCAGGAATGGAACCAGCGCGACAAGGGCGGCCTGCCGCCCGACGGCATCCCGCGCGACTCCGACGGCACGCGCACGCGCGTCGGCCTCGACTTCGGAGCGACAGGCGTCGTGCTGCGCGGCACGATCAGCGTCGGCTACGGCCGGCAGGTGCCCGACGCCCCGAGCCTCGCACCCGTCGACGCGTTTCTCTTCGACGCCAACCTCGCCTGGCGTCCGACGGAGATCACGTCCCTTCTGCTCGTGGCCCAGAGCGACATCTACGATACGACCACCGTCGACTCCGGCGGCGTCATCGCGCACACGGCAGGCCTAGAGTTGCGCCACGCGCTCCGCCGCTACGTGATCGCGTCCGCCGGCATCGCCTACACGCATTACGACTATGACGCGACACCATTCACCGAGAGCCAGTGGCTCACCTTCGCCGGCCTCGAATACTACGCCAGCCCCGAGCTCGTGCTGTTCACACGCTACGAGCACCTCGACTACAACGCCGACGACGCCACCGGCGACTACGAGAGCGACGAGATCCGCATCGGCGCCCGCATCCGCCGCTAGACGCGCCTCGCCGAAGAGAGAAAACGCGCACGCGCACCATCCCCCCACACCATAGCCGCCCTACGCGCGGAGCGCGGCTTCGCCACGACAGGCGGCCATCCAGGGCCACTGCCAAATACGCTTGCCTGCTGGGCCTTCGATGGCAGGGTGTCGATGCGAAGCATCGCTCCGCGATGACCCGGCCACGACGTGGAAAGAGTCCAGCCTGCCCCCAAACACTCGAAAGCGAGCGCCGCCGTCACGCGGGCGCCACGCTCTGCGGAAAAGATGGACTCGAACGACGGCCGCCGCCCACGCGAACCTTAAGCGAGGCTTTCTTATGCTCGCTCCGAGCGTTGCGCAGCAGCCGTGGCCCTCTAGTCTGGTTCACCAGACTGATTCGCCTTGGGATTTAGGCTCATGTCGCATCACGAACGCCAATTCGAACGCAGGGAGTCCGCCATGTCAGACCGTACTCAGTTCGCAGTCGGCAGCCGCAAGGTCGCCATGATGCCCCGGGTCATGAAACGCACGCTGCACGTCGCCATCGCAGCCGCGCTGACCGCGGGCACGGTCCTGTTCGTGATGATGGTCAACGGCTTCCTGGTCGGCCGCGGCGGCTCGCTCGGCGGCATCGACGTCTGGCTCGCCTTCATCAAGCGCAGCGACATCATCGGCACCATCATCCTGACGGCCCTCGTCACCACCGCGTTCCTCTACTGGCAGCGCGACAAGGAACGCCGGTAAAAGAAACACTCTTCTCCCTCGACGCCAACCGTCAGCCCGCCATCACACCACCGGCGGCGGGCTGCCGGGCGTTGCGACGCTCGGCACCAGCGCCTCCGCTTTGCGCGGCGCGGCGGCCATCTTCTCTTTTGCGAGTGCCAGGGCCGCCACATAGTCGGGCTTGCCCGAGCCGAGCAGCGGCACGCCCGGCACCACGAGAATATCCGCAGGCACCATAAGCTCGCTCGCACCCTTCTGGCGCGCGAACCGCGCGAACGCGTCGCGCGTGGCCTTCCCGTCCGTCGTCATCAGCACCAGCCGCTCGCCCTTACGCGCATCCGGTAGCGCCACGACCACGCTCGTGACCGCAGGCCACAGCTCTGTCGCCAGCGCCTCGACCGCCGACAGCGACACCATCTCGCCCGCGATCTTCGCGAACCGCTTGGCGCGCCCCTTGATCGTAATAAACCCGTGATCGTCGATGGCGACGATGTCGCCCGTGTCGTGCCAGCCGTCCTCGGGCGGCTCTAGCACACCAGGGTTCTCCGCGCGCATGTAGCCGAGCATCACGTTCGGGCCGCGCACATAGAGCCGCCCCGCGCCCTCGATGCCAGGCACCGGCTCGAGCCGCGCCTCCATCAAAGGCGAGAGCCGCCCGACCGTGTGGCATTCTCCCCACATTCTCCCGAAGCGCCAT
>CAZDUD010000061.1:0-21938 GCA_964508485.1 uncultured Hyphomicrobium sp. | reverse complement strand
TAGAGCGCCACCATGGCGATGATGTCCTCGAAGCGGTCGGGCTTGAGCCGCTTCAAGCTCTCGCGCATGCCCGTACTTTCGAGCTGGAACACGCCCGCCGTATCGGCTTTGGCGAGCAGCTCATAGGATGGCTTGTCGTCGAGCGGCAGGCCCAAGAGATCGATCTCGATGCCGCGGCCGCGCTTCACGAGCTCGACGGCCTTGGTCAGCACCGTCAGCGTCTTCAAGCCGAGGAAGTCGAACTTCACGAGGCCCGCGGCCTCGACCATCTTCCAATTGAACTGGGTGACGGGCATGTTCGACTTGGGATCGCGATAGAGCGGCACCAGCTCGTCGAGCGGGCGGTCGCCGATCACCATGCCTGCGGCGTGCGTCGACGCGTGGCGGTAAAGACCTTCGAGCTTCTGGGCAATCTCGAGCAGACGCGCGACGAGGGGATCGTTGTCGCGCTCCTCCTGCAGCTTGGGCTCGCCCTCGATGGCTTCCGGCAGCGTCACCGGATTGGCCGGGTTGTTGGGCACGAGCTTGCAAAGACGATCTACCTGACCGTAGGGCATCTGCAGCACGCGCCCGACGTCGCGGAGCACGGCGCGCGCCTGAAGCTTTCCGTGCGTTATGATCTGCGCGACGCGGTCTGTGCCGTACTTCTCCTGCACGTAGCGGATCGTGCGGTCGCGCCGCTCCTGGCAGAAGTCGATGTCGAAGTCCGGCATCGAGATACGTTCAGGATTCAGGAAGCGCTCGAACAGCAGGCCGAAGCGCAACGGGTCGAGGTCGGTGATGGTCAGCGACCATGCGACGAGCGAGCCTGCGCCCGAGCCACGGCCCGGCCCGACCGGCACGCCGTTGGCCTTCGACCACTTGATGAAGTCAGCCACGATCAGGAAGTAGCCCGGGAACTTCATGCGGGCGATGATGTCGAGCTCGTAGGCGAGGCGCTTGTCGTAATCCTCGCGCGTGAAGCCTTCCGCCAGCGGGTTCACGGCGAGGCGCGCGCGCAAGCCTTCCTCGGCCTGGCAGTTCAGCTCGGCTGCCTCGGCGGCGAGCATCTCCTCGTCGCTCATGCCCTCTGTGGCGGGAACAAAGCGCGGCAGGATCGGTTTGCGCTTCTCCGGGCGGTAGGCGCAGCGCTGTGCGATCTCGATGGTGCTTTCGAGCGCTTCGGGAAGGTCGGCGAACAGCGCCGCCATGTCATCGATGCTCTTGAAGTAGTGCTCGCGCGTGACGCGGCGGCGGTTGTCCTCCGTCACCATGCGGCCGTCGGCGATGCAGAGCAGCGCATCGTGGGCCTCGTAGTCGTCGGGCGTGGCGAAGTAGACCTCGTTGGTGGCGACGAGCGGGATGCCGAGGTCGTAGGCGAGTTGGATGAGCTGCGCCTCGATCTCCTCCTCGCTCTTCAGGCCGTGGCGCTGCAGCTCGACGTAGAGGTTGCCGTTGAAGACGCGGTGCAGGCGCTCGAGACGTTCGCGCGCGAGGTCGGGTTGGCCTTCGGAGAGCGCGCGGCCGATGGGACCGAGCGGGCCGCCGGTGAGCACGATGAGGCCGTTTCGGTGGGCTTCGAGCGCTTCGAGCTTGATGTGCGTCGGCTCGGCGGGGTCGGGAAGCAGGAAGGCCTGGCTGCCGAGCTTGATGAGGTTGGCGTAGCCTTCGGCGTTCGACGCTAAGAGTGCGAGCGGTCCGGCTGGGCGCACAGGCGGCGCGTTCTGGCCGAGGCGCGGGAGGCCACTCGTGTCGGAAGCGGCCCCGTCACCGAAATCCGTGTCGTAGGTCGCGCCGACGATGGGCTGGATGCCGGCACCCGACAGCTTGTCCGAGAATTCAAGCGCGCCGAAGAGGTTGTTGGTGTCGGTGAGGCCGATGGCCGGCATGCCGGCCGCTTCCGCGAGCTTGGCGATCTTGCCGATCGGCAGCGCGCCCTCGAGCAGCGAATAGGCCGAGTGCGTCTTGAGGTGGATGTATTTCGGAAGCGTTGGGTGCGACATGCCCAATTGCTAATGCGATTCTCAGGGGCTTGCCTCGGTCCGCCCGCGTTCAGCTGGCTGACGTGTTGTAGTTGCGCCCGCTTTCCACATAGGGGCTCACGGCCCGTAAACAAAGAGCGGAGACGCGGCTTGCCAGGGGAGCCCGGGGCCGGTACCGCTCTCCCGCAATGGCCAATGCAATCACAAACGTCTGGCGGCTCGCCAGGGCGGGCGTCGTGCTCGCGCAGCACGGGGTCCGGTTCGTGCCGAAGGGCCAGCCGGTCCCCCTGGCGCTGCGCGCCGCGCGGCTCGCGACGCTGCCGATCACGATCCTGGCGGCGCCCTTCAATGCCGGCAAGCCGAAGCAGCAGCGGATCTCGTCGGCACTGGCGGCGCTCGGGCCGTCCTACATCAAGCTCGGGCAGTTCCTGGCGACGCGGGCAGACGTGATCGGGCCCGAGGTGGCCGCGGACCTCAGCCGACTGCAGGACAAGCTGCCGCCGTTCAGCATGGCGGAGGCGCGGCGTGCCGTCGAAGAAGCGCTCGGCGGCAAGCTCGAGGACCATTTCGTGGAGTTCGGGCCGCCGGTGGCGGCGGCCTCCATCGCGCAGGTGCATAAGGCCGTGACCGTCGGCAAGGACGGGGAGCGGCGCGAAGTGGCGGTCAAGATCCTGCGGCCGGGAGTCGAGCGCCGCTTCAAGCGTGACCTCGACAGCTACTTCTTCGCAGCGCGCCTCATCGAGCGCGTGCATGCACCGTCGCGGCGGCTGAAACCCGTGGCCGTGGTTGAGAACCTCGCGCGCACGACCGAGCTCGAGATGGATCTCCGGCTCGAAGGCGCCGCAATCTCGGAGATGGCGGAGAACATCGCGCCTGAAGAGCGTTTCCGCGTGCCATCCGTCGATTGGAAACGCACGGCCAAGCGCGTGCTGACGACGGACTGGATCGAGGGCATTCCGATCTCCGAGCACGCGCGGCTCAAGGCCGATGGTCATGACCTCAAGGCGCTCGGCCTCGTCGTGCTCAGGAGCTTCCTCACGCACGCGATGCGGGACGGCTTCTTCCATGCCGACATGCATCAGGGGAACCTGTTCGTCGACACCGCGGGCAACGTCGTCGCCGTCGATTTCGGCATCATGGGGCGGCTCGGTCACAAGGAGCGCCGCTTCCTCGCAGAGATCCTCTACGGGCTCATCACGCGAGATTACCGGCGCGCGGCGGAGGTGCATTTCTGGGCGGGCTACGTGCCGCCGCATCATCCGGTCGAGGTGTTCGCACAGGCGCTGCGTGCCATCGGCGAGCCGATCCACGGGCGCACGGCCGACGAGATCTCGATGGCGGACCTGCTCGGGCAGCTCTTCGCCTACACGGAAGTGTTCGACATGCAGACGCGGCCTGAGCTGATCCTGCTGCAGAAGAGCATGGTGATCGTCGAGGGCGTGGCGCGCGGGCTCGATCCGTCGCTCAACATGTGGGTGGCGGCGGAGCCGGTCGCGAAAGACTGGGTGGCGGCGAATTACGGCGTGCGCGGCGCGGCGAAGAAAGCCGGCGAAGGCGCGACGACGCTCGCGCGCGTGCTGGCCGAGGTTCCGGCCATGCTGGCAGAGGCCGAGCGCGCGTCGGTCGGGCTTGCCGAGATGGCACGCGAGGGGCTCAGGCTCGATCCCGTAAGCATCGAGAAAATCGGCGAGGTATCCGGACGGCGCGACCGCTGGACGCGCGTCGCGACGTGGATCGGTGCGCTGAGCCTCGCGGCCCTGGCGGCGAAGTACATCGGGTGGATGTGACAAATGAAAGGGCGGCGACCTCGTCGGCCGCCGCCTTTTCGAATTCAACGTGAGACGAGCCCTATTTCTGGCCCGGCTCCTCTTCCTTTTCCTTGCAGTCGAAGTCGAGCTTCACCCACGGGGTGTCGACCTTGCACTTGCCGTCCTTGCGGGTGAACACGTCGCTGAACTCGCCGGCGAGGTCCTCGATGCCCGAGCCTTCCTTCTCGTTCTCGGCGGTCTTCTCTTCGGCCTTGGGCGCGGCCTCTCCGGCGGGAGCCGCCTGCTTGGCGTCGCCGCCCGTCGCGGGAGCCGGTGCCGTCGTCGTACTCGGTGCGGGGGTCGCTGCGGCTTCCTGCGTGCTGCAGCGCTGCAGGTCGGCCGGGGCCTTGGTCCAGATCATGGTCTTCGACAGGAAGCTCAAGCCGGCGTAGCCCTTGACCTTCAGCGTGCCGTCTGCGAGCGGCGTGATCTCGACGTTGTAGTTCTTCTTCTTCTCGGGGCTGTAGATCCAGGCGTCGTCACCGCCCCAGACGCCGCTGCCGGCGCTCACGAGGTCGCCGATGATCTGGCGGCCGCAGCCCTTGGCATCGGCGGTGGGGTCCTTCACCCACACGACGTGGCCGCAGAGCTTTCCATTGCAGTCCTTGATCTCGATGGCGCCGCGGCCGGTATCGTTCATCCAGACGCCTTGCGGATCGCCGGCCGCGAGTGCGGGAGCGCTGCTCAGAAGCACGGCCGCCAACGCGGCAAAGCGAAGACCTTGTCTCTCGTAGGGCATAGCTGCCTCCTCGTTCTCATTCCGGTTCACGAACGGCCGCGCGCCGATGGACGTTCCCGAAGGGTGCGGCAAGTCCGATGATCCGGACCCGGTGCTTATCTTGCTTTTAGCGCGGATCCGGCGCTGTTCCCCCAGAAACATCCCTTCACGGATAAGACGGGGTGTCACGCCGCCGCGAAGCGCGGCTTTCCATTGAACCGCAGTTTTGCGTCATGTCCTTGAAGCGACGGGCAATTCGTGTTGCTTATTTCGCGCCGACGCGCGGATGCTCTAGACCGCCTGCGGCGAAATTTCGACCAGGACGCCGCTGTCGAGCACGACGACCCGGTCCATTCGTCGCGCCAATTCCAGGTTGTGGGTCGCAATCAGGGCCGCGACCCCCTCGCTGCGGAACAGCCCTAGCAGCTCGTGAAAGACCAGCTCGGACGTTTTCGGGTCGAGATTACCAGTCGGCTCGTCGGCGAGGATAAGTCTCGGACGATTGGCGAGCGCGCGGCAGATCGCAGTGCGCTGCTGCTCGCCGCCGGAGAGCTGCGCCGGGCGGTGGTCGAGCCGCTCGCCGAGCCCCATCGACGACAACAGCTTGCGCGCGCGCTCCTCGCCCTCGTCGCGCGAGCGGCCGAGGATCATCTGCGGGATGGCGACGTTCTCGATGGCCGAGAACTCGGGCAGCAACTGATGAAACTGATAGATGAAGCCCATCTCGGCACGGCGCACGAGGGTGCGCTCGTGATCGTCCATGGCGGTGCAATCGCGCCCGGCGACGACCACGTGGCCGGAGTCGGGCGTCTCGAGAAGGCCCGCGATGTGAAGCAGCGTCGACTTGCCGGCGCCAGAGGGGCCGACGAGCGCCACGCACTGGCCGGGCCACACATCGACAGACGCACCGGCAAGAACATGGATCTCGCGCGAGCCCTGGTGGAAGACACGTTGCAGATCAACGAGCCGCAGCACCGGGACGTGCGGGGTATCGTACGCATTGTCGTACGTGATGTTGTCCACCGCCGCGTCCCTCACTCGTATCTCAGCGCTTCGACGGGATCGAGCCGTGAGGCGCGCCACGACGGATAGAGCGTCGCGAGCACGGACAGCACGAGCGCCATCAGCACGATGGAGCCGGTCTCCACGGGGTTCACGTCGGCCGGAAGCCGCGTCAGGTAGTAGACGTTGGGATCGAACACCGTGGTGCCCGCCATCCAGGCCACGAACTGGCGGATCTCCTCGATGTAGGCGCAGAAGACGATGCCGATCGCGAGCCCGGCCAGCGTGCCGACGACGCCGATGGAGGCGCCCGTGATCAGGAAGATGCGCATGACGGAGCCTTTGCTCGCGCCCATGGTGCGCAGGATGGCGATGTCGCGGCCCTTGTCTTTCACCAGCATCATGAGGCCGGAGATGATGTTCAGCGCGGCCACGAGCACGATCAGCGACAGGATGATGAACATCACGTTGCGCTCGACCTCGAGCACGGTGAAGAAGGTCTCGTTGCGCTGCCGCCAGTCGGTGACGTTGATGGTGGGGCCGGCTTCGCCCCGGATGCGGGCGGCGGCGCGGTCCACATCCTCCGGGTTCTTGATCACCACCTCGAGGATGTCGACCTCGCCGTTCTTCGAGAAGTAGCGCTGCGCCTCCTCGAGCGGCATGAAGATCATCGTCTTGTCGTACTCGGCCATGCCGAGCTCGAAGATCGTCGTCACGGGATATGTCTTCGAGCGCGGCGCGGTGCCGAACGGCGTTGAAGCCCCGCGCGGCGAGATGATGGTGATCGGGTCGCCGACGTTGATGCGCAGCATGTTGGCGAGCCGCATGCCGATGGCGAGCCCGCCCGACTGGTCGAAGCCGTCGAGCGTGCCGTAGCGGATATTGTCGGCGACGAGCGGCAGGTGCTTCAGGTCGCCCTCGCCGATGCCGCGCACGGCAGCGCCCAGCGCCTGCACGGCCGAGGACACCATGACCTGGCCCTCGATCAGCGGGATGGCGCGCACGACGCCGTCGGCGCGCGAGACGGCCTTGGTGACGTCCGCGTAGTCCGTGAACGGGGCGCCGACCTTGTAGACGACGACGTGGCCGTTGAGGCCCAGGATCTTGGCGAACAGATCCTTGCGGAAGCCGTTCATGACGGCCATGACGATGATCAGCGTCGCGACGCCCAGCATGATGCCGAGGAACGACACTGCGGCGATGACCGAGACGAAGCCTTCCTTGCGGCGTGCGCGCAGGTAGCGCGAGGCAAGCAGCCACTCGAACGGCGCAAACGGCTTGGTGTCGGTCGTTGCTGCCATCGGCGCCACCCCTCGTTGTTGTTATCGCGTCAGGCCAGCACGCGCTGATCGATGATCGTGCGAATGGTGCGTTCGAGGCCCACATCCGTCGGCAACGTCTCGCGAGCGCCCGTCTTGCGGTCCTTGATCTCGATCTCGCCGGCCTTCACGCCCTTGGGACCGACGATCACCTGATAGGGGATGCCGATCAGATCCATGGTCGCGAACTTGGCGCCCGCGCGCTCGTCGGTGTCATCCAAGAGCACGTCGAGGCCGGCCGCCTCGAGGTGGGTCTTGATGTCGAGCGCGGCCTTGTCGGTGGCGGCGTCGCCGGCCTTGAGGTTGATGACCGCGACCTCGAACGGTGCGACGGGGACGGGCCACACGATGCCGGCGTCGTCGTGGCTCGCCTCGATGATGGCGCCCGCGAGGCGAGAAACACCGATCCCGTAGGAGCCCATCACGAGCGTCACCTGCTGTCCGTCCGGTCCCTGAACGCGGCAGTCCATGGGATCGGAATATTTGGTGCCGAAGTGGAAAATGTGGCCGACCTCGATGCCGCGCGCCGAGATGCGCTTGTCGGCCGGCACCTCGCTCTCGAAGCGCGCCGGATCATGCTTTTCCTCGGTCGCGGCATAGAGCGAGGTCCACGACTGGAAGATGGGCTCGAGGTCGCCCCAGAAGTCCGTGTGGGGTCCGGGAATCTCGCCCTCGATCAAGTCCTTGTGGCAGAAAACCTGGCTTTCGCCCGTATCGGCCAGGATGATGAACTCATGGCTGAGGTCGCCGCCGATGGGGCCGGTGTCGGCCTGCATCGGCACCGAGCGCAGCCCCATGCGGGCGAACGTGCGCAGGTAGGCTACGAACATGCGCCGGTAGGCGGCGCGGCTCTCCTCCTTGGTGAGGTCGAAGGAGTAGGCGTCCTTCATCAGGAACTCGCGGCCGCGCATGACGCCGAACCGCGGGCGGATCTCGTCGCGGAACTTCCACTGGATGTTGTAAAGGTTCTTGGGCAGGTCCTTGTAGCTCTTGATGTTGTCGCGGACGATGGTGGTGATGACCTCCTCGGCCGTGGGACCGTAGAGCATATCCCGATCATGACGATCGGTGATGCGCAGCATCTCCTTGCCGTAGGCCTCGTAGCGGCCGCTCTCGCGCCAAAGATCCGCAGACTGAATGGTCGGCATCAGGAGCTCGACGGCGCCGGCGCGGTTCTGCTCCTCGCGCACGATAGCTTCGATTTTCTTCAGCACCTTCAATCCGAGCGGCAGCCAGGAGTAAATGCCGGCCGCCGACTGACGGATCATGGCGGCGCGGAGCATCAACTGGTGGGAGACAATCTCGGCTTCCTTGGGCGTCTCGCGCAGGACCGGAAGAAAGAAGCGGGAAAGGTGCATGGGGTCCTGTCTTAACGAATGTTGCGGCGCCGCGGCGAAAGGCGTTCGGGCGCCCGAGAGGCAGCCGGAACGGCGCTCTGCAGGCGTCAATAACCAGGATTGGGAGCCAGGGCAATCGAGCATCGCGGCATGCCCACCGGGCACTGCCGTCCGTCGTCAAATCGTTGCCATTGCCGGATCGCGAGCCGGTCGCTGCATCGGCATTAGGCACCTGCGTTTTTTTCTCTCAGGCCCCGTGACATAGCGCCGCCATTCGGCTATGGTGCCCTCGTTCACGCGACAGGGACGAGGCCAAATGACATCCAGATGGCTCGGGGCCCAGGTCTAGGGAGAAAATGGCTGTAGAGCTGGAGCTTGCTCCAGAATCTTCGAGCCGCAAGTTAGCAGACGGCGTACCAAGCGCCGCTGACGCGAGCCAAGAGTGGAAAGAGCAAGGCGCCCGCCTTGCTCTTTGCATTTTTGAGACCTGAGACGCGCGTGAGGCAGCCGTTACGATCCGGCGCCCGAGCGCTCGGTAAAGCGCGCACCTTCCGTATCCTTCGCTTTCACCTCGACCACCTCGCCCGGCGTGCCGCTGTAGCTCACGCGGAAGTGCGGGTTCTCGGAGATCGAGATGCCGCCCTGCATGCGGAAGAGAAGACGGCCCGCGCTCGTCACCTCGAGATCGTCGACGAAGCGCGCGGGCACGTAGCCGCGCGAATCCGGATCAAGTTGCAGCCCGGTGAAGTTGGGATGGCGGATCATGACCTGTGCTTCACGGAACGATTGTCCGCGTGCAGGCTCGCTCCGCGCCTTGATGTCGATCTTGCCAAGACCGGCGAGCGCCGCCTCGATGTCCTTCGACGGCGTCGCAGAGCAGCCGCCTGCTCCGGAGACAAACTTCGCCGACATGTGCAGCTTCCCGTCTGTGGTTTCCAGGATCGCGCGCACCTTGGAGAAGGAGTCGAGACGGATGCGGGTCGCAAGCTGCCGCTCGCCGATATCGGCGCCGGTACGGAACGCGTCTCCGAACGTGAACGTCGCGGCAACGGGAGCCGGGTTGCGATCGATGAGCACCGTGAGGGCCACCGCATTCGGCGCCACGTTGCCGGGGATGCGGATCGAGAGCGGCACGAGCGCGGCGTCCTCCGCGCGCTCGGGAGCATAAAGGGTTACCAACCCGTCGTTCTCGACGATCTCGCGTGCGCCGAAGACCTCCTCGCGGAGGCCGGGCCAGAGGTCCTCCTCGGCCTGGGCCCCGGCGTTCGGCACGATCAATGACGCGCAGCAAAGCAAGGCAGTGCAAAGCGCCCGGCGGAACGTGATTTGATGTGTCATGGTCCGGTCCTTCCTCCTAAGGCGATCGGACGGCGGCCCGCTTACCTAAAGCCGCACTTCCGATGGCCGGCTCTTGCACGATGCGACATTTTATAACATAGGATATGTTACCTTGTTACACTGAAAGTCTCATGATCCCGATCCTGAAAGTTTCCCTATTTACTCTGGCAGTCCTTCCCATGTCCGGCGGATGGGCGGCTCCGACGCCGGCGCTCGCCCACGAAAGCGCGGCGGTTCAAGGGGATGGGGCGTCGCTTCAGGCAATTCTCGACCGGGACCCTCAGGCGGAGGACACGGTCGCCGCCCGCGCCGGCGTGCTCGGCCTCGGCCTCGTGTCGCTTCGGGTCGGAGAAAAAGATAACGCCCGCACCGAATCGCGGGTCGCGGGTGGGGCCAAGCCGTTTCTCGATTGCGACGCGAGTGCGGGCTGCCCGCCCATGGTGGTCGTGCCGGAGTCTCCACAGGGCTTCATGATCGGCTCGCCGGAAACGGAAGCCGAGCGCGGCGATGACGAGGCACTTACCGCCGTCACGATCCGGGCGTTCGCCATCGGAACGCGCCCCGTTACCGTCGCGGAATACAAGGCCTGCGTCACGGCGGGCGGATGCAGGCCGCCGGAATGGCTCGAGCCCGGCGGACAGCACAACATCGAGACCGGCTCCAGCCGTTACTACGCGAACCTCGGCGCGGCGATCACCGGGCCGGATCAGCCCATCGTCGGCGTCAGTCACATCGATGCGACGGCTTACGCCACGTGGCTTTCCGAGAAGACGGGCCACACCTATCGGCTGCCGTCCGAGGCCGAGTGGGAAATGGCCGCGCGCGCAGGCAGCAAGACCGCGTACTGGTGGGGCGATACGCTCCCCGCGGACGGCGTCGTGCGGGCGGCTTGCGCCGGATGCGGCAGCGAATGGGACAGCAAAGCGCTCGCGCCGGCAGATGCCTTTCCCGCCAACCCGTGGGGGCTTCACAACGTGCACGGCAACGTCTGGCAGTGGGTGGCCGACTTCTACTGCGAGGACTACGGCTCCGGTCCCAAGGACGGCTCGCCCCGGCTCACGGACGATTGCGCGCCCGTCGGCGACCGGCCTCCCGCGCGCGGTGTGCGCGCGCTACGCGGCGGCTCGTCGTTCTATCCGGCCAAGGCCATGCGGAGCGCCATGCGCGTGCGCAACGTTCCGGACTTCCGCAATTTCAGCGTTGGCTTCCGTGTCGCTCGCGACCTCAAGCCCTGAGAATGGATCAGGGTGCCATGACGCGTTTCAATGATCTAATCAGGCTTGCCAATCCCTTCGGACCACGAAAGTCCGAATCTCTCAGCGCGACTCTCATCCGCAATATATCGATCGTGCTGGTGGTGAGCCTGGTTCTCAGCGCGTTGCTCACCTACTGGCAAGCGGCCACCAAGGTCGAGACCGAGGTCGGGGCGGCGCTTTCCATTGCCGAAAAGACGGTGCGCAAGGTCGTGCAGGAGATCGCGCACGACGACGATCCGCGCTTGCAGCTCGTGCGCCTCATCCGCCTGTTCGACGGCAACCGCCACGTCAAGGCGACGTTCGTCGAGCCCGAGCCGGTGGGCGCCCGCATCTCGAGCTTCGTCGCACCGCCCGACGAGTTGCCCGGGTGGTTCTATAACCTCATCGCGCGCGCGCCGGAGGTTGTGCGCATTGCGCTTCCTGACGGGCTTTCCTCCTACGGGCTGATCGAGCTCGAGGCCGATCAGCGCGGCGAGGTCGGCGAGGTGTGGGAAGACTTCGTGCGCCGGCTCGCCATCCTGTCGGTCTTTTTCTTTCTCGTGTCGACGCTGATCTACGTCACCGTGCAGAGCGCGCTTGCGCCTCTCCCCGCGCTGTCCGGCGCCTTCGAGCGGCTCGGCGGCGGCGATTATTCCGCACGCGTCACCGAAAGCGGCCCAACGGAGCTCGCCAAGCTCTGCACCGGCTTCAACGAGATGGCGGGCCGCCTCGGGCAGATGGAGCGGCGCAACCAGCAGCTCAACGAGCAACTCGCGACGGTGCAGGAGGAGGAGCGCGCGGACCTCGCGCGCGATTTGCACGACGAGGTGAGCCCGTTTCTTTTCTCCGTCGATGTCGATGCCTCGAGCATCCGGCAGATGGCCGATGCCGCGCCGGTCGAGCCGGACACGATCGCGGTGCGCGCGGACGCCATCCGCGATGCCGTCGCGCACATGAAGAAACACGTGAAGTCGATCCTCGGACGCCTGCGTCCTGCCGTGCATCTCGAGCTGGGGCTTTCCAACGCCATCGAGACGCTGATCGCCTCCTGGCAGCTCCGCAACCCCGACGTCAGCTTCGACGTCGATGTCACCGACCGAAGCTGCGGCCAGAAGCTCGATGCCGTCATTCACGGGATCGTGCGCGAGGCGGTCAGCAATGCCTTCAAACACGCCTCGCCGACGCGGATCGAAGTCGCCGTGACGCGCGACGATGACGACGACGTGCGGGTGGTCGTGCGCGACGACGGGGGCGGGCTCAAGCCGCAGAGCCTCGCCAGCGGCTTCGGCCTGATCGCCATGCGCGAACGCGTCGCGGCGCTCGGCGGCACGGTCGAAATTAACAATCGGGACGATCCGCCCGGAGTAACAGTGGACGTTCGGCTGCCGATACGGGAAAGTTACGCCGCATTCGGCGGATCGTCCGATCCTGGGGACATCACATGAAGGTTCTTGTCGTCGATGATCACGCCGTCGTCCGCCAGGGGGTTCAGCGCCTCCTGTCGGCCATACCGGATGCCGTGGTGTTCGAAGCGGCGACCGCGCACGAGGCCTTGTCGCTCGCCCGCAAGGAGAGCCCCGATGTCGTCATCCTCGACATCAACCTCGAAGGCGCGAGCGGGCTCGAGCTCTTGCGGCGGCTGCGTATCGAGAACCCGTCGCTGCGCATCTTGATGTTCAGCATGCACGCCGAGGCGATCTACGCCAACCGGGCGCTCAAGGCCGGCGCGTACGGCTACGTCTGCAAGAGCGCCGGCAGCGCGGAGCTGCTCGCCGCGGTCCAGCGCGTGGCAGACGGCCAGCGCTATCTCGACAGCAGCATGGCAGGCGAGCTTGTCATGAGCAGCGTGCGCAGCGAGGATCCCCTGCGCAAGCTCACCAACCGCGAGATCGAGATCCTGCGCATGCTCGGCGAGGGCAAGAGCCTGCAGGGCATCGCGGAAGCCATCGGCATTGCCTACAAGACCGTCGCCAACTCGTGCGGGCGCATCAAGGAGAAGCTCGACCTGCCCCGGACGTCCGACCTCATCCGCTTCTCCATCGAAAACCGCCGCAATTGAACCGCATCCGTGGGGCGCATCCGACGATGCGCCAAAGCCTGTTGGGAGGCTCGACATGAAAATCCTGATCGTCGACGATCACGCCGTGGTGCGCGAAGGCATCCGCCGGCTGCTTGCAACGATCGCGGGCTCAGAGGTGCACGAAGCTGCGACGCCCGAGGAGGCGCTCGCGCTCGCGCGCGCCATCGCGCCCGATATCGTCGTGCTCGACATCAATCTCGACGGATCGAGCGGGCTCGACCTTCTGCAGCGGCTCAAGGCGGAGAACGCCGCGCAGCGCGTCGTCATGTTCACCATGCACTCGGAGCCGAGCTACGCGATGCGGGCCCTCAAAGCGGGAGCGGCGGGTTATGTCAGCAAGAGCGCGGACGCCGGCGAGCTCGTGACGGCGGTGAAGAAGATCGTATCCGGCGACCGCTACCTCGACCGCTCCGTCGCGAGCGAGCTGGCGTTCGGATCCACCTACGTCGAAGATCCGCTGCACAGGCTCTCCGCACGCGAGGGCGAGATCCTGCGCCTGCTGGGCGAGGGCAAGAGCCTGTCGGAAATCGCCGACACCTTCGGCATCGCCTACAAGACGGTCGCGAACTCCTGCAGCCGCCTCAAGGAGAAGCTCGGGGTCGAGCGCACGGCCGATCTCATCCGGCTCTCGGTCGAGAACCGCCTCCGCTTCAACGCGCCGCCAGGCGCTCGCGTGTAAGGGTCTTCGCCAGCTCGACGGCCGGCTGGTCGAACGGATCGAGGTCCAGGAGCCGTCCGGCGAGGATGGTCTCGATCATGAAATGCATGAGCAGCGCGCCCATCGACCGCTCGTCCAGCTTGTCGATGTCGAAGGTGCGGACGGGCCGGCCCGCCTGCGTGAGCGCTTCCGCAATCGCGTGGGATTGCGCGTCCACCACGTCGCCGATGGTCTTGCCGCCAAGGAACGCCTGACCGCCGAGCCGGGCCATCTCGGCGTCGAGCACCGGGCCCCGGCCCTCGCTCGCCACACGGACGACCGTGACCGCGATCTCGCGCGGGCCATCCATGAAGAGCTGGAGCTGGCTGTGCTGGTCGACAGGTCCGAGCGCAGGGACCGGAGTCGTCCCTTCGCCGCCCTTGCCGAGGCTTTCGGCCCAGAGCTGCACGTACCATTCGGAGAAGCGGCCCAGGCGGTCGTTGTATGGCATCATGACCAGCGTGCGGATGCCGCGCTCCTTCGATAGGCCGACTGCGGTCGCCGCGCCGATGGCCGGCGCGAATGCTGCGGGGAACGACGCCGAGACGAGGCCGTCGATCACCTCCTGGGCGCCCGCGCGGATCTTGCGCGCGTCGAGGCCGCGGGCCAGCGCCGGGATGAGCCCGACGTTGGTGAGGCAAGAGAAGCGGCCGCCTATCCCCGTGTGATGGTCCAGCATCGGCACGCCGAGGCTACCGAGCAGCGCGCGCAGGCCGTTCGTCTTGCCGGGCTTCTCCGGCTCCGTGATGCCGAGGAAAAGCTCGGGGATGCGGCTTTCGAAACCGGCCTCCTTGATCGTGCTCAGCGTCGCGAGGAGCTGCGTCAGCGTCTCCGTCGTGCCGCCCGACTTGGACGTGACGACGAAGCGCGTCTTGGCGAGATCGAGGCGCGCAAGGCCGGCAGAAAGCGTCAGCGGATCGAGGTTATCGTAGAAGCGGGTGCGGGGCCGCGTCTTTCGCGACGCGCCCTCGGAGCAGCACGAGACGCCGGGCAGGTTCCAGCCGCCAAGCTGGGCCAGCGTCTGGCCGCCGAGACCCGATCCGCCCGTGCCGAAGAAGACGATCGTCTCCGCACCCTCGGACAACTTCTCGAGCGCGGCCTCGGCCGCGTCGAGATCGGCCGTCTCCTCGGCGATACGGAGCACGGGCAGGCGTCCCGTGGCGTGGTCGGCCTTGAGGTCGTGCAGCGCCGGCGCGAGCTTCTCGAGCCAGCGGCCAAGCTCGGATTCCGTCAGGCCATGCTCGCCGATGGCGCCCGAAAGGCACCCAGCAATGGACTGGCGATAGGGAGCGGACGAAACAGGCGACAAGGATTTGGGTGACGTCATGACATCCCGCATAACCGGCTCGAGAGAGGTGAGTTCCGCGGGAGGCGTAGCCGGTTTCGCGGCGCTCGCCAAGCCGTCGTTCCCGTCCGGGGCGCGGACGCGCCCCGTCAGCCCTTGGTATCGGCCGTCGCGGCGGCAGGCTGTCCCACGATGGTGACGATCAGGTTGCCGGAATCGAGCAGCCGCCTGGCGACGCGCTTGGCATCATCCAGCGTCAGCGCCTCGATCATCTTGTTGCGATTGTCGATGTAGTCGGGGCCGAAGTCGTCCTCCATGAGCCCGAGCAACTGGCTTGCGATCTTCGCGTTGGTATCGAAGCGCAGCGGATAGGAGCCGATCAGATACTTCTTGGCGTTCTCCCATTCGGCGGGCGTCGGTCCCTCGTCCGCGATATGCTTCAGCTCCTTGCGGATCACGTCCAGGGACTGCTGGATCGCGTCGCCGCGCGTCGCGACGCCGCCCGACAGGATCGACGTGTGCCTGAACGGCTGCAGGTAGCTGTAAACCGAGTAGGCGAGGCCGCGCTTCTCGCGCACCTCCTCCATGAGGCGCGAGGCGAAGCCGCCGCCGCCGACGAGCTGATTGAGCACGAACGCGGTCAGGAAGTCGGGGTCCTTGCGCGGCATGGCCGGCAGGCCGAACACGGCGACCGACTGCGGGATGTCCATCTGGATCCATTTTTCCGTGCCCTTGGCGGGCGCGGTCATGGGCACCGGGGCGAGGTCGGCCTTCTCGGGCAGATCGCCGAACACCTCGTCGAGCAGCTTGCCGAGGTCCTCGGCCGTGATGTCGCCCACTGCAACCGCCTTGAGGTTCGAGCGGGCGAAGGTGCGCTTACGGTAGGCTTCGAGATCGTCGCGCATGATGGCCTTCACCGTCCCGGCGGTGCCCTGAGAGGGGCGTCCGTAGGCGTGTCCGGCGAATGCGACGCTGAACCACTCCTTGAAGGCGACCTTCTCCGGATCGCGGTCGGAATAGACGAGGTTGGCGAGAAGCTGGCCACGGATGCGCTCGACGGCGTCCGCATCGAAACGCGGCTTGGTCAGCGCAAGCTTCAGGAGCTTCACCGCCTCGGCGCGGTTCTCGGTCAGCGTCTCGAAGTTTCCATAGAACGCGTCGCGGCTGTCCTCGTAGCGCATGCGCATGGCGAGGCTTTCCATCTGCTCTTGAAAATCGCTCGAGGTGATGTCGCCCGCGCCCTCGTCGAGCATCGCGGAGAGGAAGTTGGCGACACCTTCCTTGCCGGCGGGATCCTGCGCGTTGCCGCCCTCGAAGGAGAACTTCAGCGCGAGCAACGGATTCTCATGCGCTTCGACGAGCCACGCCTTGATGCCGCCGGGGCTGGTGACTTCCTGGATGTTCATGGCGTGAGCGGGCCTGGCAAAGGTGAAAAGAAGAGCGAGCAGAAAAACGGAGAGCGAAATCGCAATGTCGATGCGGGCACTGCGCACGATCGAGCGACGGAGCATATCCATTGAGCGGTCCTTAAAATGGCCTACGAGCGGCTCTTGGGCGCCGGCTGCTCGGCATGTGCATCGCCCTCGGACGGCGTCAGATAGCCGGTCACCGAGCGCTTCAGCTCCAGATACGTGCCGGCTGCGCGCTTGATGTCGTCCACCGTCACTTTGCGCAGCGCATCTGGCCAGCCTTCGACCTCAGCCACCGTGCGGCCGATTGCGAGGCTCCAGCCGTAGCGACGAGCGAGCGAGGACTGATCGTCGTTCTCGTAGATGTAGTCGGCGATGTAGCTTGCGCGGGCGCGCTTCAACTCGGCTTCGGTCACGCCGTTCTTGCGTACCTCGTCCAGCACCGCGTCGATGGAGGCTTCGATCTTGGGGAGAAGCTCGGCGCCATCGGCCGAAACGGCGTAGAGCGTGATCGATCCGTAATCGAGGCCGGAACCGGAATACGCGCCGCCAGCCGAGGAAGCGATCTTCTCCTCGACAACAAGGCGCTTGTAGATGCGGCTCGTGGCACCGTCTCCGACGATCTTCATCAGAAGGTCGAGCGCTTCGGCCTCGCCCGGCTTGGCGGTCATGTAGCTCGGCACGACATAGTCGCGATGGAACGACGCGTTGCCGGCGCGCGGATCGGAATACTCGACGCGACGGGCCGCGCGCTGCGGCGGATCCTTCGGACGCTCGCGTGCGGCACCAACAGTGGGATTGGCCGGGATCTTGCCGTAGGTCTTCTCGGCGAGCGCCTTGACCTCGTCCGCCGTCACATCGCCGGCAACGACGAGAACGGCGTTGTTAGGCGCGTAATAGTGCTTGTAGAAGCTCATCGCATCCTGCGGCGAGAGCTTCGCCATCTCGTGCTCCCAGCCGATGACCGGGATGCCGTAGGGGTGCGAATAGTAAAGCGCCGCGCTCATCTGCTCGTCCATGATCGCGGCCGGATTGTTCTCGATGCGCGAGCGGCGCTCCTCAAGGATGACGTCGCGCTCGGTCAGCACCTCTTTCTCGGTCAGCCGGAGGTTGACCATGCGGTCCGCCTCCATCTCCATCATAGTCTCAAGCTTGTCCTTGGAGACGCGCTGGAAATAGCTCGTCACGTCGTGACCGGTGAAAGCGTTGTCCTGGCCGCCGAGACGGGCGACGATCTTGGAGAACTCGCCGAGCGGGATCTTGTCCGTCGACTTGAACATCAAGTGCTCAAGGAAGTGGGCGATGCCGGAGACGCCCTTCGGCTCGTCCGCGCCACCGACCTTGTACCAGATCATGTGCGTTACGACGGGCGCGCGGTGGTCCGGGATCACCACAACCTGCAGACCGTTGGCGAGCTTGAACTCGCTGGTGCGGGGTTGGGCGTGAAGCTCAGTCGGGGAGATGGCGAGCATGATCAAGGCGATCCAAGAGAAAAGGCGCAAAACGCCCGGTGATTGCATCATCTGATCCTCGGTGGCGAGAGATCGCGGGGGAAACTCACTGACCGACCGGCGCCGTCCGGAGGGCAGGAAATATAGTTCACGAGATCTCGGCGTTCGGCGTGTCGTTGTCAAATGACAAGGCGTTCATGTCGCGGTGAGCGGCCCGTGGGGATGAAGCTGCAACGCGTTGTAAACGCTTGTTAATTCCGCTTTAGCGAAGCGGAGAAAGCGGCAGGCGGCGCTACTCCTCGTCGGAGTCCGCTTCCTCGCTCTCGTTGCCGGTCCATTGCTTGATGGCCGTCAGGATAGACGGCTTGCACGGTCCAAGCGGGCCGGTGGCGAGATCGGCGTCGTTGTCGCCGTGGGCTTTTGCGAGCTCGTAGTTCTTCTTGCAGTACTCGGCCTGCTGGCGCTCGAGCTCGGCGCGGGTCGTCTGGGCGGTCGCGTCCGGATCCTGAAGGGCTGCGATATCGGTCGCCTGTCCCTCCGCCGGGAGGCCGGGCTCGGGAACACGCTCGGGATTGGGCGGCATGACGAGGGGCGCACGCGCGGCAAGCTTGGGCTCGACCGCCTTGGTCTTGGTGTTGAGGCCCACAGCGTCGAAAATCTTGCCGTTAAGCTCGACTTCGTCGGCAGAGCAGCCACCGAACACGAGCGCGCAAGCAACGGCCGCAGCCCGCACACTGCGCAGGCCAAACCGGTTGCCGGTCAAGCTGTTGGCCATCCTCAAATCGCCCGCCCCTTTTTTGTCGATAAAGTCCCGAGCCTTAGCAGGCACGGCCTACATCGAATTTGCGGCGTCATTGCGACTCCCCTGGTACGAGTCATACAGGAGGGCCGCCACACCGGCAACAATGGCCACGTCGGCGATGTTGAAGACGTACCAGTAGAAGCCGAAGGCGTGGAACGAGAAAAAGTCGGCTACGCCGCCAATCAAGAGCCGGTCCAGGCCATTGCCCAGCGCCCCGCCGATGATCAGGCCCAGCGCCCAGGCCATCAGCCGGCCCGTTCCGGCGGCGGCCAGCCAAGCCCATAGTGCCACGGAGACCAGAACCGAGAACACAGCGAGAACAATTTGCCAGGTATAGCTGGACTGGTCGAGCAGCGAGTAGCTGATGCCGGTGTTCTTGACGAAGACCAGGTCGAAGAACGAGGTGATGGTCACGCGGCCCTTCTCCTCGATCCGGTAGACGAGCAGCATCCACCACTTGTGCGCCTGGTCGATGACGAAGGTCGCGAGCGCGACGTTCAGCGCAACCCGCGAGTACGGCCCCCACAGCCAGCGCCTGAGGCGGCTTTCGCCCGCGGTCGTGCTCATGCGCCCGCCCTGGCTTCAAGCTCACGCACGGCGGCGGCGTCGCGCGCCGAGAGGTCCGGATAGCCGGGGTCGGAGCCGACGTCGCTCGTGATCCGCCAGGAGCGCGCACATTTGCGGCCCTCGGCGCGATGAACCACGACGCCGACGCCCGGCACGTCGGGCAACGTGAAGGCGGTATCGGGCGGCAGCTTGCGCACGAGGGTCGCCGCGCTCGTGATGGCGATCTCGGCGAGGTCGATATCCTGGATGGCTTCCAGCGTCGCCACGTCGGTGACGAAGATCTCGGGCGCGGCCTCGAGGCTCGAGCCGATGCGCTTGGCGGCACGCTCGAGCTCGAGTGCGCCTGTCACGACGCGGCGCACGTCGCGGATCTTCTCCCACTTCCGGGCCAGCTCCGGATCGCTCCAGGATTCTGGCACGGGCGGGAACGTCTCGAGATGCACGCTGCGCTCGGCGCCGTAACGATGGATCCAGGCTTCCTCGGCGGTGAACGCGAGGATGGGCGCCAGCCAGGTCGTGACGCAACCGAAGATCTGATCGATCACGGTCAGTGCCGCGCGGCGCTTCAGGCTCGAATAGGCCTCGCAATAGAGCGTGTCCTTGCGGATGTCGAAGTAGAACGACGACAGGTCCGTGTTCATGAACGGCGACAGCGCCGCGATCACGCCGCGATAGTCATAGGCTGCGTAGGCGGCGCGAACCTCGGCATCCAACTCGGAGAGCCGGTGCAGCATGAGGCGCTCGAGCTCCGGCAGCTCGGCGCGCGGCACCATGAGGTCGGGCGCATAGTAGTGCAGCGCGCCCAGCATCCAGCGCAGCGTGTTCCTGAGCTTGCGGTAGGCTTCCGCCGCCGACTGCACGATGGCGGGGCCGAAGCGGATGTCGTTGGTGGTATCGGCGGAGGCGACCCACAGGCGCAGGATGTCGGCGCCGGACGTTTTCATTACGTCCTGCGGCGAGAGCACGTTGCCCTTCGACTTCGACATCTTCTCATCGCCCTTCTCGTCGAGGATGAAGCCGTGCGTCAGCACGACGTCGTAGGGCGCGCGGCCGCGGGTGCCACAGGATTCCAAGAGCGACGAGTGGAACCAGCCGCGGTGCTGGTCCGAGCCTTCGAGGTACATGACGCGGTCCGGTCCCCCGTCGCGCACGCGCTCGATGCCGGCGAGGCCGGGGAACTCTTTCGGGTCCTCCAGCGTGAAGGCGTGCGTGGAGCCCGAGTCGAACCACACGTCGAGCACGTCGCGCACCTGCTCCCAGTCGGCGGGATCGTACTTCGGCGCGAGGAAGCGCGCGGCGGCGCCTTCGGCAAACCAGGCGTCGGCGCCTTCCTTCTCGAAAGCATCGGCGATGGCCGCGTTGACGGCCTCATCGCGCAGGATGTCGCCTTCCTTGAAATCGACGTGGTCGCGCTTGGCGACGAATACGGTGATCGGCACGCCCCAGGCGCGCTGGCGCGAGACGACCCAGTCGGGGCGGTTGGCGATCATGCCCGTGATGCGGTTCTCGCCGGCTTCAGGGACCCATTCGGTGGTCGTGATTTCCGAAAGAGCGACCTCGCGCAGCGTGCGGTTGTCGCCGCCCGCGAAGCCCTTATCCATGGCGATGAACCACTGCGGGGTATTGCGGAAGATGACGGGCTTCTTTGAGCGCCACGAGTGCGGGTACTGATGCTTCAGGCGGCCGCGGGCGATGATGTTGCCGGCTTCGGCCAGCGCCTTGATCACGGCGTCGTTGGCGTCGCCCTTGTCGCCGTTCTCCTTCAGGACGCGCTTACCGGTGAAGCCGGGGGCCTCCTTGGTCAGCACGCCGTCGGCATCGACCGTGAAGGGGATCGTGGCCTCAATTTCTCTTATTGTCCGCTCTTTATTCTCAGCAAAGATTCCATCATCTGTAACGGCGACTTGCCATTGCGATTTCAGTAAGTCGCTTAGAGGTTCGATTCTCTTCGTGAACGCGGCAATTGGACCAAAACGTTTTGCGTCTAACGGCGTGTCAAGCGGGACAAAGTCATATTTGCCGCTCCATTTTTTTTGATTGGCCTTAGCCTTCGCTAGTTCGTGGCTCATCCAGATTTGATAGTCGTCCGCGCCGTGGCCGGGCGCGGTGTGCACGAAGCCAGTTCCGATGTCATCGGTTACATGATCACCGTCGAGCAATGGGACATCGAAATCATAGCCAAGCTTCCGCAGAGGATGCTCCGCAAACATCATAAAGAAATTTTCGAAATTTACAGACGCGATCCTTTCAAAAGACGACACTTTGGCCGCCTTCATCACATCCTCTGCGAGCTTGTCCGCTAAGATTAGTTTCTCGCCGACCTTTGCCCAATTTCCTTCCGGAGCCTCTACGACCTTGTAAAGCCCATAGGAAATCTTGCGAGAGTAACTGATCGCTCGATTGCCCGGGATGGTCCATGGGGTGGTTGTCCAGATAACTATGGACGCTCCCAAAAGATCAAATGCATCGGCGTTACCCGGATCTTTACTGCTCGAGCTGGCCCGAATAACAGGAAACTTCACCCACACCGCGTCGCTCTGGTAGTCCTGGTACTCGACCTCGGCTTCGGCGAGCGCGGTCTTTTCGACGACCGACCACATGACCGGCTTCGAGCCGCGATAGAGCAAGCCGTTGGCGGCGAACTTCATCAGCTCGCGCGCAATGGTCGCTTCAGCCGGGTAGCTCATCGTCAGGTAGGGGTGATCCCAGTCGCCGATGATGCCGAGGCGCTTGAACTCCTCGCGCTGCACGTCGACCCACTTCTCCGCGAATTTGCGGCATTCGTCGCGGAAGGCGTTGATGGCCGCGGGATCGGAGAAGTTCGGCTTCTCGCGGCCCTTGGCGCGGTACTGCTCCTCGATCTTCCATTCGATGGGCAGGCCGTGGCAGTCCCAGCCCGGCACGTAGTTGGAATCGAAGCCCAGCATCT
>CAZDUD010000060.1:0-22029 GCA_964508485.1 uncultured Hyphomicrobium sp. | reverse complement strand
GCGTCACCAAGTCGAAGTTCGACAACCTCTACGGCTGCCGTGAATCGCTGGTCGATGCCATCCGTCGCGGCACCGACGTCATGCTGGCCGGCAAGGTGGCGTTCGTTGCCGGCTTCGGCGATGTCGGCAAAGGCTCGGCCGCGTCGCTGCGCCAGGCCGGCGCGCGCGTCATCGTCTCCGAGGTCGATCCCATCTGCGCGCTGCAGGCGTCGATGGAAGGCTACGAGGTGACGACCATCGAGAACGCCTTCAGCCGCGCCGACATCTATGTCACCGCGACCGGCAATCGCGACATCATCACCGTCGACCACATGCGCCAGATGAAGGACCGCGCCATCGTCTGCAACATCGGCCACTTCGACAACGAGATCCAGGTCGCGGGCCTCAAGAACTTCAAGTGGACCAACATCAAGCCGCAGGTCGACGAGATCGAGTTCCCGTCCGGCAACCGTATCATCCTGTTGTCGGAAGGCCGCCTCGTGAACCTCGGCAACGCCATGGGCCATCCGTCGTTCGTCATGTCGTCGTCGTTCTCGAACCAGACGCTGGCGCAGGTGGACCTCTGGACCAGCCCCGGCAAGTACGAGAAGAAGGTCTACACGCTGCCGAAGGTGCTCGACGAGAAGGTGGCCGCCCTCCATCTCGAGAAGCTCGGCGTGAGGCTCACAAAGCTGCGCCCCGAGCAGGCCGACTACATCGGCGTTCCGGTCGAGGGTCCGTTCAAGCCGGATCACTACCGCTACTGAGATCGGGAGTCCGCTAAAGGACTGGGCCCCGCAAGCGGCATTTTTGTCCGCTTGCGGGGCTTTTATTTTCTCGGGAGTAACGAACGCAGCCACACGCTGCGGGTTGCCCGTTCGATGTGCTTCTCTTGGGCTGGCATCGGCCTCCGAAGCTCCCCATACTTCGAAAGCGATTCGCATCTTTGCGTGCGCCGCCGCCGTGCCCGAACTCCGAGATCGATGCAACCGAAGAGCCCTACGCCAGAGCGGCAGAACACACGGGTCGAGCTTGTCATGCTCGCGCTCGCGAGCTTGGCCGTCGTCACCGTTCTGACGGCGACGCTCGCTTCGGGACGCAGGATCGTCGAGGAAGGCGGCCTGCCGGGCGGAGCCTGGCTCCTGGCCGGGCTCGTGGGCGTGGCCGGCATCGGCACGATCTATCTTCTCTACCAGGCGATCACGACCATGCGCCGACAGGCGCGCCGCGCCCAGGACGAATCGCGTGAGCTGCGCCGTGCGCTCGCGGCCGCCGAGGCGTTGATCAAGTCCGAGCCGCAGGTGCTGATGCACTGGGAGCAGGGGCGCGGCATCTCCGTCGTCACCAACACGCTGACCGGCGTGCCGGGCCTGCCGGCGAACACGGGCGAGCTCGTCCGCTTCAACTTCTGGCTCGACCAGAAAAGCAACGCGGCCTTGAAGTCCGCGCTCGACGGGCTGCTCTCGGAAGGCCGTGCCTTCAATCTGATCCTGAAGACCGCCGCCGGCGGCCACGTCGAGGCGGACGGCCGTGCAGCAGGCGGGCGCGCCGTGCTGCGATTCAAGGACGTTGCGGGCTACAAGCGCGACCTTTCTGTGATCCTGGACCAGCACATGCACCTCGCGCGCGACGTGCGCTCGAGCCGCGCGCTGCTCTCCGCGCTGCCGCATCCGGCGTGGCTGCTCGATGCGACGGGACGGCTGACCTGGGTCAACAGCGCCTACGTCAAGGCCGTCGACGCCGAAAGCGAGGCCGAGGTCGTCGACGGGCAGATCCAGCTCCTGGAATCGCGCCAGCGCAAGCAGGTCGCTCGCGCCACGAAAACCGGCCAGACGTTCAAGGAACGCCTGCCGCTCGTCGTCGGCTCGGAACGCAAGATGCACGAGGTCACCGTGCTGCCGCTTGGCGACGCCACCGCAGGCGCCGCCATCGACGTGGCCGATCTCGAATCCGCGAAAGGCGAGCTTGATCGCCAGATCGCCGCGTACGACCGCACGCTCGACCGCGTGGCGACAGCCGACGCCATCTTCAACGCCGACCAGAAGCTCACCTTCTTCAACGCCGCTTACCAGAAGCTCTGGCAGCTCGATGCCGACTGGCTCGCGACGTCGCCGACGGACGGCGCGATCCTCGATCGGCTGCGGGAGCTCGGGCGCCTGCCCGAGGTCGTGAAGTACCGCGAGTGGAAGTCGAGTGTCCTGCGCTGCTACAAAGAGGAAACCGAGCGCGACGACTGGTGGCATCTCCCCGACGGCCGCGATCTCCACGTCATGGCCGCGCAGCGCCCCGATGGCGGCGTGACGTATCTCTACAAGGACGAGACCGAGCGCCTCGCGCTCGAAAGCCGCTACAACGCCCTGATCGGCGTACAGACTGAGACGCTGAACAGCCTCAAGGAAGGCGTCGCCGTGTTCGGCACCGACGGCCGCCTCAAGCTGCACAATTCGGCGTTCGCCGCCATCTGGAAGCTCTCGCGCCCGCAGCTTGATGAAAAGCCGCACATCGACGAGTTCATCCGCGTCACGCAGGTGTTGCACGGCGAGATGTCGACCTGGAAGGAGATCAGCCGCGCCGTCACCTCCTTCGAGGAGCGCGAGCCGCTCGAAGGCCAGATGGTCCGTCCCGATAACAGCGTTATCGATTACGCCGTGACGCCGCTGCCCGACGGCGGCACGCTGTTGACCTTCGTCGACGTGACGGATTCCAAACGCTACGAGCGCGCTCTCATCGATCGCAACGAAGCCCTCGTGACTGCCGACAAGCTCAAGAACCAGTTCATCGGCCACATTTCCTATGAGCTGCGCACGCCGCTGACCAACATCATCGGCTTCAGCGAGCTGCTCGCCAACCCGATCTTCGGAGTCCTGACCCCGCGTCAGCGCGAGTACCTGGACGACATCGCCTTCTCCTCGAAGACGCTGCTCGCCATCATCGACGACATCCTGGATCTCTCCGCTATCGACGCGGGCGGCCTCGAGCTGAAACTCGCCAAGGTCGACGTGGCGGCCGTCATCGATCAGGCTATCAACGGTGTGCGCGAGCGCGCGGCCCGCGCCCGCCTCACCCTCGACATAGCCGTTGCCGACGATGCGGTGACGTTCATGGCCGACGAGCAGCGTGTGCGCCAGGTGCTCTACAACCTCCTGTCCAATGCCGTCGGCTTCTCGAAGCCGGAAGGTGTCGTCCACCTCTCCTGCTGGAGCGAGGGCGGCACCATGGTGTTCTCGGTCGAGGACGAGGGCGTCGGCATCCCCAAGGAGCAGCAGGAGCGCATTTTCGAGCGGTTCGAAAGCCGCAGCCAGGGCGGGAAGCACCGCGGCGCGGGCCTCGGCCTCTCCGTCGTCAAGAGCCTCGTCGACCTGCACGGGGGCGACATGACGCTGGAGAGCGAGCCTGGAAAGGGAACCAAGGTCACGGTACGCTTCCCCGAGCGTGGCCTCGAGCAGAAGCATGTCCCCACCGGCACCGAAGCAGCAGCACGACTGGCGCGTGGTTGACGCCGACGAGGCGGCCGTCGTCTGCCTCGCCGAGCGCATCGCGCTGAAGCTCGCCGCAGGCGACGTGATCGCGCTTTCGGGCGATCTCGGCGCCGGCAAGACGACGTTCGCGCGCGCGCTCATCCGCGCAGCACTTGGCGATCCGGACGCCGAGATCCCGAGCCCGACCTTCTCGCTCGTGCAGACCTACACCTCGCCGCGCCTCGAGCTGGCGCATCTCGACCTCTATCGCATCACGGGCGACGACGATCTGATCGAGCTTGGCTTCGATGAGCTGGTTGCGACCGGCGCAGCAATTGTCGAATGGCCCGAGCGCGCGCAAGGGCTCGTCGCAGCGAACCGCCTCGACATCCACCTGGCGCAGGGTGCTCTGCCGGACGAGCGCGCGCTGCGTCTCGTGGGCCACGGCACCTGGGCGCCGCGGCTCGCCCGCCTCGAAGACATGTCGGACTTCCTCGAGAGCCACGCGCCCTGGGGCACCGCGCATGCCGCCTATCTGCAGGGCGACGCCTCGGCCCGCGCCTACGCGCGCCTCGCGAGCAACGGGCACTCGGCGATCCTCATGGATCAGCCGCGCCAGCCCGACGGCCCGCCGATCAGGAACGGTCTACCCTATAGCCGCATTGCCAAGCTCGCGGAGGATGTCCGCCCGTTCGTTGCCGTCGCGAGCGCGCTGCGCGATGCGAACCTCAGCGCACCCGATATCTATGCTGCCGACCTCGATCGCGGCTTCCTGGTGCTCGAGGATTTCGGCGATCGCGTCTACGGCGCCGAGATTGCACGCGGTACCTCTCAAGCCGAGCTGTGGCACGCGGCAACCGACACGCTTCTCGCATTGAGCAAGCACGCCGTCCCGCATGAGATCGTGCTGCCCGATGGAACCTCACACCAAGTTCCGCCGCAAGACGCCGCGGTGCTCGGCATCGAGGTCGAGCTGTTGCCCGACTGGTACTGGCGCGCCGCGCACGGCACTGCCATCCCCGCCGACATCCGCGCGCTGTTCATGAGCGCCTGGGACGGCATCTTCGCGCGCCTCGCCGGAGAGCCCACGGGCTGGGTGCTGCGCGACTTCCATTCGCCGAACCTCGTCTGGCTCCCGGATCGAGCAGGCCCTCGCCGCGCCGGCCTGCTCGACTTCCAGGACGCGCTTCAGGGCTCCCTTGCCTACGATCTCGTCTCGCTGCTCGAGGATGCCCGCCTCGACGTGCCGGCGGCTCTTGAGGACGACCTGCTGGCCTACTACCTCGACAAACGCAGGGGCGAACCGGGCTTCGACCCGGCCGCCTTCCGCTTCGCCTATGCGGCTTTGGGCGTCCAGCGCAACACCAAGATCCTGGGTATTTTCGCCCGCCTCGCCATGCGCGACGGCAAGCATACGTATTTGCGTCACATCCCGCGCATATGGCGATACCTGGCGCGCGGGCTCGCACATCCCGACCTCGCGCCGCTCGCCCGCTGGTTCGACAAACATCTGCCGGACGCAATCCGCAACCACCCGCCAACCATTCCTCACCGCGAGAGCCCGCCTTCATGACCGACAAGGTGACGACTGCGATGGTGCTGGCAGCCGGCCTCGGCACGCGCATGCGGCCGCTGACGGACACGATGCCGAAGCCGCTCGTGCCGCTCAAAGGCAAGCCGCTTCTCGATCACGTGCTCGACCGTCTCGCGGCGGGCGGCATCACACGCGCGGTCGTGAACGTGCACCACTTTGCCGATCAGGTCGAAGCTCATCTCGCGGGCCGCAAGTCACCTGCGATCACCATCTCCGACGAGCGCGGCGAGCTGCTGGACACCGGCGGCGGCGTGCTCAAGGCGCTGCCGCACCTCGGCAAGAAGCCGTTCCTGATCCACAATTCCGACTCGGTCTGGGTGGACGGGATCGGCTCTAACATCGCCCGGCTGGTTTCCGCCTTCGATCCCGAGCGCATGGACAGCCTGATGCTGCTCGCTCTCGGCGCCACCAGCATCGGCTACGACGGGCACGGCGATTTCCTCATGGCGCCCGATGGCGTACTGACGCGTCGCGGCGAGCGCGGCGAGGCCCCGTTCGCCTTCACCGGCGTCTCCATCGCCCACCCGCGCCTGTTCAAGGATGCGCCAAAAGGCCCGTTCTCCCTCAACGTGCTGTGGAACCGCGCCATCGAGCGCGGGCGCCTCTACGGCCTACGCCTCGACGGCGTGTGGATGCACGTCGGCACTCCCCAGTCTGTGGAAGACGCGGAAAGCTGGATGAACCGGGCCGTAAGCGCCTGAATTTATCGCCTGGAATCGGATATCCGGCTGGAACGTCGGCCGATTCGATCCAGGAAGGTCCCTCTGTCCCAAACCGCCAACATCTACACCGTCGAAGCCGGGCGCCCGTTCCTCGACTGCCTGGCCGCCGCCATTCTCGACGGAACGTTGCCGGCGGGAAGCAGACGCCCACCCGCACTGCTGGAGCTTCCGCGCGTCACGCTCTACCTGCCGACGCGGCGCGCCACGCGCGCATTGCAGGACGCGTTCCTGCGCGCAGCCGGCGGACGTGCGCTTCTGCTGCCGAAGATCGTGCCGATCTCCGAAGGTGAGGAGGACCTTTCTCTCATTGCCGCGGCGGCCTCGGACGTGGACACGTATGGCGGCGCGATCCCGCCGGCCATCGGCGAGCTGGAGCGCCGCCTCGTGCTGACGAGCCTCATCCGCCGCTGGACCGAGGCCATGAACAACAACGGCGGCGAAGGGGCAACAGCCGCGGCCACCTCCGCGCAGGCGGCCGTGCTGGCCAAGGAGCTTGCGGCGCTGATGGACATGGTCGAGACCGAGGACGTGAGTCTCGACCGGCTGGACAAGCTCGTGCCCGAGACCTTCTCCGAGCACTGGCAGAAGACGCTGCGTTTCCTGGAGATCGTCACGCAGGCCTGGCCGGGGTATCTCGCGCAATCCGGCATGCTCTCGGCCGCGGGCCGCCGCAACGCCGTCATCCGCGCCGAAGCCGAGCGCCTCACGACATCGCCGCCAGCTTCGCCCGTCATCGTTGCCGGCGTCACCGGCTCCATTCCAGCGACCGTCGAGCTGATGCGCGCGGTCGCGAGCCTGCCGAACGGCGCCATCGTGCTGCCGGGCCTCGATACCGCTCTCGATGCCGAAAGCTGGCAGAGCATCGGCCCGGAAAATCCCAAGGATCAGCATCCCGAGCATCCGCAGTTCGGCTTGAAGAAGCTGCTCGATGCCCTCGGTTGCGCGCGTGAGGATGTTGTGCGGCTCGGCGCCAGCGCCTCCTCGTCCGCCCACGCACGCACGCGTCTGATTGCCGAGGCCATGCGCCCGGCCGGCACCACCGAGCGGTGGGAAGGCTTCGCCGCCGCGGCACGCAGGAACCCTGCGCAGGCCGCGCCCCAGGGCCTGAGCCTCGTCGAAGCGCCGACCGCGCAGGACGAGGCGGAGGTCGTAGCATTGATCCTGCGCGAGGCCGCCGAGACCCCCGGCAAGACCGCCGCGCTGGTCTCCCCGGATCGCTTCCTCGCCCGCCGCGTCGCCATCCGCCTCGAAGCCTGGGGCATCAAGGTGGACGACTCCGCGGGCCGCCCGCTCGGCAAGACGCCGCCCGGAGCGTTCCTCGATCTCGTCATCAACGCAGCCGCGACGCGTTTCGCGCCCGCCGAGACCGTTGCGCTTCTGAAGCATCCCCTGACGCGTCTGGGCCTCGACCCGTTCGCCGCCCGCCGCGCCGCCCGCGCTCTCGAGATCGCGACCTTTCGCGCCCCGTATCTGGGCGAAGGCCTTGCCGGCGTCGAAGCCGCATTCGAGCGTGCCGCCGCCGATCGCGAGCGCGGCGTGCGCGCCCACCCGGCCGAGAAGCGCCTCTGGACCGAGGACTGGCAGGGCGCCCGCGAGCTACTGGCACGGCTGCGCGCGGCTTATGCGCCGCTGATCGCGCTCTACGACAGGAACGAGCCGATCCTGCTTCGTGATCTCGTCGACGCCCACTGCAAAGCCGCTGAGGCGATCGCACAGCTCCCCGACGAGGAGCGCACCGAGAACGAGGACGACAATTCGCTCTGGCGCGACGAGGCAGGCGCGACGGCCGCGCAGTTCTTCGCGAGCCTGCTCGACGACGCGCTTCCGTCGCTCGACCTGCCCGCAATGGACTACGCGGACCTCTACCGCAGCCTAGCCTCTGCCGAGACCGTGCGCCCGCGTGGCCCCGTGCATCCGCGCCTCTTCATCTGGGGTCCTTTCGAAGCCCGCCTGCAACAGACCGACATCGTCATCCTGGGCTCCCTCAACGACGGCACGTGGCCGAAGTCGTCGGACCCCGGCGCGTGGCTCAACCGCCCCATGCGCGAGGCGCTCGGCCTGCCCTCGCCCGAGGAGAAGATCGGCCAGTCCGCCCACGACTTCGCGACGCTGCTGGCCGCGCCCGAGGTGATCCTGACCCGCGCCGAGAAGAAGGACGGCGTGCCGACCGTCCCTTCGCGCTGGCTCTTGCGCTTGAAGGCCCTGTTGGACGGCATGGGTGTGTCCGACGCGCTCGCGCCGAAACAACCCTGGCTTGCCTGGGCACGCCAGCGTGACAACGTTGCGCCCGTGCCGCGCCTCCCCGTTCCCGAGCCCAGACCGACGATTGCACAGCGTCCGCGGAAACTTTCCGTTTCGCGCGTCGAGACCTGGATCGCAAACCCCTATGCGATCTATGCCAGCGAGATCCTGAAGCTCGCGCCGCTTCCGCCGCTCGGCGAGCCGCCGGGTCCGGCGCTCCGTGGCAGTATCATCCATGATGCACTGTCCGAGTTTGCGAAAGCCTATCCGGCGACGCTCCCCGACGATATCGAAGCGGAGCTTGTCCGCTTCGCGCGCGCCGCGCTCGATGCCTACGCCGCGCACCCGCGCATCGCCGCCTTCTGGATTCCCCGCTTCGAGCGCTTCGCTGCCTGGTTCGCCGCGACCGAGCCCGCGCGCCGCACCGGCGTTGCCGAGGTTCGAGCCGAGGTCACGGGCGATCTCGTGCTCGACGCGCCTGCGGGGCCGTTCCGGCTCACGGCGCGCGCCGACCGCATCGACGTCCTGCAGGATGCGCTCGTCATCTCCGACTACAAGACCGGCGCCCCGCCATCGGATTCTCACGTTCTCGCGGGCGTAAAGCCTCAGCTACCGCTGGAAGCGGCCATCGCAGCCGATGCCACACTTGGCTTCGAGAAGCTGCCGAAGCGCCCGGTCGCGACGCTGCGCTACATCCGTGCCTCGGGCGGCGAGCCCCCCGGCGACGCGCGCGACGTGAAAGCGCCCGATGTCACAGCCCTCGCCGGAGAGGCGCTGAACGGCCTGAAGCGCCATGTCGCCCGCTTCGACGACGAGGCGACGCCCTATCGTCCGCTGCGGCGCGCACGCTTCGGATACGACTATGACGACTACGCGCATCTCGCGCGCGTCGCCGAATGGTCGTCCGGCGCGGTTTCCGAGGAGGACGCTTGAGCATGTCGGCGCTCGTCGAGCACAAATCCATCGAGATCGAACTCGCCCGTACCAAGGCGAGGCAGGCCGATGCGGCGGACCCGGCAGCGTCCGTCTGGGTCAGCGCCAATGCCGGCACCGGCAAGACGCACGTCTTGACCATGCGCGTGCTGCGCCTCCTGCTGGCGGACACGCCGCCCGAGCGCATTCTCTGCCTCACCTACACGAAGGCCGCCGCCGCCGAGATGTCGAAACGCGTGTTCGACAGCCTGTCCAAATGGGTGATGCTGCCCGACGACGAGCTTGAGAAGACCTTGCTCGAGTTCCTCGGCCGCGCACCGGACGCGTCCGAGATGGCGCGCGCCCGCACGCTCTTCACGCGCGCCACCGAAACGCCAGGCGGCCTCGCGGTGCAGACCATTCACGCCTTCGCCGAGCGCCTGCTCCAGCGCTTCCCGCTCGAGGCGGGCGTCACGCCGGGCTTCGCAATTCTCGACGAGGAGACCTCCCGCAAGCTGATGCGCGAGGCCACCGATGCCGTCATCGGACGCGCCGCGCGCGAGCGTGCGAGCCCGTTGGGTCAGGCCCTCGAAGCTGCCATCCGCTACGCTGCGGACGATCACTTCGACACCGTTCTCGCCGAAGCCCTGAAGCAGCGCGAATGGCTCGAAGCGGCAAGCAGCATGGGTCTCGATGCCGTCGATGCGCTCTATCGCCAGCACTTCGGCGTGCGGAGTGGAATCACCCGCGCCGCTGTCGAGGCGGAAGCCGCGACACTGATTTCGCCGCGTGACCTCATGCATGTGCGCGACGTGCTCCGTGCCGGCACGAAGAGCGATGCGGATGCCGCCGAGCGCGCATCGGCCGTTCTCGCCGCCGCGACCGACAGCGCCCGCGCGGAGGCACTGGCGGACTTCCTGCTCACCAAGGACCGCGAGCCGCGCAAGAAGCTCGTGACGAAGGCGCTCGGCGAGAAGAACCCCGAGATCGAGCCGATGCTCGCACGCGCGCAGGGCCGCCTGCTCTCCCTGTGGTCGGAGCTGCAAGGCGCGTCCGTCGTCGAAGCGACCATGGCGCTCCTGCGGCTCGCGGATACCGTCCAGGCCCGCTACACGGACGCCAAGGTCCGCCGTGCCGCGCTCGATTTCGACGACCTGATCGCGCGCACCAAGACCCTGCTTTCGACGCGCGACTCCGCCGAGTGGGTGCTGTTCAAGCTCGACAACGGCTTGGATCACATCCTGGTCGATGAAAGCCAGGACACGAGCCCCTCCCAGTGGAAGGTCGTCGAGGCCATCGCCACCGAGTTCTTCTCGGGCTCAGGCGCCCGCGCCGACATCGTGCGCACGCTGTTTGCCGTCGGCGACGAGAAGCAGTCGATCTACTCGTTCCAGGGTGCCGCGCCCGAGATGTTCTCCGCCATGGGCAGCCGCTTTGCCGACCTCGGCAAGAACGCAGGTGCGACGTGGCGCACGGTGCCGCTGACGCTTTCGTTCCGCACCGTTGCGCCGGTCTTGAACGCCGTCGACCGCGTGTTTGCCGATCCCGCGCGCACGCCGGGCGTCACGCCCGCGCCGCACGGCATAAAGCGCGTCGGTCACGGCGGCGTGGTCGAGATCTGGCTGACCGAGCAGCACGAGGACATCGCGCCCTCCGACGCATGGGCGCCCCTCGAGGAGCAATCGGCCGAGCCGCCGGTCGTGCGCCTCGCGAACCGCATCGCCGACACCATCAAGAGTTGGCTCGCGACCGGCGAGACGCTGGCATCCACGGGCCTCCCCGTCGCGCCCGGCGACATCCTGATCCTGTTGCGCAAACGCGCGCCGTTCGCCACACCCATGGTGCAGGCGCTGAAGGCGCGTAACATTCCGGTCGCCGGCGCCGACCGCATGCGCCTGACAGAGCAGATCGCGGTCCAGGACATGCTGTCGCTCGGCGATTTCCTGACGCTGCCCGAGGACGACCTCGCGCTCGCCGAGGTGCTGAAAAGCCCGATCTTCGGCCTCGACGACGCGGACCTCACGGACCTCGCGTTCTGGAACCGCAGCGAAGCGAGCCACGAGCGCAAGGGCACGCTCTGGAAGGCGCTGCTTGAGAAGAGCAAAGAGACGCCGCGCTACGTCGAGGCTGCCTCCACGCTGAAGCGCTGGCGCAAGGCTGCTGACTTCCGCCCGCCGTTCGAGTTCTTCGCCGATCTTCTGGATCGCGATGGCGTACGCGCCAGGCTCATCGCGCGCTTGGGGCCGGACGCCGCCGATCCGCTCGACGAGCTCCTGAACCTCGCGCTCACCTACGACGACAGCGCGCCGCCGTCGCTCGCAGGCTTCCTCGCGTTCATGCGCGACGGCGACCGCGACATCAAGCGCGACATGGAGCACGGCCGCAACGAGGTCCGCGTCATGACCGTGCACGGCGCCAAGGGCCTCGAGGCACCCATCGTCTTCCTGCCTGACACCTGCAGCGCGGGCTCCGCCGGAAGCCAGGCCGGCCGGCCCATCAAGCTCGAGGAGATGGCGCGCCCCGAAGGAGCGCCGGCCCCCTTTGTGTGGCCCGTGAAGGGTACAACCAGCCTCGATCGCCTGCGTGATGCGCGCGACCAACTGAAACGCCGCGAGCGCGAGGAGGCGAACCGCCTGCTCTATGTGGCCATGACGCGCGCGCGTGACCGCCTCTATGTGGCGGGGTTCGAGAACCGCAAGGGTCTCGAGCCCGGCTGCTGGTATGAGCTGATCCGCGACGGTCTCGACGGCGCGCTGGACCGCGTGATCGGGACGGATGGCCGCGAGGTGCTGCGTCTCTCCGTTCCACAGACCGCCGCTCACGAGGCACCCAAGGTGGCGCTGACGGCAGTGCAGGGTGCTGCCCCGCTGCCGCCGTGGAGCGCAACGTCGGTGCGGCAAGAGCCCCAGCTCACGATCCCGCTCGCGCCGTCGCGTCTCGCGCCCTTCGACACCGACGACGAAGGCGAGCCGCTTTCGGCACCGCCCCCGCGCGATCCTCAAGCCGAGCCCGCTGTGTTGAGCCCGGGCAAGCTTGCCGGCGAAAGCCGATTCCTGCGCGGTATGCTGACCCACGCCCTGCTGCAGCACCTGCCGTCCATTGATTCCAAGGCGTGGCCCAAGGCCGCCAAGGCCTTCCTCAGGGAGCGCGGACGCGGCCTGCCGGCTCGTACGCTGAACAGCATCGCCACGGAAGCCCTGGGCATTTTGACGGACGCCACGTTCGCACCCGTGTTCGGTCCGGGCAGCGCAGCAGAGGTGCCGCTGGTGGCCGTCATCCCGCGCCCCGAGGGGGAGGGGCCACCGCTGCGCATCGCCGGTCAGATCGATCGCATGGCAATCAGCGACGACGAGGTCCTGATCGTTGACTACAAGACTAATCGCGGCGCGCCGCGTGCGGCCGACGAGGTGGCCCCGGTCTACCTCTATCAGCTCGCCGCCTACCGCCTCGCCGTGCGCGAAATCGTCCCTGGAAAGCCGGTCAGGGCTGCGCTGCTCTGGACGGAGCGCCCCTATCTGATGGAGATCCAAAAGGAAATCCTCGACGTATATACCGACAAGCTGTGGCACCTCGAAACGTCTCGTACTTGACGCCCGATGAGCCCATTCCTACGTTCAGCCTCCGCTGGGAGGACACCAACCGGTCGGCCCCGGCCGAAGAAGGAGATTTGAATGACCACGCTCGTATCCGACAAGACCTTCGAGGAAGAGGTCCTGAAGTCGAAGGAACCCGTTCTCGTGGACTTCTTCGCCGAGTGGTGCGGGCCATGTAAGGCCATGGCGCCCGCGCTTGAGCAGGTTGCTGTCGAGCAGAAGGGCAAGGTCAAGATCGTCAAGCTCGACGTCGACCAGAGCCCGGCCATCACCACCAAGTATGGCATCCGCGCCATGCCGACGCTGATCGTCTTCAAAGACGGCCAGGTTGCCGGCCAGCATGTCGGTGCGCTCGTCCAGAAGCGCAAGCTCGAGGAGTGGCTCGGCGCCCAGATCGGCGAGACCCTCGTCGCCAAGGCGTAACGCGCCACAATCCGGGATCACGAAGGGCTCCGAGTTTTCTCGGGGCCCTTTTCATTGCGCGCGGTCTCGATCCCCCATTCACGGCATGACCGCCCTTGAGGAATGCACACTCACCATCACTCCATGGCCGCCGTCCGCGCGCAGCGTTGCGCGACCTTCCTGCACGTGGCCCTGGATGGCCGGGTCAAGCCCGGCCATGGTGAGAAAGGTGCAAGTGGGAATGCGGAACTCAGTTTGCCTGCGGCTCGACGCCTTCCTGGAGCGCGAGCACGTGGCCTGCGAGATAGAGCGAGCCCGTGATCAGCACGCGCTTGGGACCGGGATCGAGAGCGTCGATACGCTTGAGCGCCGCTTCGACGGACGCCCCTGGCTCTGCGCTGAGCGACACGGATCGCGCCGCGTCCGCCAGCGCCTCCGGCGAGAAGGGCGCCTCATGCGAGCCCGGGATCGGCACGCCGACGACATGGCGCGCGAGCCCGCGGAACGAGCCGAGGAACCCGGCTGCATCCTTGAGCCCCAGCATGCCGACGATGAGATAGAGCGGCTTCGGCGAACGCTCCTCGAGGTCCGCGAGCGATTGCGCGAGGAACAGGCCCGCCGCCGGATTGTGCCCGCCGTCGAGCCACAGCTCCGAGCCCGGCCGCAGGAGCGACGGCAACGGCCCGCTGTCGATGCGCTGCATGCGGGCCGGCCACCGCGCGGAAACGAGCCCCCGCTCGATAGCCTGCTCGTCGAGCGCCGCGCCGTCGAGCTCCAGTGCCGCCGCCACCGCGGTGCCCGCGTTGATAACCTGATGCCGCCCGATGAGCGACGGAAGCGGCAGGTCCAGGAGCTGGTCCGCCCGCTGCACGACGAGCCGCCCGCGCTGCTCGTAGGCGTCGTAGTCTTGTCCCCAGACGACGAGCCGCGCGCCGACCCGCGCCGCCTCGTGCGCGATCACGTCGAACACAGCGTCCTCCTGCTGCGAGACGACACAGCGTGTGCCCTGCTTCAGGATGCCGGCCTTCTCGCCGGCGATGGCCTCGATCGTGTTGCCGAGCTTGTCTGCATGATCGTTGGAGATCGGCGTTAGCACCGCGAGTGCCGGACGCTCGATGACATTCGTCGCATCGAGCCGGCCGCCGAGCCCCACTTCGAGCAGCACGAAGTCGGCCGGATGCTCGGCGAAGGCGAGGAACGCCGCCGCCGTCGTGATCTCGAATTGCGTAATGTCGTCGCCGCTGTTGACGGACTGTGTGCGCGCGAGCACGTCGACGAGACCAGCTTCCGAGATCGGCTGCGTCAGGCCCGGCGCGGCTGCGAGTTCGATGCGCTCGTGAAACCTGACGAGATGCGGCGAGGTATAGACATGCACGCGTTTGCCTGCGGCCGTCAGCATGGCCTTGAGATAGGCCGTCACGGAGCCTTTGCCGTTCGTGCCCGCGATGTGCACGACCGGCGGCAGCGCCTTGTGCGGGTTGCCGAGCTTGTTGAGGAGCCGCTCCACCCGGCCCAGCGAAAGATCGATGAGCTTCGGATGCAGGAGCTTCATGTCGGCGAGGAGCTGGTCGCTCGTCAGAATGTCACGCCCCTCCCTGTCGAAGCTGCGCAAACCTATTTAGAAGCCCCGAGCCCGCGCGGGGTCAATCGACCATTAACGTGATTTGGGTTTGCCTGGGCGGTCAAGCGTTGGACACTGCGGTCAGTTTATGGGTGGGTCGCGCGGTTCCGTTCCCGGACCCGTGGTGTCGCCATCCCGCCGGGCGGCGTCCTGCGCCTTGAAGCGCTCGGCCTCGGTCACAGGCTCAAGCTCGATGGCCGTGGTCTCGATCAGCTTGCCGTCGACCACGGCGCCGTTGGTTTGCATCCTGCCGTTGCCGCGCCGCGACTTGCCGGCCTCGGCACCGCGTTGCGTGAGCAGGTTGACCAGCCGGGAGAGCGTCTCGCGCATCTTGTGGCGATGCACGACCATATCGATCATACCGTGCTCGAGCAGGTACTCGGCGCGCTGGAAGCCGTCCGGAAGCTGCTCGCGGATCGTCTGCTGGATGACGCGCGGACCGGCGAAACAGATGAGCGCGCCGGGCTCCGCGATGTGCACGTCGCCGAGCATCGCATAGGACGCCGTGACACCGCCCGTCGTCGGGTCCGTGAGCACCACGATGTAGGGCAGCTTCGCCTCGCGCAGCTTCTGCACGGCAATCGTCGTGCGCGGCATCTGCATGAGCGACAAAATGCCTTCCTGCATGCGCGCGCCGCCCGAGGCTGCGAACAGGATGAACGGCGCCTTGAGATGCACGGCGCGCAGCATGCCGGCAATGACAGCTTCGCCGGCTGCCATGCCGAGCGAGCCGCCCATGAACTCGAAGTCCTGAGCCGCGGCGACCACCTGGCGACCGTCGAGCGTGCCTTCGCCGACGAGCACCGCATCGTCGAGCGAGGTCTTCGTGCGCGCATCCTTGAGCCGGTCAGTATAGCGCCGGCCGTCGCGGAAGCGCAGAGGGTCCTGTGCCACGGAGGGCACCGTGACAGGCTCGAATGTCCCGCCGTCGAACAGAGAGTTGAGTCGCGCCCGCGAGCTCATCTTCATGTGATAGTTGGAGCCGGGAACGACGAACTGATTGGCCTCGAGATCCTTGTAGAAGACCATCTGGCCGGTCTCCGGGCATTTGACCCAGAGGTTTTCCGGCACTTCGCGCTTCGTCGTGAGGAAGCTGCGGATCTTGGGCCGGACGACGTTGTTGATCCAGTTCACGCTTCACCGCTCCTGAAGTGCGCTCCGCGCGGGAGGCACAATGAAAGATGCCGCAAGTCGATAGAAGGGTGGGCCACTTGGGCGCCCGTCGTTCACGACGTCCGCAGCGCCGCGCTGAGGCCTTCAACCAAACTTAGGACAGCGCCCGCCGTATTACCAGCCGCACGCCCGTCCTCGGTTAAGCTTGCTTCGATGGCGCGGACCAGTGCCGATCCGACCACCACGCCGTCGGCCGTCTCGCCGATGGCGCGCGCCTGCTCGGGCGTTTTTACGCCAAATCCGACCGCCACGGGAAGAGTTGTCGCGCGTTTCAGCCGTGCCACCTGCAGTTGAACGTCGTCCGGGTTGGCCGAGGCCGCGCCCGTAATACCGGTGATGGACACGTAGTAAAGAAAACCGGACGTGTTTTTCAGCACGGTCTTCAAGCGCTTATCGTCTGTCGTCGGAGTGGCGAGGCGGATGAAGTTGAGCCCCCGGCTGACTGCCGGCAGGCACAGCTCGTCGTCGGCCTCGGGCGGAACATCCACAACAATCAGCCCGTCGACGCCCGCCGCCACCGCGTCGTCGAGGAACGCCTCGTTCGGATAGACGTAGATGGGATTGTAGTAGCCCATGAGCACGATCGGCGTATTCGTGTCGGTCTTGCGGAACGCACGCACCATGTCGAGCGTCTTGCGCATGGTGTGCCCGGCTTTGAGCGCGCGCAGCGACGACGCTTGGATAGCCGGCCCGTCCGCCATCGGGTCCGAGAACGGCATGCCGAGCTCGATGACGTCGGCACCCGCCTTCGGCAGTCCGTTGAGGATCTTCGACGAGGTCTCGAGATCGGGGTCGCCCGCCGTGATGAAGCAGACGAGCGCCGCGCGCCCTTCTTTTTTCAACGCCGCAAAGCGCCGATCGATCCGCGTTTCTTTTTTGTCGGTCAAAGCGCAATCCCCAGATAGCCGGCGACGGCGAACACGTCCTTGTCGCCGCGTCCGCACATGTTCATGACGAGCAGGTTGTCCTGGGGCAGCGTGGGCGCGAGCTTGGTGACCCAGCCGAGCGCATGCGAGGGCTCGAGCGCCGGAATGATGCCTTCGAGCTTCGCCGAGAGCTGGAACGCGTCGAGCGCTTCTTTGTCGGTGATCGAGACGTACTGCACACGCCCCGTATCCTTGAGCCACGAATGCTCGGGACCGACGCCCGGATAGTCGAGTCCGGCCGAGATCGAATGCCCTTCGAGGATCTGGCCTTCCGAGTCTTGCAGGAGATACGTGCGGTTCCCATGCAGCACGCCGGGACGTCCGCCGTTCATTGAGGCAGCATGTCCGTTCTCGACGTTGAGCCCGTGCCCGCCGGCTTCGACGCCGTAGATCGCCACGCCCTCGTCATCGAGGAACGGGTGGAAGAGACCGATAGCATTCGAGCCGCCGCCAATGCAGGCAACGAGCGTGTCCGGCAGCCGCCCCTCGCGCTCCAGCATCTGTGCGCGCGTCTCGTTTCCGATGATCGACTGGAAGTCGCGCACCATGGCCGGATAGGGATGCGGCCCCGCCGCCGTGCCGATGAGGTAGTAGGTGTCGCGCACGTTGGTCACCCAATCGCGCAACGCTTCGTTCATGGCGTCCTTGAGCGTGCCCGCGCCTGCCGTGACCGGATTGACCTTGGCGCCGAGCATGTACATGCGGGCAACGTTGGGCGCCTGCCGCTTGACGTCGGTCGCGCCCATGTAGATCTCGCACGGCAGCCCGAAGCGCGCACACACAGTCGCGACGGCGACGCCATGCTGCCCCGCACCGGTTTCCGCGATGATGCGCGTTTTCCCCATGCGACGCGCGAGCTGGATCTGGCCGAGGCAGTTGTTGATCTTGTGGCTGCCCGTGTGGTTGAGCTCGTCGCGCTTGAAATAGATCTTGGCGCCGCCCGTGCCGCCCTGCGCCTTCGCCACCTCGCGGAAGTGCTGCGTCAGGCGTTCGGCGAAATAGAGCGGGCTCGGCCGTCCGCCGTAGTGGTTCAAAAGATCGGTCAACTCGGCCTGAAACGCGGGATCGTCCTTGGCGGCGTTGTAGGCCGTCTCGAGATCGAGGATCAGCGGCATCAACGTCTCGGCAACGAACCGGCCACCGTAGAGCCCGAAATGGCCGCGCTCATCCGGCCCGGCCTTGAGCGTGTTGAGCTTGGCTTCGCTCGCCTTCTGGTTTTTCGAGGCCATCGGCCCTTTCCTTTTTTGAGTGCTTCCGCGCTGGGCGCGCGGGAATTTCAGGATTGCTTAGACCATGATCGCTTCGGACCCAAGTCGCTCCGTTCGTCGCGTCGCCTACCAGGCGCGACGTGAAACGGCAGCGCAGAAAAGTCCGAAGCGTGAATCATAGGTCTCATCAAAAAGCTAGAGCGTTGTCATGCTCTAGCGGCCTTTGCGGCCTGAAGGAAGCGGCGGATGCGCTCGGGGTCCTTCTCGCCGGGCCGGCTCTCGACACCCGACGACACGTCCACGATGTCCGCACCCGTGAGTTCGATGGCCGCGGCCACGTTCTCGGGCGTAAGCCCCCCGGCGAGCGCGAACGGTGCGCGGTCCCGCGCGCCGTCCAGGATGTGCCAGTCGAAGGCAAGCCCGTTGCCGCCGGGCAGTGCAGCGGGGTCGGCGGGCGGCTTGGCATCGAACATCAGGATGTCGGCCCCGCCGCCGGGCGCGAGATAGGAAAAGGCCGCATCGACCTCCTCCGACCCGCTGACCGGCACCGCCTTGAGAACGGGAAGCCCGCTGCGGCGGCGGATCGCTTCCGCACGCTCGGGCGTCTCGTGCCCGTGGAGCTGAATGAGATCGGGCTTGATCTCGGCCGCAACGCGGTCGACGAGCGCGTCGTCCGGGTCGACGAGCAGCGTCACGGTCTTGGCGCTTCCCTTGGCCCGCGCCTGCTGCACGAGAGCCGCGGCCTCCGCGACGCCGACATTGCGCGGGCTCTTCGGAAAGAGCACGAAGCCCACGAAGTCGGCCCCCGCCGCCAGCGCGGCGTCGAGCGCGGCCTCGGTGCGCAGTCCACAGATTTTTACGCGTGTCGGCATGGCTGAATGTGCTTGTGCTCGGCCGGAACCCGTCCGGCCGCCGTGCGGTGTCTCACCAGGACGTGTGACTTACGCCGCGTTGCGCTTGTCGGGAGCGGCGAGAGCCTTGGCGCGGGCGCTGACCTCGGCATCGCGCTCGCGCATGAGCCTGTCTGCTTCCGACTGCCATCGCCGCGCCTCGCCGGTGCGAATGCGTGCTGTACGCCGCCATCGTCCCTGCGAGAGCCACGTCGCCGCGCCGCCGAGCAGCACGCCGATGAGCAGCGCGCCAAACAGGAAGCCGTAGAACGGCAGCACGATCGAAAGCACCGGCGTCTCGGGCCGAAAGGGATCGAGCACGAGCCGGACCGAATGTCGGTTGGCGATCGCGAGCGTAATGAGCAGCGCCGCTGCAGGAAACGCTACGAGAAGCCAGAGAATTCGCCTGAGCACGCTCGCTCCTATCGACCCAGTGGGACGGACGCTCGCGCGCTCCGTTGAATTACGTGTTCTCGTTGAGCCGGTCGCGAAGCTCTTTGCCCGTCTTGAAGAACGGGACGAACTTCTCCGCCACCGGCACCGGCGTACCGGTCCGCGGATTGCGGCCCTGCCGAGCCGCGCGGTGCTTCACGGTGAAAGCGCCGAAACCGCGAAGCTCGACGCGGTCGCCCTGCGCCAGCGCATCGACGATCTCGTCGAACACAACATTGACGATCCGCTCGACGTCCCGATGATAAAGATGCGGGTTCGAGGCTGCAATTTTTTGAATAAGTTCCGATTTGATCAAAGCACGGGCCTCCCGACGGAATTATTTCTTTAGTTTTCCGCAGGTTGCCAAACCGAAACAAGCCCGTCAAGACCAAGCCGGCCCATGTTCGCGGGCAGCGTTACAAGATTAACCAGTCCGCCGAGGGCATGAGTCAGCGCCGTCCCGGCCGCGCGCGAGGCTTCGCCCGTGAGCGCCCCCCAGGGGGAGTCCGTCGTCGGCTTCCAATCGACGACCTTGAGGTCCTTCGTCACGTTGCGCTTGGTTTCGAGCCAGCGCACGGCCTCGGCTTCGCCGCCGATCTCGTCGATCAGCTTGTTGGCGAGCGCCTGGCGGCCCGAGTAGATGCGCCCTTGCACGAGCCCGTCCACGTCCTGGGGATTGATGCCGCGGCGGTCCTGGACCAGCGACAGGAACCAGCGGAACCCGTCGTCGATGGTGTCCTGCATGACCTTGCGGGCGCCCTCGGAGGCCGGCTCGAACGGGTTCGGCGCCGCCTTGAGCTCGCCGCTCTTCACCTCGTTGAACTTGATGCCGAGCTTGCCCAGCATCTCGGAGACCTCCGGCCACTGCGCGAGCACGCCGACCGAGCCGGTGATCGTATTGCCGCGCGCCACGATGTGGTCGGTGCCAAGCCCCACGATGTAGCCGGCCGAGGCCGCAACCGTGCCGAACTGCGCCACGACGGGCTTCTTCTCGGCAACGTCGCGAAGCGCCAGATAGAGGCTCTCGCCGCCCGTCGTCGTGCCGCCGGGGCTGTTGACGAACACGAGCAGCGCCTCGACATGGCTCGCGTCGCGGATCTTCTTCAGCATCGCGATCTGGTCGCGGTCATCAGTGATGGTGCCCTCGACGACAACGCGCGCGATCTGCTTCGTGCCGGCCAGCGTCGAGAGATCCTGGCTGCCGAACATCAGCGACCCGAGAAGCAGGCCGACGAACAGCACCGCCGCGGAGCGCCAGAAAGTGAGGCGCCGGCGCATGCGCCGACGGTCGAGAACGGCTTCGGTTTCGAGCGACATGGGGGATGCTCCAGGGAGTAAGCCATTGCCCGCAAAATAGGAAACTGCCGCGCCGCATGCAATCTCCCTCTCCCCATCGCCCTGAATCTGCAATGGGGAGAGGACAAAAAAATGCGCGGAACCGAGGCCCCGCGCATTGTCTGTCCAACCTTGGCCGAGGGCCGGAGGCTTACTCCTCGTCGCCGTTGTCGGCGTCGCGCTTCTTGATGGCGGCCTTGAAGATGTCGCCGAGCGACGCGCCCGAGTCGGACGAGCCGTACTGAGCAACTGCCTGCTTCTCCTCCGCGATCTCGAGCGCCTTGATCGAGACCGAGATGCGCCGGGCCGCCTTGTCGACGGAGATCACGGCCGCATCGACCTTCTGGCCGACCGAGAAGCGCTCTGCACGCTGTTCCGAGCGGTCGCGCGAGAGATCCGAGCGCTTTATGAACGTGGTGTGATCGCTGTCGGCTATGCTAACCTCGTTGCCGTTCTCCTGCACCTGGACGACCTCGCAGGTGACCTGATCGCCCTTCTTGTACTTGCCGAGCGCGTCAGCCGGATCGCCGCCGAGCTGCTTGATGCCGAGCGAGATGCGCTCCTTCGAGCTGTCGACATCGAGCACCACCGCTTTGACGGTATCGCCCTTCTTGTAGTCCTTGATGACCTCGTCGCCCGGCTTCTGCCAGTCGAGGTCCGAGAGATGGACCATGCCGTCCACGCCGCCGTCGAGGCCGATGAACAGGCCGAACTCGGTGATGTTGCGGATCGGGCCTTCGACCTCCGAGCCCTTCGGATGCTGGGCCAGGAATGCATCCCACGGGTTGTCCTGGGTCTGCTTGAGGCCGAGCGAGATGCGCCGCTTGGCGGGATCGACCTCGAGGATCTGCACCTCGACCTGCTGGCTCGTCGAGACGATCTTGCCGGGGTGCACGTTCTTCTTGGTCCAGCTCATCTCGGAGACGTGGATCAGGCCTTCGACGCCGGGCTCGAGCTCAACGAACGCGCCGTAGTCGGCGATGTTCGTCACCGTGCCGGTGAAGCGCGCGCCGATCGGGTACTTGGCTTCGATCGCCGACCACGGGTCGGACTGGAGCTGCTTCATGCCGAGGCTGATGCGCTGCGTCTCGGGGTTGATGCGGATGATCTGCACCTTCACCGTGTCGCCGACGTTGAGGATCTCGGACGGATGGTTGACGCGGCGCCACGCCATGTCGGTGACGTGGAGCAGGCCGTCGATGCCGCCGAGATCGATGAACGCGCCGTAATCGGTGATGTTCTTGACCAGACCGTCGATGATCTGGCCCTCGGCCAGGCGGGCCACGATGTCGGCGCGCTGCTCGGCACGCGTCTCTTCCAGCACCGAGCGGCGCGAGACGACGATGTTGCCGCGGCGGCGGTCCATCTTGAGGATCTGGAACTGCATCGGCTGATGCATGAGCGGGCCGATGTCGCGAACGGGGCGAATGTCGACCTGCGAGCCGGGCAGGAACGCGACCGCGCCGTCGAGATCGACCGTGAAGCCGCCCTTGACCTTGTTGAAGATGACGCCGGTCACCTTCTCGCCCTTCTCGGAGAGCTT
>CAZDUD010000059.1:0-22366 GCA_964508485.1 uncultured Hyphomicrobium sp. | reverse complement strand
CCTGGAGGGGGCAGGACGAGGTCAGTGAGAAGCAGATCGACCGGTCCTTCGTGCGGCATGTCGGAAAATCGGTCCAATCGAACTCGATCGTGCAGGCCATCGTCACGATGGCGCATGCGGTCGGAGTAACGGTCGTCGCCGAAGGCGTCGAGACGCGCGAGCAGCAGGATTTCCTGGCCGGCATCGGGTGCGACCACCTGCAAGGCTATCTGCTTTCGCCGCCTCTATCCGCGCTCCGCATGGTCGAGCTCTTCGCCGGCAAGGAGACGCGCGCAACCGACTCGGGGATCGAGGCCGCCTGACAGACCTCTCGCTATTTCGGGCAATCGACCGCGATGGTCGTCCTTGTCTCAGGAATGAAGCGCCGGCAGTCGTGGGATTTTTCTTCTTCCTTGTCGGTGGGCGGTGACGGAGATGCGGCTGCCGCAACCTCTGGAGATGAGGACGGCGAAGATCCGTCGAGAACCGACAGACGCGTCCGGGCCTTCTCACGCGCGGCGCGACCGTCCAGCGACCTGGGGCTTAGCTCGAGCGCGCGCTGGTAGCTTGCGATAGCGGCTGCGGTCTCGCCGCGGCGTTCGTGTATCTCGCCTTTCAGGGCATGAGCAGCGGAGAATTTCTCCTCAGCGGCGAGCGCCTTGTCGACGTCCGCCGCGGCATCCGCGAGCTTGTCCTCCCGGAATGCGATCCAGGCGCGCGCGTAGAGCGCACCGGCGTCACCCGGCTTGTCGCCCAGGACTTTGTCGGCTTCGCTCCGTGCAGGCTCCTGCTCGCCCAGGTCGGAGAGGACGAGCGCGCGCGCGATCATGATCTCGTTATCGCCGGGGTCCAAGCTTCCGGCGCGCTGAAGCTCCGAGAAGGTGCGGTTCAAGTCACCGCGACGGCGGAACACGCGTGCCCGCTTCAAGTAGCTCTCGGCCGTCTCGCCTTTCTTCTCGAGGTAGAGATCGAGGTCGGCAAGCGATCGATCCAACGCTCCGCGCTCCTGCTGGACCTCCGCGCGGCTCAGGTACGTGTCGGCGAAACCTGGGTTCTGTGCGATGGACTTGTCGAAGTCAGCGAGGGCTTTGTCATAGTCGCCGGCGTTGAAGTGCGACCAGCCGCGATTGTAGTAGCCGATGTAGAATTGGTTCTCCCACAAACGACCGCTATTCATGACGCGCGTACAGGCGGCGGCGCTCGTCTTGCGGTCGGCTGCGTTGCAGTCGGAAATATCCTGCGTCATCCCCGCGCGACTCGGGGTGGCGAGTAGGCCCACGCCTGCTATCGCGCTCAACAAAAGAGTCGCCCGACGCGCCGATCCAAGCATGATCCGCTCCCTTGCACCGGGGAGCCACGGGCTCCCCCCTATCACATCTCCGGTTCAGCGGAGTGTGCGGCTGGGATAGCCGTGACGCAGTTCCCCCCGGAACAGACCGGCGGCCACCGTGACGGGTCCGCCAGCGGCTTGCTACCGGCGGACCCTTGGTGCGCTTGCAAGATCAGCTCCGCGCGAAGGCGAGAAGGTCGGCGTTGAGCTGCTCCTTGTGCGTGTCGGTGATGCCGTGCGGTGCGCCCTGGTAGACCTTGAGCACCGAGCCGTGGACGATCTTGGACGACGCGAGGCCCGCGGCGCCAAACGGAACGATCTGGTCATCGTCGCCGTGGATGATCAACGTCGGAACGTCGAACTTCTTCAAGTCCTCGCGGAAGTCCGTCTCGGAGAACGCCTTGATGCTGTCGTAGGTGCTCTTGTGGCCGCCCTGCATGCCCTGACGCCAGAAGCTATCGATGGCGCCCTGCGAGACCTTGGCGCCCGGCCGGTTGAAGCCGAAGAACGGACCAGAGGCGATGTCCTTGTAGAGCTGCGAGCGATCGGCCACGGATCCTGCGCGGATGCCGTCGAAGACCTCGACGGGAAGGCCATCGGGATTGTCGGGCGTCTTCACCATAAGAGGCGGCACAGCAGACACGAGCGCCACCTTGGCGAGGCGGGACGTGCCATGGCGGCCAATGTAGCGGGCCACCTCGCCGCCGCCCGTCGAGAAGCCGATCAGGATGACGTCGCGGAGGTCGAGCTTCTCGATCAACTGAGCGAGGTCGTCGGCATAGTGGTCCATGTCGTTGCCGTCCCAGGGCTGGCTCGAACGGCCGTGCCCACGGCGGTCGTGGGCGATGACGCGGAAGCCGTTGTTCGCGAGATGGAACATCTGCGACTCCCAGCTATCGGCCGTCAGCGGCCATCCGTGGCTGAACACCACCGGCTGCCCCTTGCCCCAGTCCTTGTAATAAATCTCGACGCCGTCTCGCGTGGTGAACGTGGTCATAACGATCTCCTTCAGGTTGCCACGGGCCAACCGGCCCGCCTCTTAAATATCGCGCGATTTAATCGCGTACGACCTATCTAGCTTAGCGCAATCCGGCTGTCAAGCGCTTGCGATTAAATCGCGCACGATTTATATGCACGACATGCTCATTCAGCTCCTGTCGGAGGAGGCAGACATGTCCACGGACGCCCTAAAGCTCGACAATGCCTTGTGTTTTGCCATTTACTCGGCGAACCACGCCATTACGCGCGCCTACAAGCCCCTGCTCGACAAGCATGGTCTCACCTACCCGCAGTACCTCGTCATGCTCGTGCTTTGGGACCGCGACGGTCAAACCGTCAGCGGAATCGGCGACGAGCTTTTCCTCGAATCCAGCACGCTGACGCCGCTGCTCAAGCGGCTGGAGGCCGCCGGCTATGTCCGGCGCGCGCGCGATCCCGACGACGAGCGGCAGGTCGTGGTGTACCTGACCCAGGCCGGCCAGGATCTGCGCGGCAAGCTTTCCGGCCTGCCGCAGCACATGCTGAAGGCCTTCGGATGCGGGCGCGACGGCGCCGAAACGCTCAACGCCCAAATCACCGCCGTGCGCAACAACGTCTCCAAGACGGCCACGCCGAAAGCTTAGAGTTGCCTGCTTCTCCCCCTCGGATCGCGTGCCGCCGGAAAAAGCGACATCGGTCCCTTGACGGCGCGGAACGCTTCACCACATATGTTAATGTGATAAACATTCACATGAGGGTCAGCGCATGCGCGACATGGTTCTGAAGCTCGACGAGATGGGCCGGCCGGCATGGCTCGGACTCATGGTCATCAGTTTCATTCTCTTTTGGCCGCTGGGACTGGCCGTCCTGGCATTTCTTATCTGGAGCGGACGTATGGGACACGGATGGGGTTGCAGCAGCGGCGATCGGGCCCGCTGGAAGCAGCGGTTTGCGGACAAGTGGGAACGGCACAATGCGGACAGGTGGCAGAGCGGCGGCTTTGCGTCCTCCGGCAACCGCGCCTTCGACGAGTACCGCGAGGCAACGCTCAAGCGGCTGGAGGACGAGCAGCGCGAGTTTCGGGAGTTCCTGGAACGTCTTCGCCTCGCCAAGGACCGCGCCGAGTTCGATCAGTTCATGGCCGACCGGAAGAACCGCGGGCCGGAGCCCGACGCGTCCTCGCCTGAGAGCGGACCAGTCGCACCCTCTCCGCAGGGCTGACAACAGCCCCGAGCCTCGACCGACGAGCCGGCCCTCTTTTTGGGGGCCGGCTTCGTTTAGGCCGGTGCCTTGGCCAAACTTTGGATTTAACAGACAAGAAACACATTTTCCGGAGAGATCCCCCCGCCATCCTATAGTGCTGTAACGATTTATCATCGTGAAGCCGGTAGGATCTGAACATTGATCGGCATAGCGCCCATCATGGAGACGTTCGATGCTCGTGCGCTGCGGGGTCGCCGGCTGCATTCTTGTGCTTTTCGCGACGTGCCTGTTTGCGTGGGTCACGAACGGGAGTGATGCGGCCCATACCGTCCTCATCACCGGATCGTATGCGCTCCTCGGTATATCGGGTGTCGTGTTCCTTGCCGGAGAAGTCATTCAGGCGGTCCGCAGAGTCCGGCTTGGCGCTGCACCTGCCCCTCGCACGCTTGAACCCTCCCCCGCGCCGGAAGCGGCCGTGACGGACGAGGACAAGATCCGGTCTGTCTTTGCGTCAGCGGACGTGCTGGTCGGCATGCTCGACAACACGCTGAAGCTCGCGAGCGCGGTTCCTGCCGGTCATCTCGAACCTGTCGATGTCACGGATCTGCTCGGCGAGCTGGCCGGCCGACTGAAGAGCGCACGCTTGAGCCTGACCGTCCGCCCTCCTTCGTTGCGCACCCTTGCGAGCCGCCCCGCCCTCGCCCGCGCACTGGAAATCCTGGTCGAGAATGCCCTCTCCAGCGGTCGCCGCGTGTCCGTTTCGTGCGACCGGGGCACGTCCGCCCTCGTCGTTCACGTCGACGACGACGGTCCAGGCGTCCCGCAGCCGGACCGGCAGCGAATCTTCGAGTGGCACACCTACATGAGCACGCCGCCCTCCATGCTCCCAGCGTGCCGGGTGGAGCTGGTCATTGCGCGGCAGATCGTGCGGGCGCACGGCGGCGATATCGACGTCGGCCCGTCGCCGCTTGGGGGCGCGCGCTATACGGCGCGCATGCCGTTGCTCCACGAGCATGAGATGGAGCTGGCGGTTGCTTCCTGAGGCCGTTCTCCAGCGCGGTGATGGCCGAAGCGGGATCTAGCGGAACGCCTTGTCGAGGTTCACGGCCTGATCCAGGCCCTTCAGTGTCTCAAAGCCTTTGACGCCCGCCAGGTTGGCGCTGTCGAAATCCGCGCCGGTCACGTCGGCGCCGGTCAGATTGGCGCCTGCGAAATCGACTTTCGACAGGTCGGCCTCGGCGAGAGTTGCGCCCGTCAGATCAGCGCCGACCATGCTCGAAAACATGAGCACGCTGCGGGTGAAATTGGCGTGACGCAGGATCGCGCCCGAGAAGTTGCACGACTTCAGAACGTTCTTCGCCAGCGTGACAAGCGTGCCCTGGCCGGGCCGTGCTTCCAGCGGGCTGAAATCCGCATACGTCAGGTCGGCCCCGCGGAAGTCTGCGCCTGACAAGTCCGCCTGCACGCGGATGCCGGTCAGATTGGCGCCCGCAAAGACCGGTGCATCGGCGTGGTTGTTCTGCATGTCGGAGTAGACGGTCGGCCGGAAGATCGTGGTGCCGCGCAGGTTTGCGCCAGAGAGGTCGGTGCGGATCAGCACCGCGCGGTCCAGGCGCGCATTCGAGATATCCGCTCCCTTCAGGTCTGAGCCCGTGAGATCGACACCGTAAAGGTCCGTGCGCGCGAGCTTCGCCTGCTTGAAGTCGAGTCCCGAAAGATCGAGGTACGTGAGATCGCGGCCTGCGAAGTCCAGCCGCTCGCCGGGCTTGGCCTTGAACAACTCCTGGGTGATCTCCCGCACCGTATAATCGGCGTCCGGCGAGACGTTCTCGTGCGCCTCCTCCGCCGCCGCTGAGGCGACGGTGAGCATCAGCGCGCACACTACTATCTGCCGCACACGTGCAGCCGCCATGACTTTTCATCCTGCCGCAGCCCGCCAGCCGCGGTTGCATAACCATAGATGATTCCCATACCGGGGGCAGAGTTCAAGGGGACGTTGGTCGAAAAGCTAGCCAGCGTTGTTCGACAGCCCCAGGGCGGCGACCTTGGCTTTCGCGTCGCGGAGGGCGGCCGAGAGAGCAGCGTGATCGCGTGCGAGTCGCGCGGCGGCTTCAGGATCGGGAATGGAATCGATCAGGACGCGGATGCGCTGATGGCTTGCTTCCAGAATCCCGATCAGCTCTCCGACGCTTCCCATCAATCGGTTGGTCGCCGCTTCGATGGAGGTCAGCCCGGACGCAGGTTGCTTTTCGGCGCCTCGTGTCTCCGGAGGCGGGTTCAGCGGGCGAAGCTTGATGATCTTACCCATGGGCATGGCAACCTGGGGCCTGGCAACCTGCAGGGCGCCGTCTCATTGCGGCGCCTTTCACATCAAACGATGTGGCCGCGGGATTGTTCAGGCCAATCTGCGTCTTTGCTAAACAAAGTCCTGACGCGGCGCGGCCCGCCTCATCGCGGTATACCGACGCCACCGCCAGTCGGGGTTGAGATCAGGATGGCATCGCCCGCTTCGAGCGTGGCGCTCGCCGCCCCCGGCAACTCCTCGACGCTGCCGTCGCGGCGGAGGACGGCGTTGCGGCCGGTTTCGCCGGGCGCGCCGCCTGCGAGGCCGAACGGCCGGACCTTGCGGAATCCCGAGAGAATCGCGCAGCGCATTGGCTCCAGGAAGCGCATGATGCGCAGCGTGCCGTCACCGCTTGTCCAGCGGCCCTTGCCGCCCGAGCCGCGGCGGATCGCAAAGCGCTCGAGCACGACGGGATAGCGGCTCTCGAGGATCTCGGGATCGGTCAGGCGCGTGTTCGTCATGTGCACGTGCACGGCCGCCGCACCGTCGAAGCCAGTCCCGTCGCTCTCAAATCCGGCCGGTGCGCCGGAGCAGATGGTCTCGTAGTACTGCACGCGGTCGTTGCCGAAGGTCAGGTTGTTCATGGTGCCCTGCGCGGAGCCCAGCACGCCGAGGGCTGCGAACAGCGCGTTGGTGATCACCTGGCTGGTCTCGACGTTACCGGCGACGACGGCGGCCGGATACGTGGGCTTCAGCATGGAGCCCTCCGGGATCACGATCTCGATCGGGCGCAGGCAACCGGCGTTAAGCGGGATCGGCGCATCGAGCAGAACGCGAAAGACGTAGAGCACGGCGGCGCGCGCGACGGGCGCAGGCGCGTTGACGTTGGTCGGCTGCTGCGGGGACGTGCCGGTGAAATCCACTTTTGCCGCGCGGCGTGCGCGGTCGATGGTGACGGCGACCTCGATCGCCCAGCCGCCGTCGGTCTCGACGCGGAAGTGCCCGTCGTTCAAGCCGCCTATGAGACGGCGTACGGCTTCCTCGGCGTTGGCTTGCACATGGGCCATGTAGGTCGCGACCACATCGCCCCCGAACTCAGCGACAAGGCGCAGCAGCTCGGCGCGGCCGCGCGCGTTGGCGGCCACCTGGGCCTTGAGGTCAGCGATGTTCTGCGCCGGGTTGCGCGCCGGGAAGCGTGCGCCCGCGAGCAGCGACAGCGTCTCGGCTTCGAGGAAACGGCCCCCGCGGACGAGCGGGACGCAGTCGATGTAGACGCCCTCCTCCTCGATGGTCGCCGCATCGGGGCTCATGGAACCCGGCGCGGTGCCGCCGATGTCCGCGTGATGACCGCGGCTCGCGACGTAGAACGCGGGCGCGGTTGCGCCGTCGTGGAAGATCGGCGTGACGACAGTGATGTCGGGAAGGTGCGTGCCGCCCGCGTAGGGGGCGTTCAGCATGTAGACGTCGCCGGATTTCAGATCCGCACCGCGCTCGCGGATCACGGTCTCGACGGCGCTCTCCATGCTGCCAAGGTGAACAGGGACGTGCGGCGCGTTGGCGACGAGCTGCCCGTAGCGATCGAAAACGGCGCACGAGAAATCGAGTCGCTCCTTGATGTTCACGGACTGCGCCGTGGCGCGCAGCGCTTCGCCCATGTCCTCGGCGATCCCCATGAAGCGGTTGCCGAAGACCTCGAGCAGCACGGGATCGGCTTCGAGGCCGATCGTCTCGCGCGTCCTGGCAACGGCCCGGGTCAGCACGAGATCGTTCTGCGGCGTCATTTCCGCGGACCAGCCCGGCTCGACGACGACGGTCTGGTTCGCTTCGACGATCGCGGCGGGGCCGGACACGACTTGGCCGGCGGCTAGGATCTCGCGCTGCCAGACGTCGGCGTCGTGCCAGGCGCCTTGCGAATAGAAGCGCGTGCGGGAGACCGGGGCTGCTGCCTGCCGGCCATCGGATGTGTTCGCAGGTGTCGGCTCCTCGCTCCTGGCTTCGGCCTCCACCTCGACCAGCGCGATGACGATGCGCTTCTCCGGCGAGGTGAAGCCGAAGCGCTGGAGGTGGACCGCTTCGAATGCGTGCTGCATCGTGGCGAGATTTGCGGCGGCAACCGGGAGTGCGACCTCGGTCGCCTCGTAGCGCAGATGCAGGCTCGCCTGCGTCTGGATCGTCTCCGGCGATGCGCCTTGCGCGGCGAGCTCATCGGCCGCCTCTCGGCTCATGGCGTCGGCGAGCGCTTCCGCGGCGGCCACACCGAAGCCGTCGAGCGGCATCTCGAGCGAGCGCTCGCGGCTCGCGCGCAGCGAGGACAGGCCGATGCCGTAAGCGGACAGCAGGCCGGACAGCGGATGGACCAGAACCTGACGCATGCCGAGCGCGTCGGCCATCAGGCACACATGCTGGCCCGCCGCCGAGCCGAATCCGTTCAGCACGTAGCTCGAGACATCGTAGCCGCGCTCGACGGAGATCTTCTTCACGGCCTTGGCCATGTTCTCGACGGCGATGCGGATGGCGCCGTCCGCCACCTCCTCCGCCGTGCGGCCGTCGCCGATGCGGCCGGCCAATTCCGCGAAGGCGGCGCGCGGCGCGTCCGGGTCGATGGGCTCGTCGCCCTTGGGACCGAAGACTTTCGGCAGAAAGGCCGGGTCGAGCTTGCCGAGCACGACATTGGCGTCGGTGACGGTCAGCGGACCGCCGCGGCGGTAGCACATGGGGCCGGGATCGGAGCCCGCGCTCTCAGGACCGACCTGCAGGCGCGCGCCGTCGTAGGAGAGGATCGAGCCGCCGCCGGCGGCGACGGTGTGGATGCGCAGCATCGGCACGCGCAAGCGCACGCCTGCGACCTCGGTCTCGAAGGTGCGCTCGTAGTCGCCAGCAAAATGCGAGACGTCCGTCGAGGTGCCGCCCATGTCGAAGCCGATGACACGGCCGAAGCCTGCACGGCGCGCCGTCTCGGCCATGCCGACGACTCCGCCCGCAGGTCCCGACAGAATGGCGTCTCGTCCGTGGAAGTGAGCGCGCGTGCGCAATCCGCCTGATGACGCCATGAACGCGAGCCGCGTTTCGAGGTCGCCTGCAAAGGCGCCTGCCACGCCGTCGGTGTAGCGACGCAGCACAGGCGAGAGGTAGGCGTCGGCAACGGTCGTGTCGCCGCGCGGCACGATCTTGATGAGCGGCGCAACGTCGTGGCTCACGGAAATCTGCGTGAAACCTGCTTCGCGCGCGAGGACCGCGGCCTGACGCTCGTGCTCCGGATAGGCATAGGCGTGCATGAGCACGATAGCGACGCTCGAGACGCCATCGCGACGTGCCGCGGCGAGATCGGATGCGAGCCGCGCGGAGTCGAGCGGCGTTTCAATCGTGCCGTCGGCGCGCACGCGCTCGGCCGCGCCGACGACGCGCGCATAGAGCATGTCCGGCTTCACCACCCGGCGCGCGAAGATATCGGGCCGTGCCTGGGTGCCGATCTCGAGCTGATCCTCGAGGCCGCCCGTGATGACAAGCACCGTCGGGTCGCCCTTGCGCTCGAGCAGCGCGTTGGTCGCGACGGTGGTGCCGATCTTGACGGAGCGGATGGCCTCGGCGGGGATGGGCGCGTCGGGTGCCAGGTTGAGAAACCGGCGGATGCCGGCAATGGCCGCATCGTTGTAGAGGCCGGGTGCGACCGAGAGCAGCTTCAGGGCGGACAGGCTCCCCTGGGGCGACACGGCGACGACGTCGGTGAAGGTCCCGCCGCGGTCGATCCAGAACTGCCAGCCACCTTGCGTGTCGCCCATCGCCCGTCACCCCTTGCTCACGCGTGGCTATCGGCGGACCTCCCCTGCGTCAATTGCGATCATGAAATTTAGTCCATGTGCTTCATCAGCTGGGCAGAAGCAGGTATGGAGTTCCCATGCCACTCGATTGCCTCTCCAGTTTCATCGAGCCCGCCAAGGACAAAGGTCTGCGCGCGCGGCTCGCGGATTTCGTCGGCCGCTGGTGGCCGGCGCTCGGCGCTTTCATCCGGCCAACGCCCGCTCATCAGACCGCCGCGTTCTCGGCTGCCGTCATCGCCCTCGCAGCCAAGATGGCAAAGGCGGACGGCGTGGCCGTGCGCGTCGAGTGCCAGACGTTCGAGCGGTTCTTCGAGCCCACACCCGACGAGCTTCCGCGCATCCGCAGCCTCTATGAGCTCGCAAGCCAGGACACGGCAGGCTTCGAAGCCTACGCCGAGAGCATCGCGCGTATGCTCAAGGACGAGCCCGATCTCAAGGTCAACGTGCTCGAGTGCCTGCTCATGATCGCCTGCGCCGACGGCATCCTGCATCCGGCGGAAGAGGCATTCCTCAGGACCGTCGGCAAGGCGTTCGGCGTCTCGTGCGACGAGTTCAAGAGGATCCGCGCTCCGTTCGTGCGCGACCTCGACGATCCGTACGATGTGCTCGGCGTTGCGCCCTCGGCCTCGCACCACGAGATCCGCTCGCGCTACATCGAGCTGGTGCAGCGCTTCCATCCCGACCGCCTCACGGCGCGGGGCGCGCAGGCGGCGCTCATCAAGGCGGCGACCGTCAAGCTCGCGGCGATCAATGCGGCGTACGAGGCGATCACGAACGGGCGTCGCGTTCAGGGAGAGAGCGCGTGAGCCTCGATCTCATCACGCGGCCTGACAGCTTCCTGGTGGCGGATCTCCACCCCTCGCCCAATATCGAGCCGCGGAGGCCCGGCTATGCGCCTTCGATCCTGATCCTGCATTACACGGGTCTGCCGACCGTCGAGCGTGCCATTGACGTGCTGTCGCGGCCCGACTGCAAAGTCTCGTGCCATTACGTAATCGACGACAGCGGGCGCATCACCCAGATGGTGGCCGAGGACATGCGCGCCTGGCACGCAGGTGTCTCCTATTGGGCGGGAGAGACCGACATCAACTCGGCGTCGATCGGCATCGAGATCCAGAACCCTGGCCACATGCTCGGCTACCCGGACTTTCCCCGCGCGCAGATGCAGGCCGTCGCGGCGCTCGCGCGCGACATCGTACGGCGGCACGGGATTGCGCCCGAGCGCGTTCTCGCCCACTCGGACGTGGCGCCGGGACGCAAGATCGACCCCGGCGAGAGGTTCGACTGGGCGTGGCTTGCCGGCGAGGGGGTCGGCCATTGGGTTTCGCCGGCTCCGTTCGAGGAGGGCGACGAGGGCGTGCCGCTCGGCAGCCGAGGCCCGGAGGTCGACCGGATGCGCAGGCTGCTTCAGAATTTCGGCTACAAGACCGATCCCGAGGGGGTTTTCGATCCCGGGTTGCAGAGCATCGTGCGCGCCTTCCAGCTTCACTTCCGCCAGTCGTGCTGCGACGGCCGGCTCGACCGCTCGACGCTCGACACACTGACGCGGCTCACGGCCCCGCTCGGTCTCAAAGATGACCCGATCGCGTGATTAATCATGATAATTAATTCCGCGATGTAAACGGCTTAGTTGGTGGCTTTCCCGTACACTCAGAACACCGCGTCTGCCTCCGGCGGGGCCCTCTGGCCCTGCCGCGGCTGTTTGTTGCATTGTGGGACGAAACCTGCCGAAAAATAAATCCGGCCGGGCCGAACCATAAAAGAACAGGGAAACGTCTATGAAGATCGTCATCGCCCCGGACTCCTTCAAGGAGAACCTGACCTCTCTCGAGGTGGCGAGCGAGCTCGAGACGGGCCTCCGCCGCGTGTGGCCGGACGCGGAGTACATCAAGGTGCCGATGGCGGACGGCGGCGAGGGCACGGTGCAGTCGCTGGTCGATGCTACGGGCGGGCGCATCGTCAAGTGCGCGGTCACGGGTCCGCTCGGCCAGAAGGTGCTCGCCTCCTACGGCTTGCTCGGCGACGGGCGCACGGCCGTGATCGAGATGGCCGAGGCCTCCGGTCTGCCACTGGTGCCGAAGCCCGAGCGCGATCCTCTGCGCGCCACCACGTTCGGAACGGGCGAGTTGGTTGCCGACGCTCTCAACCGCGGCGTCGACGAGATCATCATCGGGCTCGGCGGATCGGCTACAAACGACGGCGGCGTCGGCTTCGCACAGGCGCTCGGCATCCGCTTCCTCGACAAGGATGGTGCGCCGATTACGGAGCCGCTGGGCGGCGGGCGCATCGACGAAATCTTCGCCATCGACAGCCGCTGGGTGAACCCCGGATTGGCCAACGTAAAGATCAGCGTCGCCTGCGACGTGACCAATCCGCTCACCGGCGACAAGGGCGCGTCGTTCGTCTACGGCCCGCAGAAGGGCGCGACGCCCGAGATGGTTCTCAAGCTCGACCGCAACCTCGGCCATCTCGCGGCTCTGATCAAACGCGACCTGCAACGGGATATCGCAGAGCGGTCCGGCGCTGGCGCCGCGGGCGGCATGGGCGCGGGCCTGTTGGCCTTCACCAACGCCACCATGAAGCGCGGCGTGGAGCTCGTGGTCGAGGCGACAAAGCTCGACGAGCACATGAAGGGTGCCTCGCTTGCGATCACTGGAGAAGGACGCGTCGACTTCCAGACAGCCTTCGGCAAGACGCCTTCTGGCGTGGCTACCTCGGCACATCGTCATGGCGTGCCCGTGATCGCCATCGGCGGCGGGCTTGCGGACGATGCCAACGGCGTGTTCCAACACGGCATCGATGCCATCGAGAGCGCGACGCCGAATGCCATGCCGCTCGACGTCGCGATCAAGAAATCGCGCCAGTACCTGCAGGACGCGGCGGAGCGCGTCGCCCGTCTCATCGTTATGGGTCAGCGCATGTCCGCGGGCGTGCCGGTCGCGGCATCGACCGTGGCTGCGGCACCGAGCGTGGAGGCCGTTCCGCATCTCAACGGGGCTGGTCCCGTCCTGCAGCCCATCGGCAAGCGTAACAATCCCGTGCGGCAGCTCCTGCGCGCCAAGCGCATCCAGGGTCTCACGAGGGCTGCCGTCGCGCTCGCCCAGCGCCGCCGGCAGCGCCCCGGGCCGACGAACTAAATTCACGTTCCCGTCTCGTCGATCCTTGACGCGCGCCCTCGGACACGCCTTATCTCTGCCATGTCAGCCGGCCGGACGGCCGCTGCCGTCGCAAGACGGTGGAGGAAAGTCCGGGCTCCATGGAGACAGGGTGGCGGCTAACGGCCGCCGGGGGCAACCCCAGGGAAAGTGCCACAGAAAACAAACCGCCCATCCGGCTTCGGCTGGGTGCGGTAAGGGTGAAACGGTGCGGTAAGAGCGCACCGCGCGACTGGTAACAGGAGCGGCACGGCAAACCCCACCCGGAGCAAGACCAAATAGGGGTGGCCGCGTGCGGGGAAACCCGGCACGAAGGCGCGTCTTCACGCCCGTCACCCGGGTTGGTTGCTCGAGGCGCCCAGCAATGGGCGTCCCAGATGAATGGTCGTCCTCGACAGAACCCGGCTTACAGGCCGGCTGGCATTTCTCCCTACTGCCGCGTTTTGCCTCAGCTTGATTTGCCTCAGAGGCTTTGCGATCCACAATCGCCATACTGTTGTTTCATCGTTCAATTTTACATCTGCGCGCAAGGCTCAACCATCCGGCGCGGCAGACGTTACTCCCTTGTCGTTCAACACCAAGAAGGATGTGAGAGATGAAAGTGATCCTGCCTTTGGCCGCCGCCCTCATGCTCGGCGCGACGCCGCTTCTGGCCCAGGAGGAGAGCTTCAGGGAGGACGGTCCCCCACCTCGGCTCAGCCTTTATGAACGCATCACCGCCCACTACGGCCCCATGGGGCGCGACGTGAAGGAGGACTTCCGCGACGGGCCCTGCCGGGTCACCCGTGAGTGGGAGACCAACGGCGACTACTACGAGCGCATCAAGTGCCGCGGCCCGCGCCGCGACTGATCCCGTGTTTCTGCGCGCTGCGGACCGAAAATTGTCCGCGGCGCGTTACATGACATGCACCATAAGTCGGCCTCGCGTTTGACAGGCCTCGTCGCCCGGTCTGTCCTACGCAGAGGCGGTTCAACGAGGAGCATGGCCCATGAAACGCATTGCGACCGGTCTGGCTTTCCTCGCCGCGTCCGTTGCTCCCGCGCTTGCCGGCGGGGACTGGGACGACGACGATTACTATTATTCGCGCCACTGGCGGGACTACCGCACATACGACAGCGTGCCCGCCTATCGCGTTCCCTCGTACGAGGTCTACATCCCGTACGGCACCTACTTCGTGGACGAGCCGGACTTTTACGGCCCGAACTGCGAGATCGAGCGCAAGTGGCGGCACGGGCGCTACAAGGAACGCATCGAGTGCGACGACGACGATTGAGCGCGCGCTCCATCGACATGATCAACGCCGCTCCTCCTTAACGAAGGGGCGATTTTTTCGACCGATCCACTCGTTGCGAACCGAACGAAGCATTCAAGCGTGGCGTTTGTGGTGGCTTGCGTGGGCCCCGACCTTCGTCGGGGTGACGGTCAGTGCGTTGCGAGCGGTTTCAGCAAAAACAACGTCATGCCGGCGAAGGCTGGCACCCACGCAATGTTCAACAGGCATAATGTTCGGATTTTCGGTGTCGCTCAGAGCGGGCGGCCTTTGCCGGTCAGCAGCCACCTGGGATCGAACCAGCGGTCGGCCGGGCCGTCGTAGGGCAGGCGCGTGATGTCCCAGTGCATGATGTAGGGCGCGTAGACGTCCCAGACCGGCGGGCCGCCGCCGATGAAGACGACGCGGTCCTTATATTGGGCCAGGACATCCTGGGGGCGCTCGTGCGAGCGGATGGCACGAATGGTGCGCTCCTCGAACGCGAACTCCGGCACGGAGGCGATGGTCTTCGGACCAGCGATCAGGACGTGGCCGCGCGTGATCTCGAAGAAGCGCTCGACGTCGGCCCGGAACTCGGGACGCGGGTCGCCTTCCCATGGCAACTGGCCGTGGAGCCCCAACTGACCGCTGAGCCCGATCGCGCAGATGCAGCGCACGTCCGCCATTCCTTCTCCGCGGTCGCCCGCGCTCCTCGTCTTCGCAAGATTCACAACGCTCGGGACTGGTAGTCGATCCGCTGCAGATGCTCAAGCAGCCCAGGAAATACGATCATCTGCCGAGAAAGCCGGTAAGTGCCTTTAGCAACTGCTTCGGGCGCTCATGCTGGGGAAGATGGTGGCATCCCTCGAGGATCGAGAGCCGTGCATGCGGCAGCGCCGCCGCGAGTTGCCGTCCCGAGCGCAGCGGCACGATCGGATCCTTGCGGCACCAGACCAGAAGCACGGGTTGCTTGATCGCCCGGTAGCGCGCCTTGATCGCATCTGCGTCCTGCTCGTTGATGATCGAGCGGGCGGTGGCGAAGAAGGCGCGCATTGCGTCGCGGTCCTCGTAAGGTTCCGCATATCCCTTTACGTTCTCCTCGCTCGGGGCGCGCCCACCCATGGCTTCTTTGAGGAGAAAGCGGGCGGCGGTCTCCGCGGGCACAACAGCAGCAACCGCATCCGGCACGAGCGGCGTCATGACGAGATCGAGGCGGCGTGCCGCGGTGCGGGGAAGGGCCGGCGCGCCAATGGCGACGATACGGCGGATGCGTCCCTTGCCGGCGATGCTTTCAACGAGTGCAGTACGCAGCGCAACCGTGCCGCCGAAAGAGTGTCCGACGACCGTCAAATCGGAAAGTCTGCGCTCGATGATGAAGCGCGCCACGAGGACCGCCTGGTCGTCGGCGGAATAGGCGCCATCGTCCGGTTTGTCGGAACGGCCGAAGCCCTTGAGGTCGAGTGCGATGACGCGGTTGCGCGCGGCGAGCGCGGGCAGGATGTCGTGCCATGTGAAGGTGCTCTCGCCGAGGCCGTGCAGCAGGAGCAGAGGCGGGCCGGCTCCAACCTCCTCGTAGTAGAGCGTTATGGGCGGCTGGCCGGTGATCGTGAGCGTCACACGGCTTCCGGACGATTCGGGCGCGGGTAGCCCCAGAGCGTGCGTCGCCCGATCGCCGAGACCGATCAGCATGGCGCCCGCCGCCGCGCAGCCGATTGCTCGCAAAATCTGCCGGCGCCCCCAGCTCCTCACCCGCTGCTCCTTCGTCGCTCCATGACAAATATCACGCGCCGGATCGGCGGGGAAAAGGCGGGACCCGCTTCTGTACGCAACCGTCCGGGATGCAGATGAAAGCCCATAAAACCTGGGTTTTGCTCCTGTGAATTCCTTAACGATCCATTGACGCCCATAACAAACCATGGCATCCCATAAGAGCCCGACCGCACCGGGCAAGGGCCCGTGGTGTGGCGCCTGCTTCGAGAGAGGGCCGAAGCACGAGCGACTGCCACGGCCCAGCCCGCGGTCCGGGCAGACGGTGTGCCCCCAATCCGGGCGCACCCCGTGAGTTTCGGGAAGTCCTGCAAAGCGTTCCTTAGTTTCGTTTGTCGTGCTTCTCGCCGGAAAACCGGCAACCACTTTTCCGGAAGCACTCCTTGTTGCGTTGGAGAGCGAGGCTCAAGAAGGGGATGGACCGCTTTGTCTCGACATTCACCAACAAGATCGACGCCAAGGGACGCGTCTCGATCCCAGCTCCCTTCCGCGCCGTCCTCGAGCGCGACGGCTACAGCCAGGGAAGCGTCGGCGGAATCTATTGCTACCCCTCGATCGATGCTCCGGCCCTTGATGCTGGCGGCGAGAGACTTGCGAAAAAGATCGACGGGCTTCTCGCAGGCCTGCCGGACTATTCGGACGAGCGAGACGAGCTCTCTGTCGCACTCTACGGCGACGTCCAGGTTCTCGGCATCGACGGTGACGGGCGTATCGTCCTTCCTGAAACGCTTCGCCGCCATGCCGGTCTTCAGGATCACGTCACATTTGTCGGCCTTGGCGACAAGTTTCAGATGTGGGCTCCAGCCGCGTTCGACGAGCGCCGCGCGCGGGCCCGCGAAAAAGCTCAAGAGCACAGAAAACTTTTCGGCGCGGGGAGCGGCCACCGCGGGGGCGGTGGACCTGAGGGAGCACGGGAATGACGCCCCGGAGCACCGGCGAGGGCCCGGTGACCCGGGACGTGCGGGCACACATTCCCGTGCTCATCTCGGAGGTGCTGGAGCAGCTCCAGCCGGCGGCCGGCGAGACTTACATTGATGGAACGTTCGGCGCGGGTGGGTACTCCCGGGCCATTCTCGAGGCGGCACCCTGCCGCCTTATTGCCATCGAGCGCGATCCGACGGCCTTTGCCAATGGGCAGGTGCTCGTTCGCGAATTCGGCGGGCGGCTCACGCTCATTCCCACGACCTTCAGCCAGATGGAGCGGGCCGCGCAGGTGGCCGGCGTAGAGCATGTCGACGGCGTCGTGCTCGACATCGGCGTGTCGTCGATGCAGCTCGACGATCCGGGCCGTGGCTTTTCCTTCCTGCGCGACGGCCCGCTCGACATGCGCATGTCCCAGGCTGGGCCATCGGCCGCCGATGTCGTCAACACCACCGACGAGGAAGACCTCGCCAACATACTCTACGAGCTCGGCGAGGAGCGCCGGTCGCGAGCGATCGCGCGTGCCATCGTGAAAGCGCGCGGGGAGGCGCCGCTTACGACGACGAAAGCGCTTGCGGATCTCGTGGAGCGGGTGCTCGGGCGGGCGCGCGGTGATGAGAAGCACGCCGCGACGCGCACGTTCCAGGCGCTCCGAATCTACGTGAACGACGAGCTTGGCGAGCTCGAGCGGGCGCTCGAGGCTGCCGAACGGCTGCTCAAGCCCGGCGGGCGACTGGCCGTTGTAACCTTCCATTCGCTGGAGGACCGCATCGTCAAACGCTTCCTGCAGGAGCGCTCCGGCAAGACGGAGGGGACTTCGCGCTACCTGCCGGGGCCCGTTGCGCCAACACGCGCCCCAAGTTTCCGAATTGTTAACACTCGCGGATTTACACCTAACAAAAAGGAAACGGATGCAAATCCACGGGCGCGCTCTGCCCGGTTGCGTGTCGGGGTCCGGACGGATGCTCCTCCCTGGCACGGCCCTTAACCGGCCGCGTACCGATCCGACGTTTTGAGTCTGTTGCGTTTGTTGAGGTCGATCCGATGCACCCGCTTACCGTCTCGGCCGCGTTCCTGGCCATCTCGAGTGCCTTCCTGCTCTATGGGCTCAGCTACGATACACGCCAGCTCGAGGCCCGCGTCGCCGCGCAGGAGCGGCTTGCCGATCAGGCCCGCTCGGACATCTCGGTGCTCAAGGCGGAACGGGCACATCTCGCGCGACCGGACCGCATCGAGCCCTTGGCGCGGGCGCAGGGCCTCGCACCGATCACCGACAAGCAGTTTGCAGACCAAGGACCGGACGGCGGTCTCCAGACGGGCGCCATTGCCCGATAGCGGGCTTTCCGGGGGCGAGCATGGGCTGGCTAGCGTGGCGGAAACGGCGGGGGCGCTCTTCTGAGCCCGTATCACCGCGCGCGCCCGTGCAGCCCCGAACGCCGAAGCAATCCGGCGCGGGCCTCAGGACGCGCCTCGTCATGCTCGGCATGACCGTGCTGTTCGCGAGCGTCGCGGGTCAGCTTGCGCGGCTTGCCGCGAGCGGCGGGGATGTGATGGTCGCCTCGATCACCGAGCAGGCGGGCACGCGCTCCTACGTCCGTCCGGACATCCTCGACCGCGGCGGACGCCTGCTTGCGACCGACATCGAGATGCCGTCGCTCTATGCCGACCCCTCGCTCGTGCAGAGCCTCGACGAGACCACCGAGCAACTCGGCAGCGTGCTTCACGACCTCGACCAGGGCGAGCTACGGCGCCAGCTCTCGGACCGCAACCGGCGATTCATCTGGCTACGGCGGGGACTTCCGCCCAAGGTTGCGCAGAAGGTGCATGACCTCGGGCTGCCGGGACTCGAGTTCCGCACGGAGCTCCGGCGCGCCTATCCGCTTGAGCGGCTTGCGGGGCATGTGCTCGGCTCCGTCAATGTCGACAACAAGGGTGCGAGCGGCATCGAGCGCACGATCGATGAAACCGTCGGCGTCGAGGCAACCCTCGGCGCGCCCACCAGCGCGGGCCTGCCCGTGCGGCTGTCGCTCGATCTCGGCGTGCAGCATGCGCTCGAGGACGAGCTCGAAGCGGCGATGGCGCGCTACGAATCGAAAGGCGCCGCAGGGCTCGTGATGGACGTCCGGACGGGCGAGATGCTGGGCGCGGTCTCGCTTCCGGGAGTCGATCCCGCGCGGCCGCCGGAGCTGCTCGATCCCGCCAAGGCCGACAAGATCCACGGCGGCACCTACGAGTTGGGGTCGGTCTTCAAGGTCCTGACCGTCGCCATGGCGCTCGACAGCGGCAAGGCCAAGCTCGACACCGTGCTCGACGTCACCAAGCCGCTCAGTGCCGGGAAGTTCACGATCAAGGATCTGCATTCCTCCGGCCGGCCGCTCACGGTGTCGGAGGTGTTCCTGCACTCGTCGAACGTGGGCTCCGGCATGCTGGCGCTCGCGGAAGGGCCGGACAAGCAGCAGGCGTTTCTCGACAAGCTCGGGCTCACGCGCCAGCTCAGAACCGAAGCCGGCCCCGTCGCGGCGCCGCAGCTTCCGCCCAAGCTCGGCCGCGCCGAGCAGATCACGGTCGCCTACGGGCACGGCATCGCGGTGGCCCCGATCCAGTTCGCGGCTGCCACGGCGGCAATCGTCAACGGCGGCACGATGGTGACACCCACCTATTTCCGCAACCGCAATGGTGCCACCGGACCGGGGCCGCGCGTGATCAGCGAGGAGACGAGCCGCAGTCTCAGCGTGCTGCTCCGGCGCAACGTGGCCGAGAAGCAGGGTACGGGGACACGCGCGGATGTTCCCGGCTATCGCGTCGGCGGCAAGACGGGAACGGCGGAAATGCCCGGCCGCGGCGGCTATCAGGAAAAATCGGTCGTATCGTCGTTCGTGGCGGCCTTCCCAATGGATGCGCCGAAGTATCTTGTCTTCGTGCTCATCTTCAAGCCCGAGGGTACGGATGCTTCCGCCGGCGAGGTTCTGGCAGGACGCAATGCGGCGCCGACGGCCGGGCGCGTGATCGCGCGCATCGCGCCGCTACTCGGCGTGCGGCCCGTCAAAGACGTGGCTCAGCTCGGCGATTGAGACTTTGAAAAAAAATGGAACCACCGGCGGTCGTGGCCACCGGTGGCTCCTCCCCGCTTACGCATCGGCATCTATCGGGCGATGCCCAAGCGCTCACGGTTCTGCGACGCCCGCTCTCGATTCGAACGTCAGTGTCTGATGGGAGCTTCACGCGCCGGACGGGTAAAATCCGACGCGGTCACCTCCGTAGAACCAAAAATCGCGCTTGCCCGCTTTGGGCCCAATGCCCGATTGCAGCCGACATCGATCTCTATGTAACGTGACGGTGCGCTTCAACGTCTAACGGGGTCTAAACCAAGTGACGCGGATGAACGGGGACTGGCGGACACTGGTGCGCCGCTATCGTCTGCGGCATGGGCTCAGCCAGGTCGGCATGGCGCACCTCATGGGCGTGGCGCAGCGCACGATCTCGCGTTGGGAGCGCGGCGAGGACAACCCGAGCGTGGTCCAGCAGAAGCGGTTGCGCGACCTCGGCTGGGAGCCGGCAAGCTCGCTGTTCCGCGGCATCGCCGACTCGATCCCGCTCTGCCCGGTGCCGCGGGCTTTGACGCGCACGGAAGCTCTGCGGCTTCAGCGGCTTTCAGGACCGGCGCTCGCAAAGCGGCCCTCGATGACCGATTGGATCGGCCGCGACCTTGCTCCTATCGCTTGCGGCGTGCTTCAGGAGATTCTCGACGACCGTGCGTTGCAGCGCGCCATCTCGGCCGGTGAGATCCAGAGCCTCGTCACCACGACGCGTAGCGTGCTGCGCACATCCGAGCACGACCAGATCGGGCTCTTCCGCACGACCATCACCTACTTCTTCCACGAGGGCACGCTCTACAACGACGCGATCGGCGTGCCGGCGCCAGAAGACGCGGTCTGCGGCTATCAGGCCGTGCCAATGGACGATGCGGTTTTTTAAGGTGACGCCGTGAAAGGCCGTTATCCGACCGAGCAGGACGCCTTGCCTTCGGCCTTGAGCGTCTTGTCCTCGCTGTCTGACGCGCCGACCTCGTAGACGGTCAGCTCGTAAGTGCCGTTGTAGGCTGTCTCGTCGTCGCCGCGCGCGTTCTGCTGCGTGTTGACGATCAGCTCAACGTAGCCGTGCGGCGCGTCGCCTTCGCGCTCGCGGTAGATGTGGAGGTTGAGATCGCCATCGGCGAACCAGTGATGGACCAGGCCCGCTTTGTCGATCTCGAGGCTCGCCCAGTCCTTTGGCGCGTCCTCGAGGCGAACCTCGAGCGTGGCCTTGAAGTCGAGGAACGCCTCCCCGAGCCCATGGCTGAAGGCGCTTTCAGCCGAGAGCTTCAGGGACGGATCGTCGATCTCACAAAGGAAGTTGCCGGTCGCACTGGCCGGAGAGATCCACGCCAGCAGGCAAAGAAGCCCGACCACTCCGCACTTTAGATCCCTCATCGGATACACCCGGCTCAGGCGCGGCTCGCCAGCGCGTCGCGGCCGAGGGCCGTGAGCGCGGTCCGCACGATATCGGGTGCCGCGAGGCCGGCTTTCTCATACATGCGCGCCGGGGCATCGTGGTCGATGAAGACGTCGGGCAGCACCATGGTGCGCACCTTGAGGCCGCGGTCGAGAAGCCCCTGCCCCGACAAGTGCTGCAGCACATGGCTGCCGAAACCGCCGACCGAGCCTTCCTCGATCGTCACCAGGACCTCGTGCTCCTTGGCGAGCCGGGCGATCAGATCGCGGTCGAGCGGCTTCATGAAGCGCGCGTCGGCGACGGTCGTCGACAACCCCATGGCGGCGAGCTGGTCGGCAGCCTTCAATGCTTCGCCAAGCCGCGCGCCGAGCGAGAGGATCGCGACGGCCGTCCCCTCGCGGACGATACGCCCCTTGCCGATCTCGAGCGGCACGCCCTCGTCCGGGCGCTCGACGCCCAAGCCCTCACCGCGCGGATAGCGGAACGCGCTCGGGCGGTCGTCGATCGCGCGCGCGGTCGCGACCATGTGCACGAGCTCGGCCTCGTCGGCGGCCGCCATGATGACGAAATCCGGCAAACAGCCGAGGTAGGCGAGATCGAACGAGCCGGCGTGCGTCGGACCGTCGGCACCGACAAGGCCCGCGCGATCGATGGCGAAGCGGACCGGCAGACGCTGGATGGCAACGTCGTGGACAACCTGGTCGTAGGCGCGCTGCAGAAACGTCGAATAGAGGGCGCAGAACGGCTTCAAGCCCTCGGCCGCAAGGCCAGCCGCGAACGTGACTGCGTGCTGCTCGGCAATGCCGACATCGAACGTGCGGTCGGGAAACTCCCTGCCGAAAAGGTCGAGCCCGGTGCCGTCCGGCATAGCCGCCGTGATGGCGACGATGCGCTTGTCCTTCCTCGCCTCGGCAATGAGGCTGTCGGCGAACACGCGCGTGAACGTCGGCGCGTTCTGCTTCGGCTTCACCTGGGCGCCGGTGACCACATTGAAGCGCGCGACGCCGTGATACTTGTCGTCGGACTCCTCGGCGGGCGCGTAACCCTTGCCCTTCTTGGTCACGACGTGGACCAGGATCGGGCCCTGCTTCGAGTCGCGCACGTTCTTCAGAACCGGCAGGAGCTGGTCGAGATCGTGCCCGTCGATGGGGCCGACGTAGTAGAAGCCCAGCTCCTCAAACCACATGCCG
>CAZDUD010000058.1:0-23031 GCA_964508485.1 uncultured Hyphomicrobium sp. | reverse complement strand
CTTCATTCCCGATATCGAGAAGATCTGCAATCTGCTGCCGCCGCGCCGCCAGACGCTGTTCTTCTCCGCGACGATGCCGCCCGAGATCACGCGGCTCGTCAATCAGTTCCTGCGCGATCCGGAGCGCATCGAGGTCGCAAAGCCCGCGACCACTGCAAAGACCATCACGCAGAGCTTCCGCTTCTGCCCGGACAGCGAGGATTGGGTCAAGCGCGAGATCCTGCGCGACATGATCCGCTCGGAGACCGTCAAGAACGCCATCATCTTCTGCAACCGCAAGCGGGACGTCGCGATCCTGCTCAAGTCGCTTCTGAAGCACGGCTTCAATGCCGGCGCGCTGCACGGCGACATGGACCAGAAGAGCCGCATGGAGACGCTCGACAAGTTCCGCAACGGCGAGATCACGCTGCTCGCGGCGAGCGATGTGGCGGCACGCGGCCTCGACATCCCCGACGTGTCGCACGTCTTCAACTTCGATCTGCCGTGGCAGTCGGACGACTACGTGCACCGCATCGGGCGTACGGGACGCGCCGGACGCGAAGGCACGGCGCAGTCGATCGTCACGCCGGACGAGCTCAAGAGCTTCAAGGAGATCGAGAAGCTGCTCGGCGAGGACGCAGTCTGGATCGGCGAACCGCCGACCGAGCAGGACTTCGCCGATGCCGGCAAGCGCCGCCGGGGCCGCGGTCGTGGCGGTCGGCCGGGCGCGCAACGCGACAGCGGACGTGGGGAGAGCGGACGTGGCGAGGGGCGCCGGGCTTCCGGCGGTGGCCGCAGCGAGCGGCCCGCTGCCGCGCACGCGCAGGCCGGTTCGCAGCCCGCCCGCGAGAGTAACGCTCCGCGCAAGGACCGCGCGCCGCGCGAGGATGGTCGCGAGGGGCGCCGCGATGGTGCGCGTCCGCAGCAGGTTGCCAAGACGCAGAAGCCCGCCGCAGCCGCCCAGCGCGAGGAGCGGCCCGCTGCTCCGCCGGCACCGCGTGCGCGCGCGCCGCGGCCTCAAGAGCCGGAGACCGGCAAGGCTGCGGTTGGCGCCTTTGCCGGAAACGTGCCTGCCTTCCTGAGGCGGCCGCCGCGGCCCGTGAAAGCTGCCGGCGAGTAATTTCTCCGCGACTGTTGCATGCGCTTTCTGCTGCGGCGCCCGCGAAGCTTCGGCTTCCGGGCGGAGCACGCGGAATTGGCTGCGCTTCCCTGGGGTTGCTTATCATCCTCCCGAGCAGACCCGGCGCAAAATACGCTTGGCGCTTCGCGGTAGCACACGGGGTGAAGTCAAGTGAATCTTGCGCCGCAGCATAAGGAAGCTGTGGACAGGTTTCCGGACTGCCCAATTTGTGGGCGATAGCGGCGCTACTGTCGTCTCGCAACGGAGGCGACGGCCATGCGTCATCATCGGCTCACCACACCAAACGCGGATTGCCAGGCTCGCTGCTCGGATCACGACCGGGTGCCCGACCTTATCGAGGCGACCCAGCTTCGGCGCCTCGCCAGTACCGTGCTTTCCAAGTCTCCCGAGGATCTCGGTGCTCTTGCCGAGACGAATCCGATGCTTGTCTGGGAGTGGATCGACGCGTTCCGCAAGGAAAAGCTCGCGGCTGAGGCCGAGGCGCGCTATTGGTCGGCCGCGGCGGCGGCCCTCGCCACAGCCACGCCGGATGCGTTCCGAACGGCTGCGGAGTAGCGGCGGGCGGGCGCTCTAACCCGCAGCCATCCAGCGTCACCGCCATGCCCGATGTCGAGATCTGCCGCTGGGATCAGCTCGCATCGACTCCCGCGCGCGATCGCCTGATTAGCGACATCGACCACGTCTTTTTCTCCTCGAGCCTGCGCCAATCGTTCGCCAGCGCCGAGGAAAAGGCGGAGTTCCGCGAGCGCTGGCTCGGCCGCTATCTCAGGCATTTTCCGCACTATGCGTGGGTTGCGCTCGATGAAAAGCAGCGCGTCGTCGGCTATCTGGTCGGCAGCCTCGACGATCCTGCGCGCGATCCCCTGTTCGCAGATCTGCCGTTCTTTGCGCATTTCAGTGCGCTCACGGCCCGCTATCCGGCACAGCTTCACGTCAATCTCGATGCCGCGTGGCGGGGGCGCGGCATCGGTGCGCGGCTCGTCGACGCCTTTGCGGATCAGGCGCGGGCGGCCGGTGCGCCGGGCGTGCATGTCGTCTCCTCGCGCGGCGCCCGCAACGTCGGTTTCTACCTCGCGAACGGATTCGTGGAGCAAGGCGCCCTGAAGAGCGGCGACCCCGAGCTTCTCTTTCTGGCGCGCGATCTCTGATTTCGGCCTTTTGCAACAATCCGTGGGTCAATCGCGCGCATGTGCGTGCGAAGCATTGAGCCGCCGCACCTCCCGGCATAAACCGAATCCGAGCTGCAACATCTCGAGAGTCGATGGCCAACGGTCCGCAACACACCCAAGGGACATATCCCAGCCGTGCGCCCGCGGTGGCGCTCGAGGGCGTCCAGAAGTGGTTCGGCGACTTCCATGTGCTCAAGGACATCTCGCTCGCGGTCGACGAAGGCGAGAAGATCGTCATCTGCGGCCCGTCCGGCTCGGGGAAGTCGACGCTCATCCGCTGCATCAACGGGCTCGAGACGCATGACGCGGGGCGTATCGTCGTCGACGGCACCGAGCTTACGCGCGACCTCCGGACGCTGGAGACGATCCGCTCCGAGGTCGGCATGGTGTTCCAGAGCTTCAACCTGTTTCCGCACCTCTCCGTGCTCGACAACCTTACGCTCGCGCCGCAGTGGGTACGCGGCGCCAAGCGGGCGCAGGCCGAGCGAGCCGCGATGACGCTGCTCGAGCGCGTGCGCATCGCGGATCAGGCACACAAGTTTCCAAGCCAGCTCTCGGGCGGCCAGCAGCAGCGCGTCGCGATCGCGCGGGCGCTGGCCATGAAGCCGCGCATCATGCTGTTCGACGAGCCGACGAGCGCGCTCGACCCCGAGATGGTGAAGGAGGTGCTCGACGTCATGATCTCGCTCGCCGAGCAGGGCATGACGATGCTCGTCGTCACGCACGAGATGGGTTTTGCGCGCGCGGTTGCCGACCGCGTCGTGTTCATGGACCGCGGCGAGATCGTCGAGAGCGGTCAGCCGGACACGCTTTTCCAGGCGCCGAAGCACGAGCGCACGCGTGCGTTCCTCTCTCAGATCCTGGGGAGCTGACATGCGGATCGCATCGCGCCTCCTCCCGTTGATTGCGCTCGTGCTTGGGGCAACGAGCGCGGCAGCACAGTCGCCGACGCTCGACACCGTGCGAAAGCGCGGGCAGTTGGTCTGTGGCGTCAATACGGGGCTTGCGGGCTTCAGCGCGCCGGACGACCGCGGCAACTGGGTCGGCATCGACGTCGATTTCTGCCGGGCCGTGGCGGCGGCCATCTTCCACAACGGCAGCAAGGTGCGCTTCGTGCCGCTCAATGCCAAAGAACGCTTCACGGCGCTGCAGTCGGGCGAGGTCGATATCCTCTCGCGCAATACGACGTGGACCATGAGCCGCGACACGTCGCTAGGGCTCAACTTCAACGGCATCCTCTATTTCGACGGGCAGGCATTCATGGTCCGCCGGTCGCTCGGCCTCAAGTCGGCCGACGATCTCAAGGGCGCGAGCATCTGCGTGCAGAGCGGCACGACGAACGAGCTCAACATCGCGGACTTCTTCACGACGCACGCGCTGACCTATCGCCCCGTCGTCTACGAGCGGCTGGTCGAAGTGCTCGGCGCCTACCAGAGCGGACGGTGCGACGCGTTCACGGCCGACAGCTCGCAGCTCATCGCGGAACGCTTGCGGCTGCCGGACCCGGAGGCGCACGAGATCCTGCCTGACCTCATCTCCAAGGAACCGCTGGGGCCGGCCGTGCGCCAAGGCGACGCCGCCTGGTCGAACATCGTGCGCTGGACTCTGTTCGCTATGGTCAATGCGGAAGAGCTCGGCGTCACGCAAAGCAGCGTCGAGGCGGAGCGGAACTCCTCAAACCCGGAGATCCGCCGCCTGCTCGGCACCGAAGGCGACTTCGGCAAGGCGCTCGGGCTTGATGCCTTCTGGGCGGCTTCGATCCTGAAGGCGGTCGGCAACTACGGCGAGAGCTTCGAGCGCAATCTCGGGCAGGCATCGCCGCTCAAAATTGCGCGCGGACGCAATGCGCTCTGGAAGGACGGCGGGCTCATGTATGCCCCGCCGGTTCGGTGAGCGCACATGCGGGGCGAGGGTTTGACGCGCTGGCTCGACCGCAAGACGTGGATCGATGCCGCGTACGATCCGCACGTGCGCGGCGTCGCGTTTCAAGTGCTGCTCGGTCTTCTCCTGGTCGCGCTCGGCGTCGAGATCGTGCTCAATACGGCCGCGAACCTCGAGAAGCAGAATATCGCCTCGGGGTTCGACTTCCTGTCGCGCACGGCCGGTTTCGATATCTCGCAGACGCTCGTCCCCTACACCAACAAAAGCAGCTACGGGCAGGCGTTCCTGGTCGGGCTCACGAACACGCTGCTGGTTGCCGCGCTCGGCATCCTGCTCGCGACCGTGCTGGGGTTTGCGCTCGGCATCGCGCGCGGCTCGCCGAACTGGCTCGCGTCGCGGCTGGCGCTCGCCTACGTCGAGGTGATCCGCAACGTGCCGCTGCTGCTGCAGTTGCTCGTCTGGTACGTGGCCGTGCTGCGCGCATTGCCGATGCCGCAGGAAGCGCTTGCGGTGCCGGCCGGCGCGTTTCTCGACAAGCGCGGGTTGCATCTGCCGCGGGTCGTCGTCGAAAGCGGCGGCGGGTTGCTGCTCGCGACGATCCTCGCTGCGCTTCTTGGCAGTGCTTGGTTGTGGCGGAGATCGCAGAGGCGCGGCGACGCGCCGCCCGATCCCACGGATGTCGTGGGCCGCGCACTCGTGGTTGCAATACCGTTCATCGCGGCGGTGCTCTGGCTGCGTACGAGCGTGGTGACGCCCGCGCTCGGGCGGTTCAACTACGAGGGCGGCTTTTCTATCGAGCCGGAGTTCCTGGCGCTGCTGATCGGGCTTTCGACCTACACGGCGGCGTTCATCGCCGAGATCGTGCGCGCGGGACTCGACGGCGTGCCCAAGGGGCAACGCGAGGCGGCAGCGGCGCTTGGCCTCAGCCGGCGGCAGGCGCTGCGCTTGGTCGTGCTGCCGCAGGCGTTGCGCATCATCATCCCGCCGCTCACCAACCAGTACCTGAACCTCACCAAGAACTCGTCGCTTGCGGTCGCCATCGGCTATCCGGATCTCGTGTCGGTGTTCTCGGGCACCGTGCTCAACCAGACGGGACAGGCGGTCGAGGTGATCCTCATCACGATGGCCGTCTATCTCGCGATCAGTCTTGCGACCGCGCTCGCCATGAACTGGTTCAATGCGCGCACGGCCTGGGCGGAGCGATAGGCAATGGCGCGTTTGGCCGAAATGCAGGGTGACTGGCGCGCGGCGGCGGGCAAGATGCTGACGGCTGTCCGCGATGCGCTATTCCCGACGATGGCGCAGACAGTTGTCAGCATCACCCTCATGCTGCTTGCCGGATACGCCGCGACTAGCTTCCTCGACTGGGCCGTCGTGCGGGCGGTCTTCACCGGCAGCGACGGGTCAGCCTGCCGCGTTCCGGACGCCGGGGCGTGCTGGCCGTTCATTACGCACAAGCTGCATCTCTTCCTGTACGGCCGCTATCCCGAGGCCGAACTCTGGCGCGTGCATCTCACATACGTGCTCGCACTCGCGGGGCTCGTGCCGCTGTTCGTGCCGCGCGCGCCGCACAAGCCGCTGCTGCTCGTCTACCTGCTCCTCGTGTTTCCGGTGCTGGCGTTCGTGCTGCTCTATGGCGGCGCGCTCGGACTCGCTGTGGTCGAAACGGACCAGTGGGGTGGGCTCCTGCTGACGCTCGTGATTGCGAGCTTCGGGATTGCCGCCTCGTTCCCGCTCGGCATCCTGCTCGCGCTCGGGCGCCGCTCGGAGCTGCCGTTCGTCCGCTGGGCCTCCACGGCCTACATCGAGCTCGTACGCGGCGTGCCGCTGGTGACCGTCCTGTTCATGGCTTCCGTCATGCTGCCGTTGTTCCTGCCGCCGGACGTCACGATCGACAAGCTTCTGCGTGCGCTCGTCGGCGTTGCTCTCTTCTCCGCGGCCTATCTGGCCGAGGTCATTCGCGGCGGGCTGCAGGCGATCCCGCGCGGGCAGTACGAGGCGGCGGACGCGCTCGGGCTCCGTTATTGGCAGAAAACGGGGCTCATCGTTCTTCCGCAAGCCATCCGGCTTGTGATTCCCGGAATTGTGAACTCGTTCATCTCGCTGTTCAAAGACACAAGTCTTGTACTCATTATCGGACTTTTCGATCTTATCGGCATTGTCGAGCAAAGCGTGCAGGCGGATGCAAAGTGGTCGTCGCCACAAACGGCGGCCACGGGATATTTCTTTGCGGGCGCAGTGTTTTGGGTGTTCTGCTTTGCGATGTCGCGGGCTTCGGCATCGCTTGAGGGGAAGCTTCAAAATCGCACAGGCTCATAACGTTTTCATGAAACGTGCGGTCAGAAAGCGGCATGACAAGACGGGGCCTGTGCGGTAAGGATTAGCCGCCATCAAAAACAGAATCCGGGTGGCGCGAAACTGGGGGAATACCATGTTTTTACCGACCGAATACGTATGGCTCGAGCCCGTGCTCATTGCCGCCGCCGTGGTCTTTGTGATTGGCTTGATCGGCAACGCGCTCTCGTTCTCGAACCGCTTCGTCAACGCACTCGTGACGGCGATCGTGTTCGCCGTGATTTTCGGCGCGCTCTATCATCTCTCGCAGGCCGAAGTGCCGCCGAGCCCGGTGGAGTTCCTGCCTGACGACTACAAGTGGCTGCAGCCCATTCTGATTGCGGCGGGCGTCGTGTTCGTCGTCGATCTGATCGGCAACTTCCTGTCCTTCTCGAGCCGCTTCGTGAACGCGCTCGTGACCGCCCTCGTCTTTCTGGCGATCTTCGGCGGCCTGACCTTCCTCGCCAAGGAGCAGGGCCAGCCGATCCCGACCATCACGGTTCCGGCCCCTGAGGCTCCGGCCCCGACGCCGGCGCCCTGATCGGCCTCAGGCACCGACTTTCGCAGAGAGGGTGGCCGTCGGCCGCCCTCTTTTCGTTTGGGGGCGCATCTTCCGCCCAGCTTATTCACAACGTTCTCCCCAGCAACGTTAGCCGAGAACATTCTTTTCTTTCGGTATGTTAGATGAGCTGATTCCGGACTTATCCACAGGCTCAGCCTTTGGTCGCGGATGCTCAGAACGAAGATAGAACACCATCTCGAGCGGGTGATCGGCACCGGCGGCGGCAGCGAGGACGATGTAGGCAGTAGGCAGTAGGCCGTAGGCAGTAGGCAGTAGGCAGTAGGCAGTAGGCAGTAGGCAGTAGGATTGCAGTGGGGTTCCGTTGCTTACGCAAAAGAAAAACGCGCCCGCGGAAATCGGGCGCGCCTACCGTTCATGCCTCAGCGCCGCTCAGAGCGGCGGCGGAGAACCCGGTCCTGCGGGCGGTGCCGCTTCGACCGGCTCAGGCGTCGTGCGGGACAGTCCCGCCAGCGGATCGTCGGTGCGACGCGACTTGCCCTCGAAGAAGGCGCCCTGCTCGATGGCCATGGTCTGGTGATAGACGTCGCCTTCGACGTGCGCAGACCCCTGCAGCAGCACCCGGCGCCCGCGGATGGTGCCGAGCAGATGGCCGCGGATGATGCATTCCTCGGCGATGATCCCGCCGGTCACGCGTGCGCGCTCGCCCAGCACGACATGCGTCGCGTGGATGTCGCCCTGTACCTCGCCTTCGATCTGTACCTCGCCCTTCGAGGTGAGGTTGCCATGAATGACAAGATCGACACCGATCACGGATGTCATCGCGGAACTCCCCGGACGGAACGCTGCACTCGCGGGCCTGACACCCAGCGTCGACGGCGATGATGTTGAGGCGTTCTGCATGAAGGGCTGGGACCTTGCGACGCTATCGTTTTCCGGCTTCCGGAGTTGAGGCAGCATCCGTTTGAACCTCCGCGGTTACACTGTACCTGCGCGAAAACTTCAGACCTTGGTTCGGCTTTTTGGTGATGACGGCCTTCGGCCAGCCCCCGACCGGTGTGCTCGCGAGAACACCCGTTCGACATTCCTTCCCCACTGGCCTGCGTACCACGTATTCCGTGGAGAATCATCACTGCTCGCGCACAGTTTCTGTGCATCACTCCGCCCGTTTTGCAGCACAGTCCGCCTCGGCGTGCCGCTCCCAGGCCCCGGGTACGGGGGCCGGGCGGCACATTCGTCTTTAGGCTGATTTACGAAGCGCCTTCAATTCGGCCATTACCACCTCGGCATGGCCCTTGGCGGTGACCTTCCGCCAGATGCGGGCCACCTTACCCTCGGGCGAGATCAGGAAGGTCGCGCGCTCCGTGCCCATGAACTTGCGGCCGTACATGGATTTCTCGACCCAGACGCCATAGGCCTCGGCCGCCGTCTTCTCCTCGTCGGAGACGAGACGGACAGCAAGGTCATGCTTGCACTTGAATTTGTCGTGGCTCTTCGGACTGTCGGGCGAAATTCCGATCACGGCCGCGCCGGCGCGCTTGAACGCAGGAGCCAGCACACTGAATTCCCTGGCCTCCAGGGTGCACCCCTCCGTATCGTCCTTGGGGTAAAAATAGAGAACCACCCAGCCCCCTCGAAATGCCTTCAGGCTGACCCGATCGCCGCCATCGGCCGGGAGATCAAACGGGGGAGCGGCATCGCCCTCTCTCAGCATGGTGAACGCCTTTCTTTCGTCGCTTTTGGTGAGCCACATCCAACGCTTGGATAGGGGACTCACTAGGCTTCCTTGCATACCGGACAACGGGGCTCATTCGGGGCGAAAGCCGCGCAGTTCTGCCGCTTCTAACGATCCGAAGTCGCTGTCGCGTCACGATCGAGGCATATAGGGGCGCCGGGCGCGGCGCCACCCTCGAATTGGGCATCGAGAGCGCTCTGCAAATGCCGTCCAGCCGCTCCGGCCATGCTGCCTGCGAAGACTGGGGTGTTTCCGAACCACTGCACCCGTGCTTTCACTTCGTCGGCCGGAGACCGTTTGGGGATGACGACACAGCGCTCCGGCATAACCCGAGCGAGAATGGCTCCTCCCAGGACGCCGGAAGGGCTGCCTTATACCGCGCTCCGCACCCGCCCACCGAAGCCCGAGAACGAAACACGGCGGCGCGCGCTCAGGATCGCCCATGTTGCCGCGTTCGTGCTCGGGCCCGTGCTGCTCCTGTCCCTTATCGCGGCGGCCGTCGTCTACGTGCGTCTCATTCACGGTCCGGTATCGCTCAAGTCCTTCAGCGAACGCATCGAGGCGAGCATCAACGCGGAACTCGACGGGTTCGCCGCCGATATCGACGACGCGGTCCTGACGCTCGCGGAGGACTACACGGTCGAGCTGCGCCTCATCAACCTGCGCCTCAACGATGCGGACGGCGACCTCGTCGCCTCGGCGCCGATGGCAGCGGTCGAGCTCGACAAGGCTGCCCTTTGGCGCCTCGAGGCCAATCCCGAGCGCGTCTACCTGATCGAGCCGCGTCTCACGGTCACGTACAGCGACACCCAGGGCTTCTCGCTCAGCATCTCGGATGGCGATCCCGCGGGCGGAGAAACACCGATCATCCCGCCGCGCCCGATACCGGCGCGGCCGCCCGCGAGCGCCGGCGGCGGGGGCGATGCGCTTCCGCCGTCGTTCCACCGCATCGACGTGGCGCGCATCCTGGCCGAAACCTCGGCGCGGGCCCGTCGTGGCTCGTCCGGCTCGTCGCGCCTCAGGGAGCTCGGCGTCCGGAATGCGATCGTCTCCATCTCCTACAACGGGCAGATGAGCCAGATCAGCGTGCCCGAGGCCGCCGTCGACCTCGCGCACTCGAAGCGGCGGAGCATCGTCTCCGGATCGGCGACCATCGCGTCCGAGAAAGGCCCCTGGTCGGTCGAAGTCCGCATGGACGAATCCGATCGCAGGGACACCCTTCAATTTACGGCAACGGTCCGTGACTTCGTGCCGAGCACGCTGGCCAAGATCTCGTCCGGATTGGGCCTGCTGGCGATGCTCGACACACCGATGGCGGGCGACCTCGCCCTGACCGTCTCCGACGGCGGCGATCTCAGGACCGCGGACCTGACGGTGGACCTCGGTCACGGCTTCGTCAGGCTGCCGTCGATGCCGGACGCACCGATGCTGCTCGACAGCGGCCGCGTGGTCCTGGCGTACGACGCCGATGCGCGCCGCCTCACGCTCTCACCGTCCACATTCGACTGGGGCGACAGCCGCGCGACGCTCGAGGGCGCGGTGACGAGCGATCCTGCGGAGAGCGGCGCACCGCAGTGGCATTTCGGGATCCGGTCTGTCGAGGGCGTGCTCGCCGCCGACGAATTCGGGGTGGCGCCCATTCCGATCGACGGCTTCCAGGCCACGGGGCGCATCATCCCGAGCGAAGGGCTGGTCCAGCTCGCGGGCCTTTCGCTCAAGGTTGGCGGCGGCGAGGTGACCGCGAACGGGGAGCTGATCAACGGTTCAGGCCCGTCGAGCACGCGCATCGAAGGCTGGCTTTCGCCGATGCCACTCGCGACGCTCAAGGCGCTCTGGCCGCGCGCGGCGGCACCGGCCGCCCGGACCTGGGTCGGCACGGAAGTCGAAAAGGCAACGATCAAATCCGCTTCGCTGAAGCTGCTCTCCGGGCGCTTCCTGGAAACCGAAGGCGGCTCCGACGCTGCGTCGCCAGACGGCAATCTGAATCGGCTGTCCGCGATCATGGAAGTTTCCGATCTCAGAATGCGTCCGCTGCCGCAGAGCCTCCCGATCGACGCTCCGCAGGCCACGATCCGGCTCGAGAACAGCACGCTCGAGGTGATCGTGCCCCAGGCCGACATCATCGCGAGCGAGACGGGCAAGCTTCCCGTCAAGGAGGCCCGCTTCACGGTCGTGGATGTGACCCATGACGCGCCGGTGTCCGAGCTTGCCCTGAAATCGCAAGCCCCGCTTTCCGCATTGATCGACACGCTGAACCACAGCCAGCTTCATCTCGCCGGACAGGGGCCGCTGCCCATCGAAGGCATCGACGGCAAGGTGGACGGCGAGATCAAGATCTCGATGCCGCTCGTCACCGGCGCCAGCGTGGTCAAGGCCGAGGGCAAGGCGCGCATCACCGACCTCAAAGGCAAGAGCAAGGCGCACAACATCGACCTGCAGGGCGGGACCATCGACATCAACGTCTCCGACATCGGGGTGATCGCCAAGGGCGACCTGATCATCAACGGCGTGGTGACGAAGCTTCAGATGCACCGCATCCTCGATGCGCTGCCGGAGATGCAGCCGCCGATCCGGATCTCGGCGACGCTCGACAACTCGGACCGCACGCAGCTCGGGCTCGACGTGAACCACCTCGTGCAGGGAGACGTGCCCGTCGAGGTGACGATCGCATCCAAGACCGACGCGCCCCCGACCGTTCACGTGCGCGCCGATCTTACCAACGCCGAGCTGATGTTCGCCGACATCGCCTGGCGCAAGGCACCGGGGCGCATCGCGTCGCTCGAATGCGACGTCGACGTCTCGGATCCGTCCAAGACCCAGCTGCAGAATTTCCGCGTGGTCGGCGACACCATCGCTCTCGACGGCTGGATGACGATGGACGAGAAGCGGGAGGTCAGCGAGTTCTCGTTCCCGAACTTCTCGGTCAACGTCGTGTCCCGGCTCCAGGCTTCGGGCAAGATCAATGCGCAACGCATCTGGAAGATCGCCGTCAAGGGCTCGACCTTCGATGCCAAGGATCTGTTCCGCTCTCTGCTCGCGCTCGGAAACACGACGGAGACGAAGATCAAACCGCTGCATCCTGCCGCGGGCGTCGACCTCACGGCCGAGATCGATACGGTGCTCGGCCATTCGGATGTGTCGCTCAGAGGCTACAAGACGAAAGTCTCCGAGCGTGGCGACAAGCTCATTGCGATCGATGCGCAGGGCACCCTCGACGGCGGCAAGACGCTATCCGTGCAGCTCAAGCCCGACGGTCCGCGGACGCTCACGGCGGCATCGGACGACGCCGGTCAGGCGTTCAAGCTGATCGGTTTCTATCCGAACCTGCAAGGCGGGCGCCTCAAGCTCGAGGTGGACCTCGAGGGCAAGGGCGCGGCCGAGAAGAGCGGCATGCTCTGGGTCGACAACTTCCGTGTGCTCGGCGACCCGATCATCTCGGAGGTGTATTCGAGCGTCGGCAACAGCTCCTCCGACGACGCGCAAGGCGGCAGCAAGCGGAAGGTGCAGCGCGAGGTGTTCGAGTTCCAGCGCCTGACGGCGCCGTTCTCGGTCGGGCACGGGCAGTTCGTGCTGGACGACACGTACGTGCGCGGTCCGCTGCTCGGCGCCTCGATCCGCGGCAAGGTCGATTACAACAGGCGCTACATCAATCTCGGCGGCACGTATGTGCCGTTGCAGGGGATCAACTCCGCCTTCTGCGAGATCCCGCTCGTCGGGCCGATCGTGTCCGGCTTCGACTGTCAGGGCGTGTTCGGGATCACCTATGCCATCCAGGGGCCGATGGCGCAGCCGCAAGTGCTCGTCAATCCACTGTCGATGTTCACGCCGGGCATTCTGCGCGCGATCATGGAGATGACGAATCCCAACCCGCAGGTGCAGGCGCCGCGCGATCCGCAGCGCGTACGCGCCTCGGGCGCCGACGCGGCGCCCACGGTCGACGGATGGTCGTCGGAGACCAAGCCGCCGAAAAAGAAGAAGAGCGACGCGAAGAAGTAGAGTTGTAAAGCGTGCGCGCCTGACTTGGAGCGGACATCCGCTACTGCCGATATAGGCGACCAGTTGCCACGGCGAGCGTCGGGTTGATTTGGTTGCCCCCCGATGCCAATAAGAGGTTTGGGTGTCCATCGCATACGGCGGTGAGGCAGGTAATGCGATGGTCGGGCCGCCGCGCGGAAAACGCGTGTCCATGAACCCTCGACCCACAACTCGTGGCCTTTCGCGGCCGCAGATACTTGCCGAACGTGCGTTCCTAACTTTCGAACGCTTTATTCACATCGAAGCAGCAAGCGGCGTCGTCTTGCTCGTCGCCGCGGCGGCAGCGCTGATATGGGCCAACTCCCCGTTGGCCGACAGCTATCATTCCTTCTGGCATCTGCCGCTATCTATAGGACTTGGCGAATTCATCTTCTCCAAGTCGCTCCATTTCTGGATCAACGATGCGTTGATGACGATATTCTTCCTCGTGGTTGGCATGGAGATCCGCCGCGAGATTCACGAAGGCGCGCTTAGCCGTCTCGATCAGGCCTTGTTGCCCGTCGCCGCGGCCGCCGGTGGCGTAGTTGTCCCGGCCCTGGTCTATCTGAGCTTGAATACAGGCCCGCAACAGATTCATGGCTGGGCCGTTCCCGTTGCAACCGACATCGCGTTTGCCGTCGGCGTGCTGGCGCTGCTGGGTAAATCTATTCCGAGCAACGTCAGGGTATTCCTATTGGCGTTGGCAATCATAGACGATGTGATTGCGGTTCTGATCATTGCATTCTTCTACTCGGGCGGCCTGGACGTCAGCGGCTTCATGGTCGGCGCCGTCGGCATTGCTCTGACATTGGGATTGCAGCGGATAGGCGCCGGCTCTGCTTTCGCGTATGTCGTTCCGGGTGCCATCGTTTGGATCGGCTTACTCATGACCGGCGCTCATCCCACGCTAGCCGGCGTGGTGCTGGGCCTCATGACGCCCGTTCTGCCGTTACCGATGCGAGAAGCTCCGCTGGAGGCCCTCGCGCGCGTTACGAGGGAATTGCAGAGCGACGATGCAATTGCGGAAAGAGACGTAGACCGCTTGACGCGCCCGCTCCGCACGTTGCGGGTGGCCCGCCGTGAGATGTTGCCTCCGGTCGTGCGCGTCCAATCAGCCCTTCACCCGTGGGTAGCCTTCGGTATCATGCCGATCTTCGCGCTAGCCAACGCCGGCGTGACGCTCAAAGGCGTCGATCTTTCCGTCGGCGGTGCACATCTCATTATGCTTGGCGTAGGCTTGGGCCTCGTCTTCGGCAAACCAATCGGCGTCGTTGCTGCGACTTGGGTGATGGTGCGCCTGAAATGGTGTCAATTGCCTCCCGGAGTGACGTGGCCGGGCGTGTGGCTCATTGGTTTGCTAGCGGGCATCGGCTTCACTATGTCGATATTCATCGCCATGCTTGCGTTCGAAAACGAAAACTCTCTCGGCGCCGCAAAGCTCGGCGTGCTACTTGGCTCCTTGATTGCCGCGATGGTCGGCATTGCGTGGGGCGTTGTCGGTTCTCGCCGCCCGCAACCATGAACTCCTGACCATGGCGGACAGTCCGAAGTCGGCTGTCGGGTCCGTCTAAACCGGCTTCAGTAGCACGTGCTTCTTCTTGCCAAGCGAGAGCTTGATGACGCCTTCGGGTGTCAGGTCGGCTTCCGAAAGCTGCGCCTTCTCGTCCGTCACCACCTTGTCGTTGACCTTGAGGCCGCCGCCCTTGATCTGACGGCGCGCCTCGCTATTGGACGCGACGAGGCCCGCTTCGACGAACTGGCTTAGGATGCCGCTGCCGGACTTCAGCGTGTCGCGGCTGATCTCGACGGTCGGCAGGCCGGCGGCGAGGCCGCCCTGCTCGAATGTCGTGCGTGCGGTCTCTGCGGCAGCGTCTGCCTTCTCACGGCCGTGGATGAGCGCGGTCGCCTCGGTTGCCAGCACCTTCTTGGCCTCGTTGATCTCGGCACCGCCTAGGGCAGCGAGCTTCGCAATTTCATCGAGCGGCAGCGCCGTGAAGAGCTTCAGGAAGCGCGCGACGTCGGCGTCCTCGGTGTTGCGCCAGTACTGCCAGTAGTCATAGGCGGAGAGCTGTGCCTCATTGAGCCAGACGGCGCCCGACGCGGTCTTGCCCATCTTGGCGCCCGACGCGGTCGTCAGCAGCGGGCAGGTCAGCGCGTAGAGCTGATGCGCGATCCCCATGCGCCGCCCGAGATCGATGCCGGTGACGATGTTGCCCCACTGGTCGGAGCCGCCCATCTGCAGGTTGCAGCCGTAACGGCGCGCCAGCTCGGCAAAGTCGTAGGCCTGCAGCAGCATGTAGTTGAACTCGATGAAGGAGAGCTCCTGATCGCGGTCGAGGCGGAGCTTGACCGAGTCCATCGACAGCATGCGATTGACCGACATGTGGCGGCCGACGTCGCGCAGGAACTCGATGTAGTTGAGCTTCGCGAGCCACTCGGCGTTGTCGAGCATCAGCGCGTCGGCCTTGCCCTCTCCGAACGAGAGGAACTTCGAGAACACCGTTTTGATCTGGTTCTTGTTGTCCTCGATGGTCTCGAGGGTCAGGATGCGGCGTGTCTCGTCGCGGCCCGACGGATCGCCGACGCGCGTGGTGCCGCCACCCATCAGAGCCAACGGCTTGCCGGCGCCGGTTTTCTGCAGCCAGTGCAGCATCATGATCGACAGCAAGTGGCCGATGTGCAGCGAGGGCGCGGTGCAGTCGTAGCCGACATAGGCCACGAGCTTGCCGTCGCGAGCCAGCGCGTCCACCCCTTGCTCGTCCGAGCACTGGTGGATAAAGCCGCGTTCCGTCAGAATGTTGAGAAAGTCGGATCGGAAATTCGTCATGATGGGTAGCGATGACCTTTGAGCGCCCCTGCCCGGCTTGAGGCGGGCCGTTGTTTTCGGGCTGGAACATGCATGAGGAGGGCCCGGTGGGCAAGCGAGAGGGCGAGGTCTGGCGCGCCTTGGGGTTGATGAGCGGCACGTCTCTCGACGGAATCGACGTGGCGGTGATCGAAACCGACGGGGAACGCATCCTCAACAGGGGGTTTGCGGCGACCTACCCCTATTCCGACGCCTTCCGCGAAAAGCTCAGTGCCGGGCTGAAGGACGCGGCCGTTCTGGAGGACCGGGCGGCGCGGCCGGGCCGGCTCAAGCTGCTCGAGCAGTATCTGACCGAGCTGCACGCCGAAGCGGTCGGCCATTATCTTGCCGATCATGAGATCCCAGGCGACAGCATCGATCTCATAGGATTCCATGGGCAGACCGTGTTGCATCGACCCGAAGCGGGCCTGACGGTCCAGCTCGGCGACGGGCCGCTGCTCGCGCGTCGCCTCGGCCGCCCTGTCGTGTACGACCTTCGCGCGGCCGACGTGGCGGCCGGCGGCCAGGGTGCGCCGCTCGCGCCCGCTTATCACCGTGCGCTTGCGGCTGCGATCGCGGCGCGACCGCTGGTCGTCCTCAATCTCGGCGGCGTCGCCAACGTGACGTGGATCGGCCGTGACGGTACGCTCATCGCCTTCGATACCGGGCCGGCATCGGCCATGCTCGACGACTGGGTGAAGGCGAAGCTCGGTAAGCCGTTCGACGCGGATGGAGCGATCGCCGCGGCGGGAAGCGTCCATGAGGACATCATTTCCGCGTGGCTCGGCCATCCCTACTTTGCTCAAACTCCGCCGAAGTCGCTCGACCGCAATGCCTTCGACCTCGGACCGATCGGCGGGCTCTCGCCCGAGGATGGCGCGGCGACGCTGACGGCATTCTCCGCTGCTGCCGTCGCGGCTGCGCGTGCGCATTTTCCCGAAGCGCCCGCCCTTTGGATCGCCTCGGGCGGCGGGCGGCGCAACGGGACGCTCATGAGCATGATCAGCGCACGTGTCGGCGCGCCCGTGCGGCCGGCCGAAGCGTTCGATATCGACGGCGACAGCGTGGAGGCCGAAGCCTGGGCCTTCCTCGCTGTGCGCTCGCGCCTCGGGTTGCCGATCACGTTCCCAGGAACGACCGGCGTCGCGCAAGCGCTGACCGGAGGTGTGGTCGCGGAAGCCTGACCTTCCCCGCCCTGCGTACCTTCGCGTTTCCGTACGCAAACGCGGACCTTGCGGTCCCTTCACGGATCGGGCCAATCTGGCGCCTGTTCGGGGCTAGGTTACGGGGGAACGGGACGATGAGCGGCCTGTTGGCATTGCTGGATGACGTCGTGGCGCTGACCAAGGTCGCGGCGGCGACGATCGACGATACCGCTGCGCAGGCCGTCAAGGTCGGCGCGAAAACGGCGGGCGTCGTCGTAGACGATGCTGCCGTCACGCCCCGCTACGTCACCGGGCTCGCCGCTCAACGCGAATTGCCAATCGTGGGGCGGATCGCGCTTGGCTCGCTCAAGAACAAACTCGTGTTCCTGCTGCCTGCCGCCCTGCTGCTCACGCTGTTCCTGCCTCAGGCCATCACGCCGCTTCTCATGCTTGGCGGCCTTTATCTCGCCTACGAGGGCTTCGAGAAGGTTGCGCATTGGGTTTCTCACGAGAAGCCGGTCACGATCCTCTCCGTGGCAGGTGGGCTCGATGCACAGGCGCTCGAGGATCAGCGTGTGGCGGGTGCCATCCGGACCGACTTCATCCTGTCGGCAGAAATCATGGCGATTGCGCTTGCCAACATCACGGTGCCCGACCTTCTTACAAAGGCCCTGGTGCTGGCCGCTGTCGCGGTGCTGGTCACGGGTGCGGTCTACGGTGCGGTGGCGCTGATCGTGAAGGCCGACGATTTCGGCGTCGCGCTGGCGCGGAGGGGCGGGGCGATCTCGGGACCGATCGGGCGCGCACTGGTCTACGGCATGCCGCCGTTCCTGCAGGTGCTCAGCGTCGTCGGTACGATCGCCATGCTGTGGGTCGGCGGCGGCATTCTCGTGCACGGGCTTCAGGAGTACGGGTACAGCGCGCCGGAGCATTTGATCCAGGCACTTTCGGATGTCGTGCGCGGCCTCGCTCCACTTGCGAGCGAGGTGTTCGCGTGGATTGCCGGAGCCTTCGGCGCCGCGATTGTTGGTCTGATCGCGGGCGCTGTGACCGCGTTGGTCGTCAAGGTCGTGTCGGTGCCGTTCGCGAAGTCACAGGCGTAGCAACGCGCGTTGTTGGCTCGGGCGATTTAGAATCGTGTCCGGGTGAGGGGGGACGATCGATCCAAGGTGGCCTAGCGGCGCCACCACCACGTCATCCAGCGCATCCAGGTGGTCCACGGCCAGAGCGCCGAGCGCGTCGCTGCGTGGGCCTCCTCGACCGGATTGACGGCCGGCGCCAAACGGCGGACCAGGAACCATCCGGCCACGAAGCCGCCGATGTGGGCCCACCAGGCGATACCGCCCGCTCCCGCCGGCAGCGCCATGGAGCCGATGCCCTGCAGAACCTGCGTTCCGAACCAGAGGCCGGCAAACAGCAAGGCCGGCATCATGAAAAAGACCGGCAGGATGACGATCGGCTGCAGGATGTTGACCCATGCATACGGGAAGCGGCGGGCGTAGGCGGCGATGACGCCGGCGATGGCGCCCGAGGCGCCAAGCGCGGGGATGGCCGACGAGAAGTTGAAGACGAAGTGCAGCAGGCTCGCGGCGAGACCCGAGACCAGATAGAGGACGAGAAAGCGCTCGGAACCGAGCCTATCCTCGAGCGCCGGGCCGAAGACCCACAGCACCCACAAATTGGAGGCGATGTGCATCACGCCTCCGTGCAGGAACATGTTGGTGAGGAAGGGCAGCAGGTTGGCGCGGCTCGCGTCGTGAGCGGCCGCCCACGCGCCGTCGGTGTACCTCGCAGGCACAAGGGCGTTGGCGTCGAGGAACGCCGCCGCGTCGGCTTGCGAGAGCGTCATCTGATAGAGGAACGCCGCGACGCAGAGACCGATCAAGGTCCAAGTTGCGCGCGGCGTTGCCGTGTACGGGATCGTGTTGTTGGTCGGAATCACGGGTGCAGCCTCGCGCATCGTCGGGGACGAATGCTACGCGAGGCCAGCTCTCCCGTTCAACACGGCAAGCGAGGTCTGCGGCTACTCGTCGTCGCCTTCGTCGACGTCGGCCACGCCGGTCGCGGCCTCCTCGCGCTCACGCTCGCGCTCGCGCTCGCGGGCCGCTTCGCGTTCCTTCTCGCGCTCCTTCGCCGTCTCGCTGTCCTTCAGCGCCTTGGCGAGGCGCATGTCGAGGTAGCTGCCGACCACCGACTCCAGCTCCTGCGTCTTGTCCTCGAAGAAGTGGTTGGCCCCGGGAATGATCTCGTGGTCGATCTTGATGCCCTTCTGCGTCTTGAGCTTGCCGGTGAGCTCGGCGACCGAGTTCGAGGGCACGACGCGGTCCTTGTCGCCGTTGACCATGAGGCCCGACGACGGACACGGGGCGAGGAACGAGAAGTCGTAAAGATTGGACGGCGGCGCGACGCAGATGAAGCCGTCGATCTCGGGGCGGCGCATCAGGAGCTGCATGGCGATCCAGGTGCCGAACGAGACGCCGGCGATCCAGCAGTACTTCGCATCGGGCTTCACCATCTGCAGCCAATCGAGCGCGGAGGCCGCGTCCGCCAGCTCGCCCGGTCCGCCGTCCCAGAAGCCCTGGCTGCGGCCGACGCCGCGGAAGTTGAACCGGAGCACCGAAAAGCCGCGCTCCGCGAACGTGTAGTACAGGCTGTAGACGACCTGGTTGTTCATCGTGCCCCCGAACTGCGGGTGCGGATGCAGGATCAGGGCAATCGGGCTATCGCTCGCCGGCTCGTGGTGGTAGCGGGCTTCGATGCGGCCCGCAGGCCCATTTATGATCAGCTCGGGCATCAGTTCCTATTCGCTTCGAATTCTTGGGTTTGTGGGGCTCGGCGCGGGGCGCTTCGGCACTCGGAAACGCGTTATCCAAAATTCACGACATCGTGCCCAAGAGAATGCTTGATTTCCCCGCTCGGAATTTTCATATTCGGGTTGCAAGTTTAGAACAGTTCGAAAGAACGGACGCCCCAGGGGCGATCGACTTTCGGGCTCAACCCAGCGTATGCGGCGCTCAGCCCGCGTCTCTTAGCACACGTGGGGTGGTTCGTTGCAAGCGGTATGCGCCCCTTTGCGGGTGCGGACAGGCGGTGGAGACGGATGGAACTCAATACACGCGGCCGCTACGCGGTCATGGCCATGGCCGATCTTGCAAAGCACGGCGACGGCTCGGTGCCACTGTCGGCGATCGCGCAGCGCCAGCAGATCTCCCTCGACTATCTCGAGCAGCTCTTCCTCAAGCTGCGGCGCGCCGGACTGGTCGAGAGCGTGCGCGGCCGGCATGGCGGCTACAAGCTCGGCCGGCCGTCGGCCGAGATATTCGTTGCGGAGATCATGACGGCGGTCGAGGAAGGCACGCGCATGACGCGCTGCTTCGGCGACAGCATGAGCGGATGCGTCGGCGAGAGCCGCTGCCTCACGCATGATCTCTGGACGGCGCTCGGCGATCGTATCGAAAGCTTCCTCGCGAGCGTCAGCCTCAAGGACGTTATCGACGGCATGCCCGGCGAGACGCGCGTCCGCCATGTCTCCTCGCACGCTCCGTCCGCCGTTGCGGCGCTGGAGGGGCCGACGCAGTGAGCTTCGCGCGTACATACCTCGACTTCAACGCGACGGCGCCGCTCCGGACGGAAGCGCGCGCAGCCGTGGTTGCGGCGCTCGACGTGTTCGGCAATGCCTCGTCGGTGCATGCCGAGGGGCGGCGTGCACGTGCGTTGATCGACGAGGCGCGCGTGGCGGTCGCAACGCTTGTCAACGCGGAGCCCTGCGAGGTCGTGTTCACGAGCGGAGCGACGGAATCCAACACGTGGGCGCTCACCGCACCCTGGGAGCGGATCGCGCTTGCCGGCATCGAGCATGACTCGGTGCGTGCCCCTGCCGTCCAGATAGCGGCTCGGCGCGGGGCGCGCGTGATCGACATTCCCGTCACGCGCGACGGCGTCGCGGATCTCGGCGGCCTTGCTCTCGACGCGACGACGCTGCTCGTGCTTCAGCGCGCCAACAACGAGACCGGCGTGCTGCAGGATGTCGAAGCTGCCGGGCGGCTTGCGACCGCGCATGGCGCGCGGCTGCATACGGACGCCGTACAGGCGCCGGGCCGCATCGCGGTCGATTTCAAGACGCTCGGCGCAGCAACGATGAGCCTTTCGGCGCACAAGATCGGCGGACCGAAAGGGATCGGCGCGCTCGTCGTCGGTAACGGCGTCACGCTCGATCCGCTCCTCGCGGGCGGCGGGCAGGAACAGCGCCGGCGGGGCGGCACAGAGAATGTCGCGGCCATCGCCGGCTTCGGCGCGGCGGCCAAGGCCGCGCTGCGGGATCTGGAAAGTGCGCCGCGCGTTGCCGCGCTGCGCGATCGCCTGGAGGCGGAGGTCAAGCGCCTAACGCCGGAGGCAATCATCGTCGGAGCCAAGGCACCGCGCCTGCCCAATACGTCGTCGATCGCGCTTCCCGGCGCATCGGCCGAGACGCTGGTCATCAAGATGGATCTCGCAGGCATCGCGGTCAGTGCGGGGGCGGCGTGCTCGTCGGGCAAGGTCGGCGAGAGCCACGTGCTCACGGCCATGGGGCTTCAGCCCGAGATCGCAAAGAGCGCGATCCGCGTCAGCCTTGGGCCCGAGACGACGGAACAGGATATCGCGGCGTTCCTTGCCGCCTGGACACGGATTTGCGGCGCCTCTCTTGCCGCTTGAGTACACGAAGGACGCGGCCGCGGCGGGCCGCACATGAAGGTGACGTGAATGGCTGCAGTCAAAGAGACGATCGAAACCGTCAAGAAGATCGACGTCGATCAGTATAAGTACGGGTTCGAGACCAAGATCGAGACGATCAAGGCGCCGAAGGGCCTCAACGAGGATATCGTCCGCTTCATCTCTGAGAAGAAGGGCGAACCTCAATGGATGCTCGATTGGCGGCTCGAAGCCTATGCGCGCTGGCGCAACATGGTCGAGCCGACCTGGGCCAAGGTTTCGTATCCCAAGATCGACTTCGAGAACCTCTACTACTACGCCGCGCCCAAGGGCACCGACGGGCCGAAGAGTCTCGCCGAGGTCGATCCGGAGCTGCTCCGCACCTACGAGAAGCTCGGCATCCCGCTCAAGGAGCAGGAGGTGCTGGCGGGCGTCAAAGGCGCGCGCGTCGCGGTCGATGCCGTATTCGACAGCGTCTCGGTGGTGACGACCTTCAAGGAGGAGCTGGCCAAGGCCGGCGTCATTTTCTGCTCGATCTCGGAGGCGATCCGCGAGCATCCGGAGCTGGTCAAGAAGTACCTCGGCTCGGTCGTGCCGCAGGGCGACAACTTCTATGCCGCGCTCAACTCGGCGGTGTTCTCCGACGGCTCGTTCGTCTACGTGCCGGAGGGCGTGCGCTGCCCAATGGAGCTTTCGACCTACTTCCGCATCAACGAGAAGAACACCGGCCAATTCGAGCGCACGCTCATCATCGCCGACAAGGGCGCATACGTCTCGTATCTCGAGGGCTGCACGGCGCCGATGCGCGACGAGCATCAGCTGCATGCGGCCGTTGTCGAGCTGGTCGCCTTGGACGACGCGGAGATCAAGTACTCGACGGTGCAGAACTGGTATCCGGGCGACAAGGACGGCAAGGGCGGCGTCTATAACTTCGTGACAAAGCGCGGCGACTGCCGCGGCCATCACGCGAAGATCTCGTGGACGCAGGTCGAGACCGGCTCCGCCATCACGTGGAAGTATCCGTCGTGCATCCTGCGCGGCGACTACAGCCGTGGCGAGTTCTACTCGATCGCGATCTCGAACGGGCGCCAGCAGGTCGACAGCGGCACCAAGATGATCCACCTCGGCAAAAACTCGTCCTCCCGGATCATCTCGAAGGGGATCGCGGCGGGCCATTCGCAGAACACCTACCGCGGGCTCGTCTCGGCGCATCGCAAGGCGACGGGCGCGCGCAACTTCACGAACTGCGACTCGCTGCTCATCGGCGACAAGTGCGGCGCGCACACGGTGCCGTACATCGAGGCCAAGAACTCCTCGGCGCACTTCGAGCACGAGGCGACGACGTCGAAGATCTCGGACGACATGCTGTTCTATTGCATGCAGCGCGGGCTTTCGGCGGAGGAGGCGGTGGCGCTGGTCGTCAACGGCTTCGTGCGCGACGTGCTGCAGCAGCTCCCGATGGAATTCATGGCCGAGACGCAGAAGCTGATCGGCGTAAGCCTGGAGGGGAGCGTCGGGTAGTCGTTCCTTCTCCCCGTCCTTCACGGGGAGAAGGTCAGGATGAGGGGCAGAGGCTGGC
>CAZDUD010000057.1:0-23347 GCA_964508485.1 uncultured Hyphomicrobium sp. | reverse complement strand
GGCCGCGCTCAATGGCGACGACGCTCACGAACGGGCCGTGACCGGCGAATACAAAGCCGATTTCGTGCTGTTTGCAGTCGCGGAAGCGGATGCGGCGGACAAAGTGCTCAATGTCTCTCTCGCAGGTATCGATCCGGCCGGCATCGTCTCGTGGCGGCGCGGCTACCGGGTCGCTGACGGCGACGTGGGCTATGCGATGGAGCTTGCTGCCGTCGTGACGCAGGGCGTGCTGGAAGGGCGCTGGAAGGTCGCCAAGTCCGAGGAGGGCGGCGGTGGCACCTCGTTCGGCGGCGGCGGAAGCGACGTGCATCTCGCGGTCGAGTTCACGAGCCTTGGCGAGTGGAACGACCTGCGCGGCCGGATCCTAGACATGCCCGGTGTCGACGACGTGCAGATCGGGGCGGTCTCGGCGCGTTCGGCGGACGTCTCGGTCCGGTATCCGGGCGGCGGGCTCGCGCTCGCGGCCGCCCTCTCCCGGCAAGGGCTTCATCTGACCGACGGCGGCGGCGTCTGGATCCTGCGCTCGGGCTATTAGCGTCTCGTGCGCCGAAAAATGAAAAATTCCATATTTTTCAAAGGCCCGGTGTTAGTCCTGCCGAAATTCGCCTGTTCCGGCGAAGAGCGGGCGGGATAGACTGGCTACGAGTAGTTTTATCCTTCTAGGCCCTCTACGCTTGAACATCCCAAACCTCATCACGCTCGGCCGGGTCATTCTGGTGCCCGTTGTGTTCTGGCTTCTGGTCTCGGGCCAGACGCAGGCGGCTTTTTTTGCGTTCGTGCTTGCGGGCGTTTCGGATGCAGTCGACGGCTTCATCGCCAAGCGATTCGGACTGTCGACGGAGCTTGGGGCCTATCTGGATCCGCTTGCCGACAAGCTGCTTATCGTTTCGATCTTTGTTGCGCTCGGCGTGCGGGGGGCGCTTCCGTCGTGGCTCGTCATCGCGGTGGTGTCGCGGGATATCCTGATCGTGCTCGGCGTCATGCTGTCGTGGGTGCTCGATCACCCCGTGCGGATCGCGCCGCTTGCCGTCAGCAAGGCCAACACGGTTGCGCAGATCGTGCTCGCGGCAACGGTGCTCGCCGACGACGGGTTCGGTCTCGGGCTCGAAACGCTCCGGGTTGCGTTGGTGTGGATTGCGGGTGTGCTTACGGTTGCCTCGCTTGCGGCCTATCTGCGCGCTTGGCTACGCCACATGTCTGGGTAAGAGTCCTTCCCTGGCAGCGGAGCGTCGCCTTCGCCGGGAAGGCCGATCGGAGACGGAAATGCGCGCGGAGCGGCAGGTGTTGTTCTGGGTGACGGCGGCGGTGCTGCTCATCCTCACGATTGCGGCTCTCAAGGAGATCCTGCTGCCGTTCATCGCCGGTATTGCGATCGCTTACTTCCTGAGTCCGCTTGCCGACAGGCTGGTGGCGCTCGGTCTCAACCGCATCGTGGCCTCGCTTCTGATCGTCGTTGCGCTCGCCGTCGTGCTCATCGCGGCGCTCGTTCTTGTCGTGCCGGTGATTGTCGCGCAGGCGCAGGATCTCGCGGCGGCGCTGCCCGGTGAGATCGCGCGCCTGCGCGAGGCGGTCGAGACCTGGGTGCGCGAGCGCCTCGGGCCGGGCTACAGCGGCCTCGACGGGCAGATCGACAAGGCTTCGAACGCGCTTGCCGAGAACTGGGCGAGCGTCGTCGGCTGGGCTGCGACCTCGATCTGGAGCCGCAGCCTTGCCATCGTCAATTTCCTGGCGCTCATGCTCGTCACTCCTCTAGTTGTGTTCTATCTCCTGATCGATTGGCATCCGATGCTTGAAAAAGTCGACGGCTGGTTGCCGCGGGCGCACGCGGCTTCGATCCGCACGCTGGCGTCCGATATGAACGATGCCGTCGCGGCGTTCGTGCGCGGGCAAGGTACCGTGTGTCTGATCCTCGTCGTCTACTATGCCATTGCGCTTTCGGCCGTCGGGCTCAACTACGGGCTGCTGATCGGCCTTGCGACGGGACTCATGGCGTTCGTCCCGTTCGTCGGATGGGCGCTGGGGTTCATCACCGCGACCACGGTGGCCGTGATCCAGTTCTGGCCGGAAATGGTGCCGATCCTGCTGGTCGTCGGCGTCTTCCTCGGCGCGCAAGCGCTCGATGCCGGCTTCCTGAGCCCGACCATCGTCGGCTCAAAGATCGGCCTGCATCCGGTGTGGCTCATTTTCTCGCTGTTCGTGTTCAGCTATCTGTTCGGGATCGTCGGGACACTGGTCGCGGTGCCGCTGGCGGCTGCGCTCGGCGTGCTGATCCGCTTCGCGCTCGACGTCTATCTCAAGAGCCCTGTCTACCGGGGCGCAGCGCCATGACGCTTCGTGCAAAGGCTGAACCCGAGCAGCTCGTGCTCGCGCTGCCGCATCGTCCGGCGCAGGAGGCCGAGGACTTCCTTGTCAGTCGCTCCAATGCGGCAGCGGTCGATCTTGTCGACCGCTGGCCGGGCTGGCCGCTCCCGTCCGCGCTCGTCGTGGGACCGGCAGGCTCGGGGAAAAGCCATCTCGCCAACGTCTGGCGCTTACGCTCGGGCGCGCTGCTCGTGCCCGCGTCGCGTCTCGACGAGGCGGCCGTGCATGCCTTCGAGGCGCGGCCGGCGCTGGTGGTCGAGGATATCGACCGCGGTGTCGGCAGCGAGCAGGTTCTGTTTCACCTCATGAACCTCGCGCGCGAGAAGGCGGGCTCGATCCTCATGACGTCGCGCATTGCACCCGGCGAGATCGACATCACGTTGCCGGATCTGAGGTCGCGGCTCCGCGCCACGCCGCCCGTGCTGATCGAGATGCCGGACGAGCCGCTCGTCCGCTCAGTGCTGGTCAAGCTGTTCGCCGACCGGCAGCTCGCTGTCGAGCCGCACATCATCAGCTATCTGGCGCTGCATATGGACCGGTCGATGGACGCGGCGATCCGTGTGGTCGCGGCCTGCGACAGGCTTTCGCTGGCGATGCAACGCAAGGTCACGCGGGCGGTTGCGGCGGCGGCGCTGGGCTCGGTCGTGCAAGACCCCGAAGATCGCGCTCCAGGTGCGGACGACGCCGAGCAGGATTAAATTGTCATCGTAGTGGTGCATTCATCACGGTCCAATCCCCAACGGACCGCTGCAGGATAGGACGACATGGCCTCCGCTAAAGGAAAGCTCAAGACCGACGTGCGCGAGACGGCGCCTGCGACCGCAGTGCCCGAGGGGCCGGCGCGTTTCTACAACCGCGAGCTCTCGTGGCTGCAGTTCAACCGGCGCGTTCTCGAGGAAGCCCAGAACAGGCAGCATCCCGTGCTCGAGCGGCTCAGGTTTCTCTCCATCTCCGCCTCGAACCTCGACGAGTTCTACATGGTGCGCGCGGCGGGCATCTACGGGCAGATCGCGGCCGGCGTAACGACGCTCACGCAGGACGGGCTGACGCCCAAGCAGCAGCTTCAAGAGATCAACCGCTTCGCGGCCAAGCTCGTCGCCGAGAAACAGCAATGCTGGATCGATATCAAGGCGGACATGGCGGAAGCCGGCATCGAGATCGTCGAGCCGGCTGAGCTCTCGAAAGTGGAGAAGACCTGGCTCGAGAACCTCTTTATGAGCCATGTCTTCCCGATCCTGACACCGATCGCGGTCGATCCGGCGCATCCGTTCCCGTTCATCCCGAACCTCGGCCTGACGATGGTGGTGTGGATGCAGCGCAAGAGCGACGCCCGCGCGATGAGCGGTCTTATCCCTATTCCGGGGCAGCTCGAGCGGTTCATCCGGCTGCGCGTGGACGATACTGCAAAGGGAAGCAACCTGCGCTTCATCCAGCTCGAGGAGCTGATCGGCATGTTCATCTCGGAGCTGTTTCCCGGCTTCGATGTAAAGAGCCAGGGTGCGTTCCGGGTGCTGCGCGACAGCGATGTGGAGCTGCAGGAAGAAGCCGAGGATCTCGTGCGCTCGTTCGAGACCTTGCTCAAGAGGCGCCGTCGCGGCCACGTGATCCGGCTCGAGCTCGATCAGCGCATGCCGGACCGGCTCCGGAAGTTCGTCATCGACGAGCTTGAGGTCGGCGAGGAGTCGGTGTTCCTCAAGGAGGGGCTGCTCGGGCTTGCGGATACGGCACAGCTTATCGTGGCCGACCGGCCGGATCTCGTGTTCAAGGTCTACAATCCGCGCTTCCCGGAACGCATCCGAGAGTTCAACGGGGATTGTTTCGCGGCCATCAGCAAGAAGGACATCATCGTCCATCACCCCTACGAGAGCTTCGACGTGGTGGTGCAGTTCCTGCGTCAGGCGGTGGCGGATCCCAACGTCATGGCCATCAAGTGGACGCTCTATCGCACCGGCCGCGACAGTCCCATCGTGCAGGCGCTGAAGGAGGCCGTCGAGGCGGGCAAGTCGGTTACGGCCGTCGTGGAGCTCAAGGCCCGTTTCGACGAGGCCGCCAACATCCGCTGGGCGCGCGACCTCGAAAAGGCGGGCGTACACGTCGTCTACGGGTTCATTGAGCTCAAGACGCACGCCAAGCTCGGCCAGATCGTGCGCCGCGAGAACTCGGAGCTGGTCACGTACTGCCACATCGGCACGGGCAACTATCACGTGCAGACGGCGCGCATCTATACGGACCTCTCACTGTTCACGACGGACCCCTCCATTGCACGCGACGTGACGCGGGTTCTGAACTTCGTCACCGGATACGGCGAGCCGGCGGAGCTCGAGAGCATGGCGGCGAGCCCGCGCGGCATCAGAAACCGCATCCTCGACCACATCCAGCGCGAGATCGCGCATGTGAAGGCGGGTCGGCCGGGCGTCATCTGGATGAAGATGAACTCGCTGGTCGACGCTCAGATCATCGACGCGCTCTACGATGCGAGCCGGGCGGGCGTCGAGATCGACCTTGTGGTGCGCGGCGTGTGCTGCCTTAGGCCCGGCATTCCAGGGCTCTCCGAGAACATTCGCGTCAAGAGCATCATCGGGCGCTTCCTCGAGCATGCCCGCATCTATTGCTTCGGCGAGGGCGAGGGGTTGCCGTCGCCGAAAGCCGCCGTCTACATCAGCTCGGCCGACATGATGCCGCGCAACCTGGACCGGCGCGTCGAGGCGATGGTGCCGATCAAGAACGCAACCGTGCACGAGCAGGTGCTCGACCAGATCATGGTGGCGAACCTCAAGGACAACCAGCAGAGCTGGGAGATCAAGCCGGACGGGTCGTCGTCGCGGATTGCGCCCGCTCCGGGCGAAGCTCCGTTTAATGCCCACAAGTACTTCATGACCAATCCGTCGCTCTCGGGGCGCGGGCAGGCGCTCAAGGAGCATTTTCCGCCGCGGTTCGAACTGGACTAGGGCCGGCCGATGGGCGCGGCTTAAAAAAAGAACGGTAAATCATGAGCTTGCGCAATGCTCCAGATCGAAACACCTCCCCGCGACCTAGCCGCAACGGCGTGCGATTTTCTCGCTCATCGCACTAGACCGAGGCGGCTTCTGTCCCTATCAAGCACTCGTGCCTGAGGTCGGGCCTAGGCCCATGATCTCCATCGTGTTTCGCGTTTTCTCCTCTGCAGTCGAACAGGGTCTTTCTCGAGGCAGGTCGCAGTGAGCTTGACGCAGGTGTTCGGCGGACGTGGGAAGACGACGGACCTCGAGCCGCTCGGCGTGGTCGACATCGGGTCGAACTCGGTGCGTCTCGTGATCTACGAAGGCGCGGTGCGGGCCGCGCTGCCGATCTTCAACGAGAAGGTGCTGGCGGGGCTCGGCAAGTCGATTGCTACGACGGGTCATCTCGGCGAGGAGAGCGTCCTGCGTGCGCTCGAGGCGCTGCGCCGTTTCCGCGCCATCGCGCGCGTTCTCAAGGTCAAGAACCTCCGTGTGCTGGCGACGGCGGCCGTGCGGGATGCCGAGGACGGGCCGGATTTCATCCAAAGGGCGGAGCGTGTGATCGGTGTGCACATCGAGGTGCTGTCGGGCGCCAAAGAGGCACAGCTCGCCGCTTACGGCATCCGCATGGGCTTCCTGGGTGCCGACGGCCTGGCGGGCGATCTCGGCGGCGGCAGCCTCGAGGTCATCGACATCTACAAGGACCGTCTCAACGATGCGGCGACGCTGCCGCTCGGAGGCCTGCGTCTCATCGATCAGACAGGCAACAAGGTCGATCGAGCGTTGCCGATCGTCGACGAGGCGATTGCGAAGATCAACTGGCTCATGCATGGCCGGGGGCGGCCGTTCTATGCCGTGGGCGGTACGTGGCGCGCGCTCGCGAAGCTGCATATGGAGCAGACGAACTATCCGCTCCGCGTCATGCACGGGTATTCGATCCCGACGCGCGAGGCGATCGAGTTCTGCCAGTTCGTGCGGCGCGCCAAAAAGGTTTCGGCGCTGCCGGGCATGGATGAGGTGGCGCGGGCGCGGCGCGACGTGGTTCCGTTCGGTGCCCTCGTGCTCGAGCGTCTGCTCGAGGCGCTTGCCCCGTCGGAGGTCGTGTTCTCCGTGTGCGGCATTCGCGAAGGGCTGCTGTTCAGCCTGATGCCGCCGCACGAGCAGGCCAAGGACCCGCTGCTCTCCTTTTGCGAGGACTACGCGCGGCAAAGATCACGCTCGCCGATCCATGCCCAAGAGCTCTGCAACTGGACCGATGCGCTCTTCGAGGGCGACGGACCCAAGGAGACGGACGAGGATCGGCGTCTTCGGCACGCGGCGTGCCTGCTTTCGGACATCGGGTGGCGCGCGCATCCCGATTATCGCGGTGAGCAGAGCCTCAACGTCGTTGCGCACGCGGGCTTGTCGGGGATCGACCACGCGGGCCGTATCTTCCTTGCGCTTGCGGTCTACTATCGTCATGTGGGGTCCGACGAGGGGAAGGCGGACGACTTTTCGACCCGGCTTAAACTCGTCGTGAGCAAGCGGGCGCAGAAGCGCGCCAAGATCATCGGTGCCGCGATCCGGGCTGCGCATATGCTTTCGATCGGCATGCCAGGGGTGATCGACGAGACGCGGCTCTTCTACGAAGGGCAGAAGCTCGTGCTGAGCCTGCCGAAAGCCTACACCTCTCTCGATGGGGAGCGGCTCAGGCGGCGTTTCGCCGTTCTGGCGGAATTGCTTGCGCGTGAGCCTGAGATCCGGCTTGCGGTGTGACGCCGTAGCTTGGGTGTCTCCCTTTTGATCTCGCCGCGGGCTTGCGATATCCCGTATCTATCTGGATCCAGCGGTCCGCGTTCCGTGTCCGTAACTGTCAGGTAATTCGTCGCTCCGGTGTCCGCACGTATCCTGGGATGCAATTCCTCAATGGCCGATGACCCTTATGAAATCCTGGGCGTCCCGCACACCGCGACCGACGATCAGATCCGAAAAGCCTATCTGAAGCTCGTCAAGGAGCTGCATCCGGACGTCAATCCGTCCAAGGTGGCGGAGGAGCGGTTCAAGAAGGTCACGGCCGCGCACGACATCATCGGCGATCCCGAGCGCCGGCGGCAGTACGATACGGGCGAGATCGACGCTTCCGGCGAGCCACGCCGCCCGACCTGGCGCCCGCAAGGGGCCGGCGCAGGGGCAGGTGGTGCGCGCGGGCGCGGCGGGCCGATCTTCGAAGACTTCGGCGACATGTTCTCCGACATCTTCTCGGGCGCTGGGCGCAGCGGGGCACGGGGCGGCTTTGCCATGCGCGGGCGCGATGTTCGCTATACGCTCGACGTCGATTTCCTTGAGGCGGTGCAGGGCGCCAAGAAGCGCGTGACGCTGCCGGACGCCGGCGTGCTCGATCTCACGGTGCCCGAGGGCGTGACCGACGGGCAGGTGCTGCGGCTACGGGGGCGTGGCGAGCCGGGGGTCGCCGGCGGGGAGGCGGGCGATGCGCTGGTCGAGATCCGCGTGCGGCCACACCGGGAGTTCCGCCGCGAGGGCGACGACATCCTGATCGAGGTGCCGATCACGATCGACGAGGCGGTGCTCGGCGGAAAGGTCGAGGTGCCGACGGTCAGCGGGCGCGTGCAGCTCACGATCCCGAAGGGCACAAGCTCGGGGCAGGTGATGCGGCTCAAGGGCAAGGGCGTGCGCAATGCGACCACCGGGGCGACGGGCGACGCGCTGGTGACGGTGAAGATCGTGCTGCCCGAGACGATCGACGACAGCCTTTCCTATTTCCTCTCCGAATGGCGCCAGAAGCACCGCTACGATCCGAGGAAGTAAAGGCAGTGAGGCAGTGAGGCAGTGAGGCAGTGAGGTCTCGGCTCAGCGGTCGCCGTTGGGGTTGATGGCGAGGACCTCGCCCTTGTGCAGCGTCAGCGCCAGCTCGCCCCGTTTCAGTTTCAGCGCATCCTCGCCGAAGAGCTGGCGGCGCCAGCCCTTCAAGGCGGGCACGTCCGGATCGGGCTCGCTGGCGATGCGCTCGAGATCGTCCGAATCCGCGATCAGGCGCGGGGCCACGCGATGGCGGGCGGCGGACGCCTTCAGGAGCACCTTCAAAAGCTCCATGGTCGCGGTCGCCTCGGCGGACATGGGCTGGCTGTGGGGCAGGCTCGGCAGCGTCTTGGGGTCGCGCTCAAGTCCGTGCTGCACGGCTTCGACGATCTCTTTCGCACGCTGCGAGCGGGCAAACCCGTCGCTCAACGTCCTTAGCTCCGAGAGCTTGTCGAGGCTGGTCGGCTGCTGGTTGGCGATGTCGTAGAGGGCCTCGTCGCGCAGAATACGTCCGCGCGGCACGTCCTGAGCCTGGGCCTGCCGCTCGCGCCATGCGGCCAGCTCGATCAGCACGGCCAGGGCCTTGCGGTTCTTGACGCGCATTTTGAGCCGCTGCCAGGCGTTTTCCGGGTGACTTTCGTAGGTGGACGGTGCAGTCAGCTCCGCCATCTCCTCGTCGAGCCACGTCTCGCGGTTGGTGACCTCCAGCTCCGTCTTGAGATGGATGTAGATGTCGCGCAGGTGGGTGACATCGCCGAGCGCATAGACGAGCTGCTTGTCCGACAGGGGGCGACGGCTCCAGTCGGTGAAGCGCGAGCTCTTGTCGAGGTCGCGGCCGGTGACCTTCTTGACCAGGTTGACGTAGCTCACGCTCTCGCCGAAGCCGCACACCATGGCCGCGATCTGGGTGTCGAAGACCGGCGTTGGGATCAGGCCCGCTTCGGCATAGACGATCTCGATATCCTGGCGGGCCGCGTGGAAGACCTTCACGACGCCGGAGTTTGCCATCAACTGGTAGAACGGCTTGAGGTCGATGCCGGACGCCAGCGGGTCGACAATGACCTCCTCGGTCGGCCCGGCGAGCTGGATCAGGCAGAGGTCGGGCCAGAAGGTCTGCTCGCGCATGAACTCGGTATCGACGGTGACATAGTCGCCGGCGGCAAGCCTGGAGCAGGTTTCGGAGAGGGCAGAGGTCGAGGTAATGACGCGCATTGCGGCACGTTTATAGACACGGGACGGGCGACTGTCGCTAGTTCCTTGGACGGCTGGTGCATTTTCTTGAGCAGGGTTGCAGGGGGAGGCTCGGTACAGCTCCAGGCGGCGGCCGGCTGCGCGAGCATCCGGTATTGCCCTTAGTCCAGGCCCGCTGCAGAGGTTATGCAAATAAAAAATTGGTCAGAACCGCAAATTCCGCCGCCTCCCCGTCTAGGCAGAAAAACCGTTGTGATGTATAAAATTCCTCAAGTGCGGGGTCGATTTTGAGCGCGTCTGGCGCAAGGTGAAGTGTTCGAAAATTGGGTGCCAATTCGGCGTTCATTTCGAATTCATTTACCAGCTGTCGATTTTCGCAAAGATCCAAAAGTCGGGGTGGCGGCGTCGTTTGTGCGCATGCCTTAGCATGTCCCGAGTTGAGCTGCGAATTGCGTGGCGTGGCGTTGGAGTGCGGTGTGCAAGAGCTTGGCAGGCATAGACCCGTCGTCGGTGGCCGTTCCTCGGCCATTCAGCGTTATCCCTTTGAAGGGCAATCGCTTGAGCGAACGCCCAGCGGTGCCGCCGTCCAGCTCATCGCGCGGGACACCTTCGTCGCGGAGACGGCGGTCAAGCTCGACCAGATGGGCGTGGAGATGAAGTCTCTTGCCCGCGAGCTGCAGCTTATCAAAGGCGATATTGCGGAGCTCCGGGACGAGGCCTCGCGCGGCTATCGTTTTTCGGAATTTCTTGATCGCGAGCATAAATCGCGGACCGCGAAACTCGAGGATTTATCGCACAGGTTCGACTATCTGAAATCGCGTTTTGATGCCATCGATGGAAATTCAAAAGGCGATTATCACGCTTTTCACAATTTCGAGGCCGTCAGCCGGCGGCTGACGGAGCTTGGTGTGATCGAGCGCGAGTTCCGGGACGCGTCGTGGAAGCTCAAGCTTAGCGTGGCGGCATTCGCGGCGTCGCTGCTCGTCTGGTTCGCGGTCCTAGTCTACGGCTGAGCGATCCACCCGCTCGAGGGGCATCTGGACTGCGCGCCCGCGCCCGTTTTTTCCTGCTTTCAACAGCGTTTATGGCCTGCCGGGCGCTGGGCGTCCCAAAGCCTTGACTTTGGGGGGGCGTTCATGCGCTTTTCCGCCACTTCGAAGCGATTTTCAGGCGGATTTGGCGGCAGATGGCAGCGGGCAAGACGGCAGCGGCGAAAGAGGGCCAGGCGATGACGGGCAGCGGCACGCTGCATCGCTACCGGTCGCATACCTGCGGGGCGCTGCGCAGCGCCGATATCGGGGGGACGGCGCGGCTCTCGGGCTGGGTGCACCGCGTGCGCGATCATGGCGGCGTGCTGTTCATCGACCTGCGCGACCACTACGGCCTGACCCAGGTGGTTGCCGACCCGGACAGCGCCGCGTTCAAGACGGCTGAAGCTGTACGCTCGGAGTGGGTGATCCGCGTCGACGGCCGCGTGCGCCAGCGCCCGGACGGTACGACCAACCCCGAGCTGCCGACCGGCGAGATCGAGGTGTACGCGACCGAGATCGAGGTGCTGTCGGAGGCAAAGGAGCTTCCGGTGCCCGTATTCGGGGAGCCGGACTATCCGGAGGACCTGCGGCTCACGTACCGGTTCCTGGATCTCAGGCGCGAGACGCTGCACGCCATCATCATGAAGCGGCTCGCCATCACGCGCTCGATCCGTGCGCGGATGCATGAAGCGGGCTTCAACGAGTTCCCGACGCCGATCCTGACGGCCTCCTCGCCCGAGGGCGCGCGCGACTTCCTGGTGCCGTCGCGTATCCACGCGGGCAAGTTTTACGCGCTGCCGCAGGCGCCGCAGCAGTACAAGCAGCTCCTGATGGTTTCGGGCTTCGACCGCTATTTCCAGATCGCTCCCTGTTTCCGCGACGAGGACCCGCGCGCGGACCGCCTCCCCGGCGAGTTCTACCAGCTCGACCTCGAGATGAGCTTCGTCGAGCAGGAGGACATCTTCCAGACCATGGAGCCGATCCTCACCTCCGTGTTCGAGGAGTTCAGCGAGGGCAAGCGCGTGGACCGCGGCTGGCAGCGCATTCCCTACGACACGGCCATCGCGAAATACGGCTCCGACAAGCCCGACCTGCGTAATCCGATCGAGATGGCCGATGTGACCGAGCATTTCCGCGGCTCGGGCTTCAAGGTGTTCGCGGGCATGATCGAGAAGGACCCGAAGGTGCGCGTGTGGGCGATCCCGGCGCCCGGCGGTGGCTCGCGTGCGTTCTGCGACCGCATGAACGCCTGGGCGCAGAAGGAAGGGCAGCCCGGCCTCGGCTACATCTTCTGGCGCGAGGAGGAGGGCGCTGCAGGCGCGGGTCCGATTGCGAAGAACGTCGGAGCCGAGCGGGCGTCCGCCATCCAGGCGCAGATGGGGCTCAAGACGGGCGACGCCTGCTTCTTCACGGCGGGCGATCCGGCCAAATTCTACAAATTCGCAGGTCTCGCCCGCGACGAGATCGGCCGCGAGCTGAAGCTCGTCGACGAGGGCCGCTTCGCCTTCGCCTGGATCGTCGATTTCCCGTTCTACGAGTGGAACGAGGACGAGAAGAAGGTCGACTTCTCGCACAACCCCTTCTCGATGCCGCAGGGTGGGCTCGATGTGCTCAAGGCCGCCAAGGGGCCCGAGGACTATCTCAAGATCAAGGCCTACCAGTACGACATCGTCTGCAACGGCTACGAGATCGCGTCGGGTGGCGTGCGCAACCATCGCCCGGACACGATGATCGCCGCGTTCGGTGTCGCTGGGCTCGGGCCCGAGGTCGTCGAGGAGCGCTTCGGCGGCATGCTGCGTGCGTTCCAGTATGGCGCACCGCCGCACGGCGGCATGGCGGCGGGCATCGAGCGCATGGTGATGCTGCTCACTGGCTGCACGACCGTGCGCGATGTCGCCTTGTTCCCCATGAACCAGCAGGCCAACGACCTGCTCATGGGGGCGCCGAGCGAAGTCTCGGCCAAGCAGCTCCGCGAGCTTCACATCCGCGTCATGGCGCCGGAGAAGAAGGCCTAAAGCGGAATCTTCCCTTTCGGCCCTCCGGAGGCGTCAGGATGCGGTGCGCTCGAACTGCAGGCGCACGGCGCGCGTGGCGGCGTAGATGGCCAGCGGAACGATGATCCAGCCCAATAACTTGATCAGGAAGAAGACGATCTGCCATCCGCTTTCGCTTGGCGGCACGGCGCAACCCTCTTCCTTCTCGCCCAGCAGCGGGACGAAGGCTTCGACCGCAAAGACCACCGTGTCGACGGCTTCGCATGTCTTGGGTGGCGTGTTGCTCGACCAGAGTGCAATCTGCTTCGGGTCTGCTTCAACCAAGGCTCCGCTTTGAGCCGCACCTGCTGCGAGCAGACCGACCAGGATCAGGCAGCCTACAACCGTGATGAGGGTGTTGCTCAGTGACATTCCGTTGCCGAACAGGCGTTCCCAGGTCAGCGACAGCAGCTTGTAGGACCACGGCCATCCGGACCTCAGGTGCTGGTTGCGCAGTCTGATAGCCTTGCCGTACGCCTCGACGTCACCCTGGGCGAGGAAGGTTTTTGCAAGAGTTTCGTAAGGTTGCGGGGCGATGCCGTGACCTGCCGACGGATTTTCCTCGTCGTCGAACTGCATTCCCAGCCACTTCTTCAGCAGAGAGTCGTCGCCCTTCGACGCCAACTTTCCGCGCTCGATTTTCGGCTGTGCCCGTACCGCGCTTAGCTCCGATCGCGTGAACGTCAGGCCCGTTATGTCGTGTTTGACCGCTGCCCATCGGCCGTTCACTTTTCCGGTCGGCTCATCCAACAATATGACGGTCGGAACGCTTGCTTCCTTGATGGTGCCGATGGCGGCGTTTCTCAGGCCGATGATGTGTCCGTTGAGGGCCGCGCGCAACAACTCCGCTGCGCGCTCCGCACTCAATTCCTTCATCCCGATGCGATTGGCCGGGCTGTGCGGATCAGGCTTCCAGGTCTTGGCCGTGGTTTGAGAGGTGAGTTTTCGGGCCAGCGGCTCCGTTGCCCGTCGTTGCTCCTGAGCGCCCGCCGTTGACAGATCAGATAGTCTCAGAAATGTCGAATAGGGCATGGTCAGGGCAAGCGGCTGGTCGCCAACCATCTCGACGACGCCGGTCGGATCAATCCTGAAGTTCGCATTGAACAGTTGTCCGGCGAAAAGGACGCTTCCAGCCGTTTCAAAGTTTCCGTCAACGCCAGTTTTGATCGAAATTTTTTTCAACTGCTTGCGGACACCTGCGTCGACGGACTTGTTGCGAGGGTCCACGATCTGAAACGGTCCTGCATCGCCCGACATGTAGCCGCAGAAGAATTCCAGGTATGTTGCAGCGTGTTTGCGCTGCAGTTGCAGCCGAGATTCCTGATTGACCATGTGGATGGGCAGGCCCGTTTGATAGAGAAAACGCGGACGGCCACCGGTTGAAATCAAGGCAACCTCGATTGCCAGGTCCTCGGACGGGGTGTTCGAGCGGTCTCCCGGGATCGCATCGGCCGGGACCTTGATCGCGATCTCGATAAGCTCGGCGTTTTTTGTCCAAGGCAGCCTGCCGACGCGAGCGCCGATAATGTTTTTGGGGTTACGGACGACTTTGCTCAGCCAGTCGTCGGCGACATCAATTCGTCCCCAGCGGAGCTCGCCCTTGACCTCGGCATCGTCAAGCCAGATCGACATGCGTGTGTCTACGCAGTTGATGCCCGGCGGGAGGAAATCGAGCTGCACCGCGCCGAAGGTCAGATCTCCATTCGTTTTCAGGCGGCGCAAGTCGAGCGGGTTTTTAATCCAAACCATAAACGATGCATCGCCGTCGACTTGAAGGTTGGTACCGTCGAACGTTCCGATCAATCCCTCTATTTCGAGCTTGCCGCGGCAGATTGCATTGTCGAGATGAGCTTGGGGGTTCTCAAATCGAGGCGTGGGTTCCATCCTCAGTGCAAAATTTCCTGCTATCGAAGCGCGGCTAAGCCAAATTGCACCGCATGTTGCATTGAGATCAAAATTTCCACTCACACGCAGGTTGTTGGCGACGATGCTCGAGGCTTGGACCGGCCTATTCTCATCGCGCGAGGATGTAACCTCAAATACCTGCATATTGGCCATCGCGATGCTGCCGTCGACCTCAAGGTCCTTCAGGTAAAGGCGTCCGAGGCAAATGGTGTCGGTGAGCTGCAACGTTGGCTGATCGCCGTCGGCAACCAGATGCGCGTCGTTGAATACAATGCCGCCTCGTATCTCGGCGCGTAGGAAATCCACCATGCCGAGGGCTTCAAATCTCTGCTTGTCCTCGTTGTGACCGCCCTTCCGCAGGTCGACAAAGCCCTCGATTTTTACGAGCTGCGCGGCTAGGGCTGTGTCCTCCGCGGCAACAAGCTTCGTGCCGCGCAGGATTACGTTGCCGCCCACGCTGCGCGGCAGGCGAACGCCTCCGAGCGCGCAGGCACCCTGCCAAAGCTCCAAATTGCCGCCGACCTCCGCGTTAGCGAGATTGAGGGCGTACTCGGGGCGCTCGAAGCTAGGCCGTTTCGGCGGCGCGACGAGCTCGGCGCCCGCGGCCAGAATCGAGCCTTTGATCCTCGCATCCGGAAGGCAGACGTGGCATTGCGGCTGGTTTGGATGTGCGTCCGAATTGTTTTTGAACGCGCTGATATCAGACTCGTCTTTCCAATTGTCCGGCGCCGCAACGCCCGGAATCGTCTTCGAAGACCTGATGGAAGAGATATCGAGTTCGCCGGATATCGAACATCCCCGTCCCAGGAGCTGGGGAAGTCTGCTGCCCTTGAGCGACAGTCGCGAAAGAAAGGCTCCCGAGATGTCGATGAGTTCAGCGAAGATGCACTCTGTCAATTCGATCGCCGGCAAGGGGGCGCCGTGATCGGCGCGGCAGTCCCGCAAGTTGAGCTCGCCTACGATGTCGATGCCGAGGAGGCTGAGGCAGGGGCGCTGCGTCGATAATGCCGCCTGGCGGATCGCTTCCGCGCTGATGGGACCGGTGGATGGCGGTTGGTCGCTGTCACCTCGCGCATACTTCAAAAAGGCTGCGTCGTTTACGTCCTCCATGAACTACCCCCATTACTCATAAATGAAATAACGGAAGCTAAGCCCTTCCTTCTCTACGGAGTCAAATACAACGTTTGTTTACGGATCGTCGGATGGCAGTTTGATTACACTGCGAATATCGCTCTCATGTGTGAGGCCTTTTTTGTGCCTTTCGGCACGGCTCAAGGGCCAATTCCGCCCAGGCCGTCGAGGTAGATGAGGACGGCGGCTTCGAGGAGCTCCTCGGGGCGCATGGGGATCGGACGGCGGGCGCGGTCGCCGCGGGCGAAGAGGGCCGCGATGCCGTGCGAGAGCGACCAGATGTGGAGCGCCATCATGAGCGGCGGGGGGCGGCGGTCCTTGGGCAGCGTGGCGATCACCGCCTCGCAGGCTTCTCGCAGCACAGCAAAGGCGCGGTCGCCTTCGGCGCGCACGTCGGGATAGTCCGCGAGCGAGAGACCGCTCTCGAACATGGCCGAAAAGTAGGCGGGTTCGCTGGACGCGAAGGCGAGATAGGCCGCGCCCATACGGTGGAAGGCTTCGCGCGGATTCGGCCGGCCGTTGTCCCAGGCGCGTGTCAGGGCCTCGGTGAAGGCCTCGAAGCCGCGCTTGGCAACGTCGGCGAGAAGGGCGTCGCGGTCGCGGAAGTGGCGGTATGGTGCGGCAGGTGATACGCCGGCCGCGCGCGCGGCCTCGGCAAAGGTGAAGCCGGCGGGACCTTTCTCACGGATGAGGTTCAGCGCGGCCTCGATCAGGGCCTCGCGCAGGTTGCCGTGATGATAGCCCCGGCGCGCGCCGGGGCCGCTGTCCTTGTGCCACGTCATGCGCGCCGTTGTAGCTTATTCGCCGCCAAGAGGGGAGCGGACAGGGTGACTGTGATTTACGTCGATGCCGATGCCTGCCCGGTCAAGGAGGAGGCGCTCAGGGTGGCGGACCGGCATGGCTTGGCGATCGCCTACGTCTCGAACGCCTGGATGCGCCTTCCGGATGGGGCAAACGTGCAGCGGGTCGTCGTGTCCGACGGGCCGGATGCGGCGGATGACTGGATCGCGGAGCGGATCGGCGTGGGTGACGTCGCTGTGACGGCGGACATTCCGCTCGCGTCGCGTTGCCTCAAGGCAGGTGCGCAGGTGATCGGGCCGACGGGGAAGCCGTTCACGGATGCCAACATCGGCACGGCGCTCGCGATGCGCGATCTCTCCCGGCATCTGCGCGAGACGGGGGAGAGCCGCGGGTTCAATGCCTCCTTCACGCGGCAGGACCGGTCGCGGTTTCTCGAAGCGCTGGAGCTTGCCGTGCAGAGGGCGAAGAGAGCAGGGTAGGCAGTGAGGCAGTGGGCGTGCTGCCTGTTGGGTCTATAGCGTGCTCACTTTAGATCGCCGCATTCTACCCCTCGTCATGGCCGGGCTTGACCCGGCCATCCAGGGCGAAACACGCCATCGTTCTCCCCGTGGTCCCTGGATGGCCGCCTCGTCGTGGCGAAGCCGCGCTCCGCGCGGACGGCCGGCCATGACGTAGAGGGGGAAGCCGATTCAATCAGAAATGAGCACGCACTAGCGCTTAATGGCGCGCAGCTCTTCCTCGATGCGTGCCGACTGGGACGGCCAGCTCGCGGCAAGCCAATCGTCGGTGCCGAACAGCCAATACCAGAAGCGGTTGCGCCGGTAGTATTTCTCCACCGTGACCTTGTGCATCTTGTCGACCGTGGCCGAGAGCGTCTCGAGCATCTCGATGGGACGGATGGCCGCCTTCTCGAGGGCGTCGATGCGGGCGGTCAGGTTCGCAAACGCATTGCCTGCTCCCTGCGCCTCGGTCTCGATGGTGGTGGCGAGGGAATGGTTGTCGGAGTGGACGCGCGAAAGGCCGTCGTGCACCTCGCTCAGGTCCTGCGTGAGGCTCTCGGTCAGCGATGCGAAATTGTCCTGGCTGCGCTCGGTCAGGCGCTCGAGCAGGGCACGCAGCTCGGCCCGCTCCTGGGCGGCGCTTGCGGCATGGCTGTTGAGGGCCGTTTCGAGATCCGCCAAGCGGCGGTTTGTTTCGGCAAGGCCATCGGTGGTGGTCGCGTGCTGCGCGTCGCGCGAGACGGTCAGGGCGTTCAGGTGCTCGACGACCGGCTGCGTGATGAGGGCCGCGGTTTCGGCAGGCACGTGGTCGACGACCGTGCTCAAGGTCTGTCCGGCCGCTTCCAGCGTCTCGAGCCGCAGCAGAAGCGGCGAGAGGTCGGGGTCAGGTTTCTCGACCAAGGCCTCGACAGCGGCGCGTGTGACCGAAATCTCCCCTTGCAGAGCCCGCTCGAGAAGGCCGAGGCGGTCCTGGAGGGCCGCCGTGTCGCCGTTTGCGCCGCGTCCGGAGAGGAATGCCTGCTCCAGGCTGTGGAGACGGTCCCCGAATACGGACTGGATCTTCTCCTGCGTGATGCCGCCGAGGCGTGAGGTGTCTTCGCGCTGTGCCATGAGCTCTCGCTGCAGGTCTTGCAGCACTCCCGATAAGAATTTCCGTTCGTTCGCGAGTTCGATGGTGAGGGCGCGGAGCGACTGCTCGATGGCGTCGATCCGCGATTGCTGAGAGGTGATCGTGAAGTCGGCGCCGAAGCTCGGCGCCGAATGGGGCGTGGGGCCATTGCGCGTGCGTTCGCGCGGGTCGGTCGTCTCGAGGGCTGCTTCGACGGGCCGCGGCGTCGCGGGAAGCAACCGCAGGAGCGTCGAAAACTCCAATCCGCTGTCGAGCAGTGCGAAGATGACGTCGGTGACGCCGGCCGGCGACTGGCGGCGGTAGGCGTGGGCTGCTGCCGTGCGCAGGACGTTCTCGACGGCTTCGGCCCGCCGAGGATTGGTCTTGCCGCTGCCGTGGGCCGCGGGAATTTCCGTGGCGACGACGGTGGCGGCCTCGCGGCGCAGGCTTGCCACGCGCACGCCGTGGGCCTCGAGCTCCTCGACGGCCGCGTCGATGCGGGTCAGGGCATAGATCAGGTGCTCGAGGCGGACTTCCGTCGCGCGATGAGCGGAGGCGACGTCGTAGGCGTGGTTGCAGCAATCGAGCAGGGTCTCGTCGACCCAGATGGGCGCACTTCGCGCCGCGCTCGCCGTGGCGCGGATGCGGGACGTCGTGACGAGGGGTTCGGCGGACTGGGGAGCGGCGATGTCGCCCGGCACGGCCTGAGGCGTCCGCAGGTCCAGATCGTCGCCCCGGTACTCCATCCCCCTACTCCCTCACGCGCGGCGGCTCTATGCCGCCCGTCACCGGACCCTGGCCGAGGCGCCCCGACACCCTCCGCGAAATAACCATACCCTCTTAGGCCAAGGCGTGCGAGAGGGGGCGTCAGGGGCTCCTGAATTTGGTAAATGTCGCTCGGGTGGATTCGTTTTCGGCTGTTACACGCCGCTGCGTGCAACGGGACCGCGCAGGCTCGCCGTTGAATGCAAACAAGGAATTCGTGTCGCCGGCTCCGAACGTCTGGGTTTGTCTATCCGCCATCCGGCCGTCAGAATTGCGCTTAAACATTCGGTATCTGCAAAAACGGACTCGTGACTGTGCGCGCACACCGATGCTCTAGATCGAGAACGCCGCGTTTGTGCCGCGCAGCCATGGTGCTCGGCGGCGCAGCGTTCGCAGTGGGACTTTGGTGCGACGTTCGTCTTTCCGGCGTCGACGGGCCGCCCGCGGCGATGGCCGCGCCCGGAGATGCCAAGCCATACGACGACAAGCTCATGCGCCTCGCGGAAATTCTTGGCGCGGTTCACTATCTGCGCGAGTTGTGCAGCGCCAACGACGGGCAACTTTGGCGCGATAGAATGAAAGAGCTGATCGATACCGAGGGGGGAACCGCCATTCGTCGCGCGCGGCTGACGCGCAGCTTCAATCAGGGCTATCGCAGCTATCGGCGCACGTACGTCACGTGCACGCCGACCGCGCAGTCCTCCATTGAGCGCTTCCTCGCCGAAGGCATTCAGATCGGCGATGGTCTCGTTCAGCGATCGCCTTAAGTAGCAATAGGAAATGGTTTGTGATCTGTATAAGTGTGTGCCGCGTAGTGTGCAGTTTACTGTGAATTGCTGCAGCATCTAGCCGCGCGTGGTGTGCGTGTTAGGTGTAGCGTCTTCAGCGTGAGTGTCGTGGGTGCGGGGGCTCGCCACCGATCTCAAAGTTGGTTTCCTGGGGGAAGGACCGTGATGGACACTCAGTTTGATCCGAGCTTATCGGAGGATCTCAGCTTTCGGGCGCTCAGCCTGATACTCGCCGCTTGGGACGAGGGGACTGAGAGCGGCGTTGCGCCCGAGCAGATGGCTTATGCCGCCCTGTTCACGGCGCTGACCGATCTCGTCTCGCTCTATGGCGAGGACGCGGTCAAGAAGCTCGCCGGAGGGCTCGAGCGCCGCATCGAGATGGGCGAGTTCACGCTCGATCGCAGCATTCAATAGCCGAAGCCGATGACCGGTGCGCGCGGCGGTGCCTTGAACCCGGCGCCGCTGCAATGCCGTTACGTCAGCATCTGAAAAAGTATCTCGCCAATCAGGAGCGCGCCGAAGCCGATCAGCAGCACGCCTGCGACGTGGTTGGTGTAGGCGAGGTGCGCGGGGCTGAACCGGTGGCGCAGGCGCCCGATCAGGTGCGACAGGCCCAGCCACCACAGGAAGCTGCCGCCCATGATCGATGCGACCATGGTCAGAGCGTCGACGTAGCTGTGGACCTCGACGAACGTGCTCACGCCGCCGAAAATGGCGAACAGGCCCAGCACCGCCCCCGGATTGGTGATAGTCAGGAAAAACGTCTTCGGGATGTCCCAGGCGTAATCGCGCAGAGACGTCGTGCCTTCCGCGTCGGATTGCACGCTCTGGAGCCGGGGCGTCGCAACATAGAGCTTGATGCCGAACGCGATCAGCGCCAGCCCGCCGATGATCTGGATGGCATTGCGGTGGTACTCGATTGCGCCCGAGATCGCGCCCACGCCAAGGCTCGCAAAAAGCGCGATCAGGCCGTCGCCCAGCATGGCGCCTATGCCGGCCGCGAGACCTCCGAAGAAACCGCGCTCGATCGCACGCTGGATGCACAAGACATTGACGGGGCCGACTGGGGCCGCGACAAGGACCCCTCTCAGTATTCCAACGGGGATGATGAGCAGGTTGGGAACTAGCTGCATGCGCGCCACCGCGGCGACAGCGCTCGATCGACTTCCGGCATTGCACCTCGAATTGGACCCGTATTCGGTAGGTCGAAGGAAGGACTGGCGGGCCTCATGGATTGCGAACAAAGGGTGGCCGGATTCGCCGCCGAGCAACAGCCGGGCTCTCACGGCCCCGGATTTGCCGCCGCAAGGAGGGACTCCGCGGTACGGCCACGACGGCCGGTCGGGTCCGGCCGCTACCGTGTTGTTCTATTGGTAGCGGTGGCCTTTTGGCTTGTCCATGCTGTCAGCCCGGCTTTTCGGGCGCTTGCGGGGGAAAACGACCCTCAGTACGGCGCAGCGAAGGAACGCGCCTATCATGGCGCGCTGCCGCAGAGTCTCGTGGACATGCGCGAGCAGATCCTCGCCGCTGTGCATGCCGGCGACGTGGCGGAGCTTAAGGACGCCATCGAGTGGAACGAGATCAAGCCGGACTTCGGCGCGGGCAACGACGATCCCATCGCCTACTGGAAAAAGATCTCGGGGGATGGCGAGGGCCGTGAGGTGCTGGCGGTTCTTGCCAATCTGCTCGCGCTTCCCCCGGCGCGGCTTGCCATCGGCAAGGATCCCGAGAACACGCAAGTCTATGTGTGGCCCTATCTCGCCGAGCTGCCGCTCGATACGCTCAAGCCAGCAGAGGAGGTGGACCTCTACCGCCTCATGCCTCCGGCGGCCGTCAAGGCTCAGAAGGCCGCGAAAAAGTGGTCGTGGTGGCGGCTTGCGATCGGAGCCGACGGAACCTGGCACACGTTCCGGAAGTATGATTGAGGCTGGACGCACGCTCTGCGGCATCGTGCCAGCGGCGATGCGGTGCTTCTGTCAGATACACACCTATGCGCTTTGTTATCAATATGTTCCGGCCGGTGGCTGTACGGGGCTGGAAGGTTGGATATAGTGCGCCCAATTTTGTATCTGCCGCCTGCCGGCGGATCTCGAAAACTGTGCGGTTCAGAGGTTTGTGATGTCGTCGCGTATCAAGTTTGCAGCTCTTGCGGTCGGCGCTGGTTTCGTCGCGTTGAGCTCCGCTCTGCCGGCCTCGGCGCAGGGGCTTAGCCAGTACGGCATGTGGGGAGAGCCGCCGCCGCGCGCGGGCAAGCCTTCGTACCTCGGCGCCGAGCCGGCACTTGTGACGCCCAAGGCGCTTTCCTCGGGCGGCGGGCGGCCTTCGATCTCGCCCAAGACGCCGCAGACGGTCTCGTTCCAGAACAGGTTCCAGCCTGGCTCGGTCGTGATCGATACGGCTGGGCGCAAGCTCTACTACACGCTCTCCCAGAGCTCGGCCTATGTCTACCCGATCGCTGTCGGCAAGCAGGGCTTCGCGTGGAGCGGCGTCGAGCGCGTCTCGCGGATCGAGGATTGGCCGGACTGGATCCCTCCCAAGGAGATGCATCAGCGCAAGCGCGGGCTTCCCCTGCGCATGACTGGCGGCCTCAACAACCCGCTCGGGGCGAAGGCGATCTACCTCGGTAATTCCCTCTATCGCATCCATGGTACGAACGATTCCGATTCCATCGGATCGGCGTCGTCGTCGGGCTGCTTCCGCATGCACAACGGGCACGTCGTGCATCTCGCGGAGCACGTGGGTCCGGGGACGACCGTTTATGTGATGCGCCGTCTGCCGAAGTTCGGCCCGGTGATGCCGCCTAGTGCGCCCAAGGTTCAGGAGGTCAAGCAGGCCCCGTCCGAGCCGCCTGCAGCGGCTCCGACCGCCGAGGCTCCGGCCACTGAGGCACCGGCGGCCCAGCCGGCCCCGCCGCAGGCGCCCGAGACCGTTCCTGCTCCGGCTTCCGGTGCCCAGACAGCTCCGGACCAAGGGATTTAGACGATCCGGCTACCTGCGACGTTCGGGACGCGGCCTCCCCATTTTTCGGGCGGCGCGTCTCGCGTATAGACGTCGCGACACTGGGTTCGTCGGGTGTCCGTGGATGGGCCTCGCAATCCGGTGGTGCCGAGCCGCCAACTACAATAAGGTGCGATTCTGACCACCGCGCGGGGACCGATATCCCGCGGGTTAAGACGCGCACGGCGCTTATCCGCAAGGCGCTTATCCGCAACAAGCGAGGTCAGGACCAATGAGCAACGCCATCTCTCTCGAGCTTCTGGCCTTCAACCTGAAGCTCCTCGGACGCCAGCGCCGCAAGAACATCTTGATCAGCGCGGGGCGGCCCGAAGATAAGAAGCGCATGCTGCCGGCTGTCCGGCGCATCCTCACGCTCGATGTCGATCTCTACGCGACGCCTGGCACCTACCGCTTCTTCAAGGAACACGGCATCGACAGCACCGAGATCCACAAGATCACGGACGGGCGCTCGCCCAACATCCTCTCGTTCCTCAAGGCCAACCGCTTCGATCTCGTCATCAACGTGCTGACGGGAGACGAGGACTACGACGAAAGCTCGGACGCGAAGCTGATCCGCAAGCTCTCGATCGAGAACGGCATCCCGCTCATCACGGATGCCGATGTGGGCATCGCCACGCTCGAGCAGATCATCATCGACGCCGAGCGCGGCACGTACCGCTATCGCCTCGCGGACGACAGCGAGCCGTGGAACCTGCGCCTGCGCTTCCTCGCGGCCGCGGAACGGCTCGGCGGGCTCGCCAACCATCACGCGCACTTCGATAAGGCCTACCTTATCACGCACGAGAACCTGCGCTTGAGCCAGGTCGACATGCAGAAGAAGTGGGAGCTCTACCGCTACCTCAAGGAGAACTACACGCACGACGACCTCGTGGAGCGCATCAGCCGCGGCCTCGAGACCATGATCCAACAGGGGGCGACCTACTGCCGGACGATGGTGGACG
>CAZDUD010000056.1:1747-24396 GCA_964508485.1 uncultured Hyphomicrobium sp. | reverse complement strand
CCAGTACTCCTCCCGCACTGCCTGGGACCCCCAAGTTGGCGGCGGCGCACCTTTCCGGTTGTTCTTCCGAGGCCGGATCGGACGCTGCCGCCCTTTCGCTCTAACCGCTGGCTCGACACACTCATGTCCCGGTCGCATTGTGGGCATGGGCAACCAGCGAAAGGACGACCGCAATGTTTATCGCCATGAACCGCTTCAAGGTGATCAAAGGCGCGGAGCAGGACTTCGAGCACGTTTGGCTTTCGCGCGAGACGCACCTCAACGAGGTGCCAGGCTTCGTCGCGTTCCATCTGCTCAAGGGACCGGAGCGCGACGATCATGTGCTCTACGCCTCGCACACGATGTGGCGCTCGCACGCGGACTTCGAGGGCTGGACCAAGTCCGAGCAGTTCCGCAAAGCCCACGGCGGCGCGGGCCCGAGCAAGCCGCTCTACCAGGGTCATCCCGAGTTCGAGGGCTTCCAAGTGCTGCAGACGGTAGAGCAGGACGGCACGCGCCGTGCTGCGGCCGAGTAAAGGCAGACGGAGAACTGATCGTGGCCACCGCACTCCAGGACGCAAACCTGCGCGATGACGTCTTCCTGCCGCTCGCGCAACGCATGGCGGAGAACGCGGACGGCGTTCTCGAGGATATTGCGCGCACCTATTGCGTCAGCACGCTCGACGTCGTGCATGCGCTTCCCGAGGCGAACTGCAAGATCGTCACTGGCGATCATCTCGAAGCGATCCTCGACGCGGTGGCGGATTGGGGGCCGATCCTGTTCATCGTGCACACGCCCGATCTCGTGCTCGAGTGCGAGGGACCGCTGCCACGGGGAAGCTATGGGCGCGGCTATTTCAATCTGCACGGAGATAGCCCGATCGGCGGGCACATCCGCGCCTCACGCTGCCGGGAGATCGCGTTCGTATCGCGGCCCTTCATGGGGCGAGAGTCGCGGTCGATCCAGTTCTTCAACTTCGACGGCGACGCGATGTTCAAGATTTTCGTGCGCCGCAACGAGAACCGTGACCTCGACGCCGAGCAGGTGACCCGGTTCGATGCGCTCAAGGCCGCGCTCTGACAGTTCCGCCGGAGTTTCCCATGTGCACCAATGACCGCGCTCTCACGGATATTCAAGCGACGAACCTCGGCGAGATGGAACGCGAGTGGCTGCATCTCATTCGGTTGCAGTGCATGAGCTACGAGCACAATCAGGCGGAGGGCTGGGATCGCGCCCTCACCCATGCCGAGGCCCGCTACGGAGCGGACGACGGGCCGGCGATCGTCTCGCGCATCGCCGTTCTGATCCGGGCCATGCGCGCGGAGCGGCGCGGCGGGTTCGGCTATCTGTCTCCGTTCTGTCCCAATTGCAGACGGAACGTGACCGACGACGAGTGGGAGCTTCTCACTCTGATGCAGGCCGGATATCAAGGGGCCCCGCACGATATCGAGCAGGCGGCGGCCGAATTTGCGCGCCGGCCAGAAGCGCCGGTGCTGACAGCCGCCGCAATCCGGTTCGGCACGGCTGTCGCGACCGCCCTGCGCCCGCGCCGTGCGCAAACGTCGGGCGCCGTATTGCACTAAAGCTCACCTGTGCGCCTACCGTTTCCACACTGCCGCCATTATTTGCGCGGGTTCCGGCACTAGGACGACGCAGCGGACGCCGCGTTGGCGTCGGCCTAGCCTCCGGATCGTCCATGACCGCACCTCGTTCTTTCCTCTGTGTCCTCGTTCTTCCCGCTGTCGTCATTCTCGCTACGCCCATTGCGCGTGCTGAAGTCATCTCCTCCGAATGGGCCGCTCGGAGCTCGGAAGACGGCGCCAAGCCGTTCCTTGAGCTCGCGCAGAAGGTCGATGACGCGGACCAAGACCAGGACCAAGAGCGGAAGGGCAAGCACAAAGGCAAGAGAGACAAGGACGGCGGCGGGGGTGGTGGCCCGAGCGGCGGCGACGCTGCCAATGGCGAGGCACGCCAGCAGAAGCAGCTCGAGCGTCAGCAGGCGAAAGAAAACCTCCTGAAGAAGAAGCAGGACGCCGATGCCGCGCGCCAGAACGCGGTCAAGCAGCGCCAGCTCGAGATCCAACAGGCCAGGGACAAGGCGCAGCAGAACAAGCGGGACGCCGAGGCGGCGCGTCGGCAGGCGATCGAGGACAAGCGTCTCCAACTGCAGCAAGCGAAAGACAACGCGCAAAAGCAAAAGCAAGAGGCAGAATCCGCGCGCCAGAACGCCATCAAGCAGAAGCAGGAGTCTGAAGCTGCGCGCCGCGACGCCATAAAGAAACAGCAACTCGATGCGCAGCAAGCCAAGGACAGGGCGCTGCAGCAGAAGAGGGACGCCGAGGTCGCACGCCAGAAGGCCATCCAGGACAAGCGTGACGCCGAGGCGGCTCGTCTCAAGGCGATCAAGGACAAGCAGGACGCCGATGCGTCCCGCCAGAAAGCCGCGTCAGATCAGAAGCGGAAGGACGCTTGGTCCAAGCGCCCCGGAAAGTTCGACCGCGCCAGATCCGATCAGGAGTTCGAGCGTGCGCTTCAGGACGCTCAACAGAAAAAGGGCGGTGGGCGCGAGGAAAAATTCGAAGCTTCCAAGGCCAGCAAGTTCGAGCGGTTCCGGCGCGAGCGGAAAGTCACCGAGAAGGGATCGCGCGACATCATCGTCGAGCCCGACAAGCGGGTCATCGTGCGCGACGAGAAGCGCGTGTTCATCCGCCATGACGATGGCGAACGCTTCCGGCGCAAAGGCAAGGAGATGCGTCGCGAGCGGCGCAAGGACGGCACTTGGCTCGTCGTCACGGCAGGACTTGCCGGCGCGTTGATCTATTCCATTCTCGACGACGACGACCGCGTCATTCGCCGCAGCCGGCGGGATCGGGACGGGCGCGAGTACGTCTTCTTCGACGACCGCCGCTCGTATCGCAGCGGCTACGGTCCCGATCACTACTCCTATATCGACCTGCCGCCGCCGGTAGTGCGCATTCCATACGACCGCTACATCGTCGATTATGACCGCGCATCACCCGACGACCTCTACGACACGCTCAACGCGCCGCCGATCGAGGACCTGGATCGCGGCTACACGCTCGACGAGGTGCGGCAGAACTACAGCATTCTCGAGCGCATGCGCCGCGTCGACCTCAACTCGATCAATTTCGAGTTTGCCTCCTGGGATGTGACGCCGGATCAGTATCCGAAGCTCGAGCGCGTCGCGCGTGCGATCCGGCGCGTGCTCGACCGCTCGCCGGGAGAGCTGTTCCTCATCGAAGGGCATACGGATGCCGTGGGCTCGGAGATCGATAACCTGTCGCTCTCCGACCGGCGCGCGGAGACGGTGGCCATCATCCTCACCGACGAGTTCGGCATTCCGCCTGAAAACCTCACCACGCAGGGCTACGGCGAGGAATATCTCAAGGAGCTGACGGATGGTCCGTCCTGGATCAACCGCCGCGTCGGCGTGCGCCGTATTACGCCGCTGTTGTCCCGCGACGGCTGGGAAGATCCGAGCTGACCGAGGCTATCGCGCCCGTTCGCTTGGGCTTGAAGCGCTCCGTATTCTCACTCCATGGCCGGGTCATCGCGGAGCGATGCTTCGCATCGACACCCGGCCATCCAGGGGCCAAGATGCGACGCTTCACAAGCTGCCCTGGCGTGAAGAGGGTGCCGGTTGCAATCGCAAGTCACACCCTCTTCCAACGCTCAGATATTCGCCGCGTCGCGGATGCGGTACCAGGTCTCGATGACTGGTACGGCTTGTTTGGCGATGGGGTGCGCCGGGAAGCTCGAAAAGGCGAGATCGTCGAAGGCTGTGCGGCCTGCGGCGTCGCCCACGACCTGCAGCGCGATCCTGTGCCCGAAATAGGTGGCGCGCGAGACGCCCGTCCCGCAATAGCCGATGGCGTAGTGGATGCCCTGAGCCGTGCGGCCGAGGTGCGGAACCTCGTCGTAGGTGTAGCCGATCTGGCCGTCCCAGGCGTGCGTGACCGGCACGTCGGCCAGCGCCGGGAATACGTGCAGCATGTCACGCGCAAGGTGGCGAAAAGCCCTCGGCGACGTGTTGGCTGCCAGCCGGCCCGCGCGCCCGCCCCAGATGATGCGCCGCTCGCCGGGCGCGGCGCGGAAATAATAGAAGACGCGGTTGGTGTTTCCGTACACGCGGTTTTTCGGCAGCAACCCGGTGAAGACGGTCTCCGGAATTTCGCCCGTCGCGATGAGGCCTGAGCCGATCGGCACGATGCGCCGCCCGAGCTCCGGCACGAGCCCATCCGTGTAGCCGTTGGTGGCGACGACGACATTTCTGCAGGCGATCTCGCCCAGAGGCGTCCGGACTGCGAACCCTGCACTGGCGCTGGAGATGGACTGCGCCGGGGCGTTGCCGACGACGTGCCCGCCTGCGTCGGCAATGCGCTGCATGAGGCCTGCGTGGTAGAGCCCGGGATGCAGCGACGCATCGCCCGGCAGCACGGACCCGCCGAAGAACATGTCCGACCCGATCTCGCTCCGCTGCTCGGCGCGGGGGACCATGAAGCTCTCGACGCCCGCGATGCGCTTCAAGTCCTCCATGTCGCGCGCCATCGCCTCGTAGTGCTCCGGACGGATGGCGGCGCGGAAACGGCCGCAGCGGCTGAAGTGGCAGTCGATCTTTTCCGCGGTGATCAGATGCTCGATGTAATCGAGCATCTCAACGCCCTCGCGCAGTAGCGCCTCGGCCTTTTTGGGACCTCTGAGGGCAATCAGCTTCTTCACGCGGAACTTCTGATTGCCGCTGCCGATCTGTCCGCCGTTGCGCGTGCTGGCGCCGAAGCCCGGAACGCCGCGCTCGAGGACGATCGCAGAACGGCCCTGCCGCAACAGCGTCAGTGCGGCGGAGAGACCCGTGAAGCCCGAGCCGACGATGACGACATCGGCTTCCTTAGGGAGCGCGGCAGACGACGGTTGGCGCGGCGCGGCTTCCCACCAATAGGGCTGGTAGGCGAGCCTGGCCGCCGGCGTGACCTGCCCGCGCGCAAGCCCGGCAACGGTCGGGGCGTGGCTCTCGTCACCCATGGGTCTTTCGCCGCCTGAAGGTTCATCCCTCGTGCTCTATTGCATGTTTCATGCGTGCACGGCAGGGGGCTCGGTGACGGGCCTCAGGACTTAATCGCGACCAGCTCCATGACGCTCGGCGCCTGCTCGCCGACATTGTACTCGGCCGCCTTGAAGCCTTGAGCCTCGAGCACCCTCACGAGGCGCCCGCGCGTGAAGGTGTGGCAGTGCTCGATCTCGCCCCAGTAGGGGTTCGCACCCGAGGCGTCGAGCAGGCGCCATTCGATGGTGTCCATGTTGGGCACCGAGAGGAACAGAACGCCGCCCGTGCGTAGCATGCGACGCGCGGCGGCCAGCGACCGCTTCGGGAAGGGCTCGCGCTGCAGGACATTCGCCATGCTGACCACGCTGAAGCGATCGACCGACTCGATGTCCTCTATGCCGTTCCAATAGGCCATGTAGCCGAGCCTCAGAAGCAGCTCGACGTTATCGATGCGGGGATCCGTACCGACCACCTTGTAGCCCCACTCGGCGGCCGTAAAGAGCAACGAGGCGTTGCCGCTTGCGATATCGAGCCATTCGCCGCCGGGCATATGACGCGCCACCCTCTCGACAATGCGGGCGGAGACCTTGCGCCGGCCTGCGGCGTCGTTGCCCACCTCGTCGCGCGGCTCCGTCGACGACAGGACGATGTCACGCGCCTCGGGCGTGAAGTGGCCCTCGGTGAACACATGGCCGCAGTCCGCGCAGCTCCGCCATTTCACGGTCGGCGGCAATTGTGGCTTGTAGAGGGGATGCGCGGTGACGCGGGCTTCGATCTGATAGGGGATGTCGGCGGAATCGCACAGCGGGCACTGCTCGTAAGCGATGCGCGCCTCTCCAAGCAAAGCGGGCGTCTCCGCGAGGGGGCTATGCGTGCTTTCCACGATAGCGAACGGGCGCGGGGCTTCTGCATTTCTCATGATGTCCACCATCGTCTCGTAGGCGCGCTCGAGGTTGCGGGTGTAGCGGGTCGTGTCGAACAGCGGGGACGTCTCACGCCCGGCCGCGATCTTGCGGCGGACGGATTCGAGGCGGCTCGGCTCTTGAGCCATCGCGAGGGCCATGCGCTCGTACTCGTCCAGGCTGCCCGCGATCAGCTCCGGCAGGCCCATGGCGGTCAGAAGGCTCGCGGCAACGCGACCTGAGAACGTCTCGCCGAGGCATGTCAGGACTGGAAGCCCCGCCCACAGGGCATCGCTGGCCGTGGTGTGCGCGTTGCACGGCAGCGTATCGAGGAAGAGGTCGGCCAGCCGGTGGCGCGCGAGATGCTGCTCGATCGGCATCTTGCCTGCGAACACGAGCCGGTTGGGATCGATGCCGCGCGCCGCCGCCTCGCGCCTCAGGTTCGCGCGGCATCCCTCGTCGCTCGCCAGAATCCAGAGGACCGACCGCGGCACGTTTGCGAGCAGCCGCATCCAGACGTCGAAGACCGGCGCGTTGAGCTTGTAGGTGTTGTTGAACGAGCAGAAGACGAAGGCATCGTCCGGCAAGCCGACCTCGGCGCGCGTTATCGGCTCGTCCGAGATTTTGCGCTGGCGGTCGTTCGGCTGATAGCAGTTGGGAAGATGCACGATGCGCTCGGCGTAGTCCTCCTGATGCTCCATTGGCGCGATGACCGCATCAGCGATGATGTAGTCGATAAAGTCGGCGCCCATGGTGCCCGGATAGCCGAGATAGTTCACCTGGATCGGCGCGGGTTTAAAGCCCAGGATCTCCGTGCGCGCGTCGCGCGTGTAGCCCTTGAGGTCGACGAGGATGTCGATGCCGTCGTCGTGGATCTTGGTAGCGGCCTCCAGATCCGTCATGCCTTTGACGACGGTGAAGTGATCGAACGCATCGACGATGCGCTGGCGCAGGGCGCTACCGTCATCATTGCTATAGCAGTAGCCGAACAGCTCGAAGCGGTCGCGGTCCGCGCGCTCGAGCACCTCCGCGAACAGCATTGCGGTCGCGTGCGTGACGTAATCGGACGATAGATATCCGATGCGGATGCGGCGGCTGCCGTCCGGCGGAGCATGGTGATGCTTGAACCGGAGCTCATCAGGCGGCGTCTTGTACGGCGCAAAGCGGCGTGCACACGTGAGCTGATCGGCACGGGTCGACGGCATCGAGATCAGAAGGAACGGCGCGACGCCTCCCCGGTCCGTCGTGCGCAGCAGCTCGAGGCAGCGGCTTTCTTCCTCGTCGATGCTCTCCCAGTCGCAGATCGTGCGCTTCAAGTCGTTCATCTCGAAGCGATGCGTCAACGCGTCGGGCGCGGTCTCGATCGCCCGGCGGAACGCCGCGCGCGCCTCCTCGAACCGGCTCAGGAGCTTGCAGGTGGTCGCGAGATTGTAGTGGGCGTCGGCAAGGCGCGGGTCGAGCTTCGCCGCGTGCTCGTAGGCGGTGATCGCGCCGGCGTGCTTACCCATCTTGCGCAGCAGGGAGCCCACGTTCTTGTAGGCGATTGCATGGTCGGGCGCGATAGCGAGACCGGCCTGATACGATGCCAGCGCGGCCATATCCTCGCAGGCACCATCCAGCGCGGCGGCGAGGTTGAAGTGATACTCAGGCTTGTGCGGCATTGAGGCGAGTGCGCGCCGCGCAATCGGGATCGCCTCCTTGAACCGCCTCTGCGCCCGCAGGAACGACGCCAGCTCGTCGTAAAGGCGCGCGCGCTCGGCGGGGTCCTCCGTGCGCGCCTCGATCATAACCTGGGCCGCGTCGAGCTTGCCGTTCGCGGCCAGAATGTGCTGCTCGAGCCCCTGCGCTTCGATGCATGCGGGATCGAGTGCGAGAGCCTGATGGCAGAGCAACATCGCCTCTGCGGGCTTTCCCGATTGCAGCACCAGCTCGCCCAGCTTCACAAGCACCTTCGGCTGATCAGACTTGATCTCGATGGAGCGGGCGAAAGCCGCCATGGCCTCGTCGGTCCGTCTCACGGCGTGCAGCAGATTGCCGAGGATCGCGTGAGCCTTGGCGTCGTTCGGCGCCAGCGCCAGGCACTGGCGGCAGGCCTCGATGGCCTCCTCCATGCGGCGTTGCTCGCCGAGCATGAGCGCCAGGTTCTGCCATGCGGTGTGCGCACTCGGGTCGATCGCGAGGCTTTGGCGGAGGTAGTCGACGGCCTGTTCGGGCGCATCGGTCCGGAATGCGATCAGGCCCAGGTTGTGCAGGCTCGGGGCATGGCGCGGAGAGCGTGCCAGGATCTTCCGGTGCGCTTCCTCGGATTCCCGAAGCCGACCGGCCTGCAAGTGCTGCACAGCCTCCCGGAAGTCGCGCAGGAACATTGCGTCGCCCGGCGCCTGCGCCCGCGGTCTCTGCTGCGTAGGCCGCTGTTTCCGGGTCATAGTCCCTCGATCACGGGCGGGCGTTCACGATCTCCGACGCTCGGCTTATAGAGCGCATATCCTGCGTGAGGCTGGCGCCGGGCCGTGCACATTTCGTCAGAACAAGTCGGATTCGGCCGCTGCTCGTCAAGCCTTGCCCAAGCTTTCCCCCGGAGGCTATCCGCTCTGCGGCGAGCCCGATCCTCAGTCCCGGCAAATGTGAGGAGGTTTTTGGGGCAGGACAGGATTGGTGGTGGAGGGGGCTGGATTCGAACCAGCGTAGGCGAAGCCAACGGATTTACAGTCCGTCCCCTTTAGCCACTCGGGCACCCCTCCGTGACCAATCCTTGCGAGCCGGGCCGGCCGCGCTGCTCGCGCTGCGTCGTCGTTACCCGCTCTCAAACGAAATTGCCCTGCGCTCGCCGAGCGGCAGGGCAACGCCCGTCCTTATGGTAATCCGCCCCTCCGATGTCAATTGGAAAAGCGCGTGAAAACCCGTATGGGTTCGGGTCCAAACGGGGCTTCAGGGCGACACGGGACGAGGCGGGCGATGGCAGGCGGCTTTGCCGGCAAAAAGGGCGCAGGAAAGCGCTATTCCGGCGGGTTCAAGGGGGCCGGGCGGGGGGCCAAGCCGCGCGGGCCAAAGGCGCCCGCGCGCGGCGCTGCGCCGCCCGACGACGGCCTCGTGCGGCTGTTCGGCAGCCATGCGGTGGAAGCGGCCCTCAGGAACCCGCGGCGGCGGGCGCTGCGGTTGCTTGCAACCGAGAATGCCGAGCGGCGGCTTGCCGAGGTGATCGCCGCGAAAGGGGTCCTCATCGACCGCGCGACGCCGGGCGATCTCGATCACCTGCTGGGCGCGGACACGGTCCACCAGGGGCTGCTGCTCGAAGCCGAGCCGCTGCCGGAGCCTACCCTGGAAGAGCTCGTCGAAGCGGCCAGGCGGACGGGGCCTCTCGTGCTGCTCGATCACGTCACCGACCCGCACAACGCCGGCGCCGTGCTTCGGTCCGCTGCTGCGTTCGGTGCCGCGGGTGTCGTCATGACGCGCCGTCAAAGCCCGCCCCTCAACGGCGTTCTCGCGAAAGCGGCGTCCGGCGCGCTGGACCTCCTACCCGTCCTGCCGGTGCAGAACCTTGCGCGCACGATGCTCGACCTCAAGGGGCTCGGCTTTCGCCTGATCGGACTCGAGGGCACAGCGACCGCGGTGCTCGAGGACGAAACGTTTTCCGGGCTCAGCGCGCTCGTGCTCGGCGCGGAAGGCAAGGGCCTGCGCGAGCTCACGCGCGAGACGTGCGATCAATTGGTTTCGATCACGACGGGCGGATCGCTCGCCAGCCTCAACGTGTCAAACGCGGCGGCAGTCGCCTTGCACTGGGCCGCAGTTCAACGGCGCAACGCCAAATAGAGAAAGGCGGCGCCTTACGGCACCGCCTTCGATCTCTTGCCGATGCTGACCAGAGCGCGATCAATCGCAGTAGGTCGGGCGCCAGCAGGTCCAGCGACCGCCACGGCAAACCGTGTCGCCCCAGCTGTTGGTGAAGCAGCGGCGGTTCTTCCAGCCGCACTCCTCAGGACCCGGATAGCAGCGCTCGCCTGCGTAGTCGTAATCGCGGTCGCGTGAGTGAGCATAAGCGCCAAGCAGGCCGAGGCCGATGATGCCGGCTGCGACGCCTGCCGCAACACGTCCACCGCGACCATGGGCTTCGGCAGGCTGGATCGAAGACGCGGTCACGCCAGCCACGAGCATCAGCGCCATCAACGCGCTCATCATCTTCTTCATCATGGATTTCTCCCAGTCGAATCCCGTGCACCGCCGACAACGCAAATCAGCGGGAAAAAGTTCATGCCAGCACAAAACATATGCGCGATGAATGGGGCATGAACGCGGAGCCTTCGCGCCGGAAAAACGCCAAAAAGCCGCTTTCACAGCGGCTTTCTGCTCCTTCATGCGCGATTACGCGGGTGCGCGTTTGCCGTCAGTAGTGGCGGTACTTGCGAACCTTGTAGTAGCGCGCCGGATAGCCCCACGCCTGATAGTAGGGCGGCAGCGCTGCGTACGGGCGATAGTGGTCGCGGCGATAGCGCAACTCGTAGGTGGGCCGCCATTGGCCCGAGTTGTAGTACGGATAGTAGCGGGGCTTCTCCGCGAAGTACGCGTACGGGTCATACTCCCAATCGGAGCGATAGTGCCGATGGTAGAAGGGCTCATAGGCATTCGCCCAGCCACGATGGTTGTAGTGGTCCTGATGATGGTGGCGGCGCTGGCCCGCCTCGGCGGCAGCCGGGATCAGGGCGAGGCCGATGGCGGCCGCTAGCAGGGCGATGACCTTCATGACGGTGCTCCTCGCTGTCGGTCTCAACAAAATTGACCATCACATTAGCTCGAAACGCATAACATTGCTTTAACTTCGCGACCCGGCGGCGATCCGGCAAGCACTTTCTTAACGCCTCTGGCTCCCTCTCGCTCTTCCGGACCGCTCTTCCGGACTGGCACTCGAAGTCCATCGCGGTGCGGCAAAGCCAGCACGGTTTGTGAACGACTTCCGTGCTATGCGGCGCTCATGACCGTACTCGTGACAGGCGGCGCCGGATACATCGGCAGCCATATGGTGCTGGCGTTGCTCGACGCCGGCGACAATGTCGTCGTGGTCGACAACCTGTCGACCGGGTTCCGCTCGGCGGTGCCGCCACCCGCCATCCTCGTCGAAGGCAACTGCGGCGACCAGGATCTCGTGCAACGCGTCATCGAGGAGCACAAGGTCCGGGCCATCATCCATTTCGCCGGATCGATCGTGGTGCCGGATTCGGTCGCCGACCCGCTCGGCTACTATCTCAACAACACCGTGAACTCGCGCGCGCTCATCGCGACCGCCGTGAAGACCGGGGTCAAGAATTTCATCTTCTCCTCGACAGCTGCCGTCTACGGCAATCCGAAGGAGATCCCGGTCAAGGAGGACGCGGACCTCAAGCCGGTCTCTCCCTACGGCACGTCCAAGCTCATGACCGAGCTGATGCTCGCCGATTCGGCCTTCGCGCACAATTTCCGCTATGTGGCGCTCCGTTATTTCAATGTGGCCGGTGCCGATCCTGCGGGCCGGGCCGGGCAATCCACGCCGCGTGCCACGCACCTCATCAAGGTTGCCTGCGAGACGGCGCTCGGCAAGCGCCCGGCCATGGACGTGTTCGGCACCGACTACGCGACGCCGGACGGAACCTGCATCCGCGACTACATCCACGTCACGGACCTGGTTGCGGCCCACACGGCGGCGCTCAACTATCTCGAAGCGGGCGGGGCTTCCGACGTCTTCAACTGCGGCTACTCGTCGGGCTACTCGGTGCTCGAGGTCATCGAGGCCGTGAAGCGCGCCGGCGGGCCGTTCCCGGTCAATCTCGGACCCCGCCGGCCCGGAGACGCGGAGGCGATCGTCGCGGATTCGGCGAAGATCCGCGGGCGGCTCGGCTGGGAGCCGAAGCTCGCCGACCTCGACCTCATCGTCACCCACGCGCTCGCCTGGGAGCGCTCGCTCAAGCGGTGAGCGGGACGGGGCGGTGGGGCAGAAGGGGCTTTTTCGGCCCGGTCAAGTTCTGTACAAGGGGCGCACCAGAGCCGCCCCGTTCCTCGGGTCGACCGTGGCCCTTAGCCGGCATAGCTCAGTGGCAGAGCAGCGGTTTTGTAAACCGTTGGTCGGGAGTTCAAATCTCTCTGCCGGCACCAGATTTTAGCGCAGTTTGGCAAGGCGGTTGGCAACAGAGGTGGCAACATAGGAGCAACTGAACATTCTGACCAAAGAATATTGGCAGAATATTTGGTCCGGGGTCCAAGCTCTCGGTTGGGAGGGCGTACTCACCATAGTAGTCGGCACCGGTCTGGCGATGTACTGGCTGATAAGCCTGTTGAAAAATCAACAGATCGAAAACCTTAAGTCGAAGAGCGAAGCCGCAGAGGAACGTGTCAAAGTTCGTGACGACCGTGTCGCCGGCTTAAAGGCGAAAGTCGCAGAGCTCGAAAGGCTCAACGGCGACTTGACGCAAACCGCGGCAACGCTTCAGCGACAGATCGACGAGCACGCCTCGGCCGCTCAACTTGCCGCAACGGCTAAAAGCATCAGCGCGATCGCTGACAACGTTACGACCGCGAATAGCGCTGTGTCGGAAGCCGTGACGGATACCTTTGCAGGCGGCTGGCCCGCCAAAATTGTCCGGTCACGCCTACGCCCATCGTTGTCCTTCAGGTGTCGCAACTGCGGAGCGGGGTTCGATAGATGGATGGGCAGGTGTGCCTCGTGTGGCACCTGGAATACCATTGACGAAGTCAAATGAGACACCGTTCGGATGCCCCGCTACATCGGCAAGATCTGCCTTAAACACCCCGAGCTGAAAGGCGAACGTGGGAACGGCGGAACGGCAATTGTCCGGGGTGCAAAATGGATGCGAATCGCAACATCATCTCTCAACGGATGGTGCCATGCGAATCAAACTGCCAGAACCCGTCGCTGCGATCTATCGTGCGGTCGCGCAACTAGAAGCTGCCTATCCAGGCCGCAAGTTCACACCTGACGGACACCTTGTCGGATCAATCGGTGAAGTCATTGCGGCCGAGGCTCTTGGCTTGAAGCTCCATCCTGCGTCGCATCCGTCTCACGATGCGTATGACCACAACGGCAACGTCCAGATCAAAATGACCGCAGGCAAGGGCGTGTCGCTCTATGCGACGTGCGAGCGCCTAGTGGTTCTCAAAGTGATCTCTCCGGCGGAAGCAGAGATCGTCTACGACGGCCCCGGCGAGCCGGCTTGGGCAATCGCCGGCAAGATGCAGAAGAACGGACAGCGTACTGTGAGCTTGGCGAAGCTAAGAGCGCTGCAAAAAGACCACGGCCTTGATGGCGACACCTGTGATCATGGTTCCGAGGCAAAAATGGATTCACACATCGAAACGCTGAGGGCAAAGACTATCTCCGACTTTATCCAAGCAGCCGATAAAAGTTATCAGGAGCACAAAACTGTTCTTTTTCGCGGACAAGCGATAAAGAGAAACCTAATCCCAAAAATTGCGAGACGCGATCGAAAAGTAGATACTGTGCTCATTGAGCAAAAATATGATTTCCGAACTTAAAAGGGTGGGCGCGTCCTTTTTCACTGAGAGCCAAAGGCAGAACCCTTGGGAGTTACTTGTTATGGCCCAGCATTGGGGAATGGCAACGCGCTTGTTAGATTGGACGACAAATCCGTTAGCTGCGCTGTGGTTTGCCTGCAGCGGGCCGGAACTCGGGCCCTGCTTTGTCTATGCTTTACGGGCCGATAATTTCAGCTCTTCAGAAGAGCGAAAAGCCGGTCCCTTCGATCAGTCTAGAACGCGAGCTTACAAGCCAACGTATGGCAATCCCCGAATTATTGCTCAACATGGATGGTTCACCGTTCATGTCTTTTCGCAGCCTGATGGTCGGTTCGCGAAACTTGAGACAATTGCCGACGTGAAAGGCTGCCTAACCGAGATAACCATTCCTGGCGACAGGCGAGCTGAACTCCTAGCTGGGCTTGATCGACTCGGGATCAATCGTTGAACCCTTTTTCCAGATCTTGGCGGGCTCTGCCAATATCTAACGTGGAAAACGGCAAGCGGTGAGCCGCACGAGGCGTGATGCCCCGCTACTTCGGCAAGGTCTGCGTCAAGCATCCTGAACTCGGTGGCGAGCAACGCAACGGGAACTGTCCGGCGCGTCAGCGGGAGCGACCGAAGCCGAAGCGTTCTCGCGAGTCACAGCGCGCGAAGGTCGAGAAATGGCGTGATGCCAAGAGAGATGGACGAAGCGATCTGCGCCGGGCAGGGGCTATTCGACCTTGCTGGATATGGCTTCTAAAAATTTTATCATGTCCGCACGGTCTTCTTCGGACAGTTGCGGATTGGGCATGAGCGTGCCGGGAAACGCGGCTTGGGGATCTTTGAGGAATGCGGCCAGGAGCTCAGGGTCCCACGTTTGCGAAGAGCTCTTGAGCGCCTCCGAGTAACCGGCAAAGCTCGTCGATCCCACGCCAGCGCCAAAAACCTTTGCGAGTGACGGGGCCGAAATGCTCTCGCCCGGATTCAACGAATGGCATTGCGAGCAGGCGTCGATGGTGGCCAATAACTTGGCGCGCCTGTCATCCTGCCCTTTGAATTCCTCGTCGACATAACGCTGGGCGTACTCAGCGCCAAGGCCCCCTTTCCTGGGTGTCAGAAAGAACAGCTTGAAGGAGTCCGTCCACAAAACGATCGAGCCATCGGTGTGCTGGTGCACATATCGAATTCTCTCGCCGATCGGAATCTCTTCCTCGAAAATGACTCGCCCTTCACCGAGGCGAATGCGAACGAGCCTCCTGCCGGAGAGCGATCCAGCCAAGAGGTCGCCGTCCCAGCTTTCGTGAAAGCCCTTGATGAGTTTCAGCCCCGAGATCCCTACCGATGGAACCCAGGAGAAGGTTGGCCGGAGGTAAGTCTCGTGGCGCCCTAGCGGCGAGATCGTGCCGGGCCACGGCAAGCCGTTATAGGCCGTTCCATAGGTCTCCAGAGGCCAGCCGTAATTGGCTCCACTCACGGCGTGGTTGAGCTCGTCGCCACCGCGCGGGCCATGCTCGACCGTCCAGACCTCTCCGGCCCGATCGATGGCAATGCCCTGCATGTTGCGCTGTCCGAGCGTGATGCGGGTCGACGCACCGGTCGCAATGTCGATTGCTATGACCTTGCCGTAGTCGGTGCTGGGATCTTGAGCGAGAGCAGTTTTGCTCTGGGGGTCTGGCGAGAGCGGCCCATATACGCCGTCCCAATGGTAGTCTCCGCTGGCCAGGTAGACTTTGCTCGCCGTCGCGTCGACCGCAATTCGCGCTCCGGCCATATGCCCTTCGATTGCGCGCCACATCGGCTTCAGCGGCAGGCAGGGGGCAGTCTCGAAAATGTCCGTCCAATCCGACTTCGAAACTTTGAGACCGTCCGGCGACGTGACCGGCCCTTTGAAAAGCGTCCGCGCTATGGAGGTCGTATAGCACTCCTTGGCGTCGTGATACTTCGTGTAGGAGACGAGCAAACCCGCACCGGCGCTGCCTTCGAAGTAGGCAATATCGTTGTAGCGGACGAACAGAAAATTGTGCGTGTAGCTGTCATACGGCGGTCGCTTCGACGCTTTCATGTAGGCGTCGAGGCCATTCTCGGGAGGGGCGACATCGAGCTTCGTAAGAGTGCCGTCCGGTGTGGCTGCAAAGGTGCGACCGTCATACGTCAGCAAGACCACGTGATTGCCGATGGAGGTTAGGCCGCCACCCATACCACCGCCCTCGTCTTGAGGGACATCTATCACCCGGGCCTCGAGCGGGACGTGTATCGACATGAACTGGAGCCGTTCCGATGACGGGGCCTGCGCCATCCGCATCAGACCTCTTGCCCGTTCCGTCACGGCCTCAGCGATTTTATTGATCGTGCTGAAGGGAAACCTCTTCGTGTGCGCAGACATCGCACCAATGAGGAGACCGCCCATTGCCGAAAAGAGCACCAGCGCCGCGACAATAATCACCGCATATGGACGCTTGAACAAATTGCCCCCGGCAGTCGCGCTTTATGATGGGCCTTATTATCAGAAATTATTATAGATAACGTATGTCTATTATAGGTGATGGCATTCGCCTTACAAGCAATCCGATTGCTGTACGTCGGCCGAAGGTTAATAGGGCTTTTGGTTATCGCCTTTAGGTGATGCGCTACTTCGAGCGGATGCACCTATGCGTGTCACAGCTATGCGTGTCACAGCGCGACGGCACGAGCGGCCAGCCGAGGGCCGGCCGCTCGTTCGACATCAGTCGAGGACGCCTTCGAGGGCGTAGTGGCGGATCTTGTCGCGGTTGGCGATCAGCTCCTTCACCGTCGGTTCGCCCTTCATGGCGCGGCCGATAGCGATCTTCGTCGCCTCGTAGTTCGTGCGGTAGAGATCCTTCTTGTCGAGGTTCGGATCGTCGGGGCAGCGCGGGTCGAGCCAGACCGTGATGATCATGCAGAGCTCATCGCCGCTTTCTTCCGGCAGGATGCCCTCCTTCAAGCAATCGACGATCGCATCGCCCAGCGCCGCCTGAACGACGCCGCCGAAAAGCTCGATATAGGCCGCGCTCGGGATGGTGACTTTCGAGGTCATCATCGTTGCCGGGCGCACCATCTGGTTCAGGTCGCGAATGACGAAGAAGCGGGTGTGGCCGATGGACTGCCCCATCATCGAAGCGAACGCCGTGCCGACCGGTCCCTTGACCGAGCCGATGACGACCTCGGGCATGGCGTCCGTAACCTGCCCTTCTTTTGCGAGAACCGTTGCCTCACCTGCGCGGAACCAGATGTCCATCGTAACTTGCTCCTCATGACCTTTGCCGTGATCGACGGCACGCCCTCCGCAATATCGGGCTTCATGAGGGGGCTCAAGCGTTCCGCTGCCCCTTGCCGCGGGTGGTGCCACGCCGGCTCCAATGGCGCGAAAAGGGATGACGGGTGCCTGAGAAAAGGTTTTAAAGCTCGGGCTTGGCGGCCGGGACCTGTGGGCCGCCGTACCGCTCATTCCCCGGAAGGCCGATGACTCTCAATTCCTCTGTGCCGCCCATCGTTACCAACGCCGGGTCGATCCTCGCGCGCTACGATGTTCTCTTCTGCGACGTGTGGGGCGTCGTCCACGACGGCGTGCGCGCGTACGCCCAAGCGGTCGATGCGCTCATCCGATTCCGCGAGCGTGGCGGCACGGTGGTGCTGCTCACCAACGCGCCGGTGCCGATTCATCGCGTCGAGGCGATGCTCGAAGCGCGGCATGTTCCGCCCGAGGCCTATGACGGGATCGTATCCTCGGGCGAGATCGCGCTGGCGCACGTGGCGGAGAAGGGCTACCGCACGGCGTACTTCATCGGGCCGCGCGGGCGCGATGCCGCGTTCTTCGAGAAGGCGGCTGCCGAGGCTGCGCCGCTCGATATCGCGGCGGCGGTCGTGTGCACGGGACTCACCGACGACGTCAACGAGACGGTCGAGAGCTACCGGGATGTGCTCGCCCAAGCGCGCGCGCGTGCGTTGCCGTTCGTGTGCGCCAATCCGGATCTCGTCGTCGACGTCGGTGGACGCCTCTTTCTCTGCGCGGGCGCGCTCGCCGATGCCTATGAGCATCTGGGCGGCGACGTGTTCTGGGCCGGCAAGCCGCATGCCTCCGCCTACGCCACGGCGAAGGCTGAGGCCGAGCGGCTTCGCAAGGCGCCAGTTGCGTGGGACAAGATCCTCGTGATCGGAGATGCGGTGCGCACCGATCTCACGGGCGCGGAGCGGGCCGGGCTCGACGCGCTGTTCGTCGCGGGCGGCATTCACCGCCACGAGACGATGACGAATGGCACCATCGATCCCGACAAACTCGCGGCCTTGTTCGTTCCGGGCACACCGCCAGCGCTCGGCGCCATGACCGGGCTCGCGTGGTAGTACGGCCCTCACGCACTTTTCTGCCCCTCACCCTTGACCCTCTCGCCGTAAGGACGGGGAGAGGGAATTAGAGCTTGTGGGCCATGCGGCGGCGCTTGGTGTCGAGATAGTGCTCGTTGTGGGCGCCCGGCCGGACGACGACGGGCACGCGGTCGACGATCTCGATGCCCGCTTCCTCGAGTGCTTCGATCTTGGCCGGATTGTTGGTCATGAGGCGAATCTTCTCGAAGCCAAGATCGTGCAGGATCTCGGCCGCAAGCTCATATTCGCGCGCGTCGATGGGCTCGCCGATCTCGATGTTGGCATCGACCGTATCGAGGCCCTGATCCTGCAGCGCATAGGCTTTGATCTTCTTGAAGAGGCCGATGCCGCGTCCCTCGTGGAACGGCAGATAGATGAGAACGCCGTTGGGCGTTTGGGCAATGCGCTTCAAGGCGGCTTCGAGCTGCGCGCGGCAATCGCAGCGGAGCGAATGGAAGATGTCGCCGGTGACGCAGCCCGAATGCACGCGCACGAGCGGAATCTCGCCTGCGTCCTTGCCCTGGCCACGGTTAATCAGCGCCATGGCCTGCGTGTGCTCGTCTTTGCCCTGATACGCGCGGGCTTCGAGCACAACCTCGCGTCCGTCGAGGTCGATCGGCAGCATCGTGCGGGCCGAAAGGTCGGTGTCGAGCTTTTTTTCTTGGACGCCGGTCAGCGGCATCTCGATCTCCTCAGTCTTGACCGGCTCTTTCTGGAGGGGTCGCAGCGGGTGGACATGTTGTAGCACAGAAGCCCTTCCACAAGATGTGAAATGGACGCGAGGCGCTGGCCCCATATACCATGCCCCGGTCGGGACCAGCGAGGGCAAGTACTTATGCGATTTCTCCGTATCCTTTTGATCCTGCTTGCTTCTCTAACGCCCTTTTCGGCCTGGTCCACCCCCTCGCCGGCGCGCGCCATCGAAGGCGAGATCGAGGCCAAGGTGTCGGCGCTGATGGCCCGCATGACGCTCTCGGAGAAGATCGGGCAGCTCAACTTTCCGTCCCTCGCCTTCCCCTACGAGCTTCAGCTCGAGGATGTCAAACAGGGCCGCATCGGCAACATGCTGAACGTGGTCAATCCGGAGCATCTGCGTCAGTTCAAGGATGCGGTCGCGCACTCGCGCCTCAAAATCCCGATGCTCCATGCCATCGATGCCATCCATTCCTTCCGCATCGCCTTCCCGGTGCCGATCGCGTGGGCGGCGACCTGGCGGCCGGAGCTTGCGGAGCTCGCCGCTGAGATGGTCGCACTCGAGACGGCGCAGGACGGCATCAACCTCACGTTCGCGCCGATGATCGACATCTCGCGCGACCCCCGGTGGGGACGCGTGATCGAGGGCGCGGGCGAGGATCCGTTCCTGGCGTCCGCTTTTGCCGCGGCGCGCGTCAGGGGCTACCGCAAGGGCGGCCTTGCAACGGCTGCGAAGCACTTCGTGGGCTACGGCGCGCCCGAGGGCGGACGCGACTACAACGGCGCACAGATCTCCGTCGCCGAGCTCTTCGACCGCTACATTCCGCCGTTCGAGGCCGCGATTGCTGCCGGAACGGAAACGGTGATGGCCTCCTTCAACACCGTTAACGGCGTGCCCGTCACCGCGAACCGGTGGCTCGTCACGGACGTGCTCAAGCAGCGGCTCGGCTTCGACGGGATCGTCATGTCGGATTTCGTCGCGATCCCCGAGCTTCTGAATCATGGCGTCGCGGCCGATCTCTCAGAGGCGTCTCGCAAGGCGCTGCACGCCGGCATCGATCTCGACATGGCCGGGCGTGCCTACGACCGCCACCTCGAGGCGCAGATAGCGTCGGGGGCTGTGCCGATGGCCGAGATCGACGCGGCCGTGCGCCGCGTGCTGACGGTCAAATACCGCATGGGGCTGTTCGCGGATTCACCCCGCCCGCGCGATGTACCACCCGCTCCGAGCGATACGCGTGTGCGCGACGCGGCACGCGCGGTGGCGCGCGAAAGCTTCGTGCTGGTCAAGAATAACGGCGCGACGCTGCCGATCACGCCGCAGTCGGGCACGGTCGCGCTCATCGGCGCCGCGGCAGTCTCGACCAACGATCATTCCTGGTACGGGCCGGCCCGCCTCGAGAAGCCCAGGACCGAGACGCTCAAAGCGGCGCTGGAGAGCCGCCTCGGAAAATCGCAGACGCTGCTTTTTGCAGAAGGCTTTGCCGATCCGTGCGGCGTCTCGTTCAAGGATAAGGCAGGAGCCGTGGCGACGGCGCGGGCCGCCGATCTGGTCCTGCTCGTCGTTGCGGAGGACTGCACGGTGTCCGGCGAGGGCGCCTCGCGGGCGGACCTTGCGCTCTCGGGGGTCCAGCAGGAGATGCTCGATGCGCTGGCCGAGGTCGGCAAGCCCATCGTGCTCGTGGTGGAGACCGGCCGTCCGCTGGCGCTCTCCGCTGCGCACGCGAAAGTCGCTTCCCTGATGGTCGTCTGGCACCCGGGGACGGAGGGTCGGACGGCGCTGGCCGAAGTCCTCACCGGCCAATTCTCGCCGTCCGGCAAGCTGCCCATGACGTTCCCGCGCTCGGTCGGCCAGGTGCCGATCTCCTATAGCGACCTGCCGACCAGCCGGCCCTCGACGGGCGACCGCTATACGACCGGGTACCTGGACGAGAAGTCGACACCGCTCTACCCCTTCGGGCACGGGCTCAGCTACACGACCTTCGCCTATTCGGGACTCCAGGTCAGCGCACCCAGCATGGCGCGTGACGGCTCAGTTGAAATTCGTGTCGAGGTGCAGAACACCGGGCTGCGGTCGGGGCAGGAGGTCGTTCAGCTCTATACGCGCCAGCTCGTCGCCGCGCGCTCGCGGCCCATGCGCGAGCTCAAGGGCTTCCAGAAGATCGCGCTCAAACCCGGCCAGCGGAAGTCCGTGCGCTTCACGCTCAAGGCTTCGGATCTTGCCTACCACGATGACGCAGGAAAGCCGGTGGTCGAGCCCGGCGCGTTCCGGGTGTTCGCCGGCGGCAGCTCGGCCGCCGATCTCGAGGGCGGCTTCGAGATCGCCGGCGACTAAGAACCGATCAGGCGGGGGTACTCGATTTTGGGGCAGCGGTTCATGACGACGGCGAGGCCGGCGGCGCGGGCCTCGGCGGCGGCGGTCTCGTTGATGACGCCGATCTGCATCCACACCGTCTTGATGCCGAGGCGATCCTTCTCGCGGATGGCCGCGCGCACGGCTTCGAGCGCTGCGTCCGGCCTGCGAAAGATGTCGACGACGTCCACCTGCTGGCGGATGGCCGCAAGATCCCCGCGAACCGTCGCGCCCAGGATCCTCTTGCCGGCGAGCGTCGGGTTGACCGGGATCACCTTGTAGCCTTTCGCCTTGAGGTAGCTCATGATGCCGTAGCTCGGACGGCTTGCGTCGTCGGAAGCGCCAATCACGGCGAAGGTGCGCGAGGTTTTCAGAATCGTGGCGATCGCCGCATCGTCGGGCTCGGCCGCCGGCGGCGTGTCGTACGGCAGCGTCACGTGACCCGCCGCATCGAGGGGCATGAACGGGTTGTAGGCGACCTCCCACAGGTGGCCGTCGGGGTCGGCGAAGTAGCCGGTCTGCCCGCCCCAGAAGACTTTTTCGGACGCCCTGACAATCCTTCCGCCCGCGGCTTCGGCCTCCGCCAGCACGCGCGCGACCTCCTCAACGGTCGGGACATTGTGGGCTATGGCCACGCCGGGGAAGCCCGAGCCCTTGCTGGAGATGCCGGCGTCCTTGGCGAGGTCGGCGCGTCCCCACAGGGCGAGCACGACACCGCCTGCGTCGTAAAAGGCAACGTCCTCGGTCGAGGCCGATGACGGCTTGAAGCCGAGCTTCTCGTAAAAGGACCGCGCGCGACCGATGTCTGCGACGCCGAGCGTCACGAAGGACAGGCGCGGCTCCATCGGCCTAACAGCCCTTCCAGACCGGCGGGCGCTTCTCGAGGAAGGCGCCAATGCCCTCCGCCGCGTCTTGCACCATCATGTTCTCGACCATGACGGAGGCGGCGTAGGCATAGGCTTCGGCAAGCGGCTGCTCGACCTGGCGGTAGAAGGCTTCCTTGCCGATGGCGACGGTCACGCGCGATTTCGCGGCGATGACGCGCGCCATGCCGAGCGCCTCTTCAAGCACACGCTCGCGCGGGACGACGCGGTTGACGAGGCCGTAGCGCTCCGCGTCCTCGGCAGACAGCATCTCGCCCAGCAGGAGCATCTCCATGGCGCGCTTGCGCGAGACGTTGCGCGAGAGCGCAACCATCGGCGTCGAGCAGAAGAGGCCGATGTTGACGCCGGGTGTCGCAAACGTGGCGGTGGAAGCAGCAACGGCCAGGTCGCAGGTGGCGACGAGCTGGCAGCCGGCGGCCGTGGCGATGCCTTCGACGGCAGCGATGACCGGCTTCGGGCTCTTGACGATGCGCTGCATGAGGCGGGCACACGCCTGCATCGTCTCGTCGTAGAAGGCGCGCCCGCCATCGGCATCTGCGCGGTGACGCGTCAGCTCCTTCAAATCATGCCCGGCGCAGAAGGCGGGGCCTGTCGCGGCGAGCACGACGGCGGCTATTTCCGCGTCGTCCGACAGCGTCCCGATGGCGCTGTCGAGGGCCGTCATCATGCGCCGGGAGAGGCTGTTGCGCGCTGCCGGCGCATTGAGGGTCAGCACCGCGATGCCGGCCTCGGGCCGCTCGAGCCGAACGATCTCAGCCCCGTCGTCGGGTTTCGACGGCGGGGCGGGTGCGTGCTTGGTGTCTGTGGTTGTCACGGGACGGCCTGTCTGGATGTGGCGCCGATCAAGGCGCTGGCGGATCGCCCTCGGGGCCGCTCTCGCCGGCTTCCTCCG
>CAZDUD010000056.1:0-1737 GCA_964508485.1 uncultured Hyphomicrobium sp. | reverse complement strand
CAGGGCCTCGATCTCGGCGATGTGCTTTTTCACGACCTCGATGTTGCCCTTGTGCTCGAGCGGCTTCGAGGCGGCGATCTCCTGCGTCAGATCATCGACGGCGAGCTTCTTGTCCTCGGCCGGAATGGTGTCATCCGCCTTGATGTCCTCGAGCTCCTTTTTCATCTTCTCGATGGGGTCGGTGAAGGTGCCCGTGGAGCGGTCAAGGCCGTCCAGGATGAGCGTGACGTTCGCGCCCACATCCTCGAACTCCTCAAAGCTCGCAAAGCCGTGCTTCTTGGCGATCTCCTCGAGCTCCTTGGTCAGCGCCTCATCCGGCTGATCGCCGCCTTCAATGAGCTTGCTGGCCAGCGGCGCAAAATCCTTCTGGGCGGCGATGAAGGCCTTCACCTTGTCGTCCGTCAACTCGATCTGCTTGAATTCCTGCGCGGCTGCCCCCAGCGCTACGCCCGCGCTTAAGCCGAGAACCAGCGCCAGCGACTTAAGACGTGAAAGAAACAGTCTCATAGGGCGTAATCTCCCATTCCCATATCAGGTTCGCGTTGCATCCCCGGCGCGTCGCGATTTGCCGAACCTAAGATCAAAAGTGAGACGGATCTAAGAACGGACGCCGGGCCCGACGATCTTGGCAACAGGCGGCCGCAGAGCGCTCGCAAGCGTTCGCGGGCCCGCGTGGAAAAGGTGAGGCACGTCGCGTGGATTGGGCTACACCGGGCAGACACCGTCGGCAACACTCATAAGCCCAGCCAGCGGGAACGAACCTGGATAATATGTGGTATTATTCTACGTCATATGTGGTTATATATTACCTATATATGTAATGCAATGTTTTTGCTAGATTATTTATTTGCATCTGCGAATTGACGGAGTCATACGCGTCACGTAGATAGCTTGCTTCGCAGCCGGCGCATCCGCCGCCGGTCCTTCCAACACCCAGGCAGGAGCGCTTCCCGCCATGAAGACATTCGTCGCCAAGCCCGGCGAAGTGGAAAAGAAGTGGGTGGTGATCGACGCCGACGGTCTCGTCGTCGGCCGTCTTGCCACCATCATCGCCACGCGCCTCAAGGGCAAGCACAAGGCCATCTACACGCCGCACGTCGACTGCGGTGACAACGTTATCGTCGTCAATGCCGAGAAGGCCGTCTTCACCGGCAAGAAGCACGACGACAAGATCTACTATCGCCACACCGGCTATGCAGGCGGCATCAAGGCCACGACGCCGAAGCGCATCCTCGAAGGCAAGTTCCCCGAGCGGGTCATCGAGCTTGCCGTCGAGCGCATGCTCGCGCGCGGTCCGCTGCAGCGCAAGCTGATGCGCAATCTCAAGATCTACAAGGGTGCCGAGCATCCCCACGCGGCGCAGTCGCCGACGGCGCTCGACATCGCGAAGCTCAATCGCAAGAACTCGAGGGCATAAGCCATGGTGCAGGAAACCAAGTCCCTGGACGATCTCGGCGCCCTCAAGGGTGCTTCCGCTGAGGCTCCGGTGCACGTCCAGAAGCTCGACAGCCTTGGCCGCGCCTATGCGACCGGCAAGCGCAAGGACGCCGTCGCCCGCGTCTGGATCAAGCCCGGCAAGGGCGTGATCACGGTCAACAAGAAGGACTACAAGCAGTATTTCGCACGCCCCGTGCTGCAGATGCTGCTTCAGCAGCCGCTCGCGGCCGCCAACCGCGCGACGCAGTTCGACATTTTCGTGACGGTCGCCGGCGGTGGGCTTTCGGGCCAGGCCGGTGC
>CAZDUD010000055.1:0-24597 GCA_964508485.1 uncultured Hyphomicrobium sp. | reverse complement strand
GCGGGCCGTTGTTTTTCTACTAAATATGGTGTTGTTCTCTGCTGCCCAAACGGATGGACGCCACTTCCGGTGCTCCCCATCCTCCCCGGAAAGGCGACCTGGATGCTTGAAGCCCTGCTGATTGAGCTCGAACACCTCGCAAGCCCCTCGTGGTGGGCCGCAAACGCTGTTCCGCTGTTCAACATCCTGATGATCGACCTTACGCTTGCTGGCGACAACGCGATCGTGGTCGGCATGGCGGCCTCGCGCGTCCATCCCTCGATGCGGGCCAAGGCGATCTTCTGGGGCATTGCCGGCGCGGTCGTGCTGCGCATCCTCTTCTCAGGCGTCGCACAGCAGATGCTGCAGGTCATCGGCCTTACGCTCGCCGGCGGCCTTCTGCTGCTGTTCGTCTGCTGGAAGATGTACAGGCAGATCGTTGACGGCAGCGAGCACTCCATCGATGCGGTCGAGAGCCAGCTCGCCTCGAACGCGACGCCGCAGAACGAAACCAGTTTCTGGTCGGCGCTGTGGACCATCATCCTGGCCGATGTCTCGATGTCGCTTGACAACGTGCTCGCGGTCGCAGGCGCGGCCGGTGAATCCACCCTCGTGCTCGTCATCGGCCTCGCCATCGCGATCGTGCTGATGGCGGTCGCCTCGACCTACATTGCCAAGCTGCTCGCGCGCTATCCTTGGATCGCGTGGGTCGGGCTCCTCATCATTCTCTACGTCGCCGTCGACATGATCTACCGCGACAGCCACAAGATCGTCTGCGCCGCCTACGGCGTCGGCTGCTCGGAGACGATCTTCCAGGGTATCCTCCACCGGCTGGGGCTCTCGGGATGACCGCGCGGGTTTTCATCGATGGCGAAGCGGGCACGACCGGGCTCGAGATCCGGGAGCGGCTTGCGGCCGAGCCTGCCATCGCGGTTGCCAGCATCGCGGCGGAGGCGCGCAAGGATCCGGAAGCGCGCCGGTCACTCATGGGCGAGGTCGACCTCGTTGTGCTGTGCCTGCCCGACGCTGCAGCCATCGAGGCCGTCGCGCTGGCGGAGCAGCTTGGGAACCGCGCGCCGCGGATTGTCGATGCCTCGACGGCACATCGCGTGGCCGAGGGCTGGGTGTACGGCTTCCCCGAGCTCGACCGGAGCCAAGCGGACGCCATCCGCTCGGCGCAGCGCGTCGCCAACCCGGGATGCTATCCGACCGGCGGCATCGCGCTCCTCCGGCCGCTGGTCGATGCGGGGCTGCTGCCCGCCGACTACCCCGTCACCGTCAATGCCGTGTCCGGCTATTCGGGCGGCGGCAAGTCGATGATCGAATCCTACGAGGCCGCGCACACGGCGCCTCTCTTCGAGCTCTATGGTCTCAGCCTCGCACACAAGCATGTGCCCGAGCTTCAGCGCTACAGCGGGCTTACGCGGCGGCCGATTTTCGTGCCGTCGGTCGGAAACTTCCGCCAGGGGATGCTGGTCAGCGTTCCGCTGCACCTCGACACTCTGCCCGGAGCGCCCTCGGCGGCGGATCTCCAGGCCACGCTCGAGGCGCACTACCAGGACTCGCAGCTCGTGCGCGTGGTGCCGGCAGCCGAGACGGCGAAGCTCGGTGGGCGGCTCGACGCCCTGGCGCTCAACGGCACGGACAAGCTCGAGCTTTACGTGTTCGCCAACGAGGCCGCGCGTCAGGCGGTGCTCGTCGCCCGGCTCGACAACCTCGGCAAGGGTGCGGCAGGGGCGGCGGTCCAGAACATCAAGCTGATGCTCGGACTTTAATTGCGCGACCTGTTACGCACGGAACCGCGCGTCTTCCGCGACAGAGGCACTCTGCGGCACAAGCCGAAGGAGGGCTTCGCCATGGTACTATTGACAATGACGGTCTTGATCGGAGGCGTGTTCACGATTGCGGTGATCGCGTCGGAGCGGCATTTCGATCCCCTGCGCCGTCGCAAGAGCTGAAACCACGCGACAAACGCGTTCAGACGCGCCGCGATACGACGTGCAGGTGGCGCACGGCCAGCACGAGCAGGATCGCTGCGCAGGCTTGATGCGCGATGCCAAGCCCAAGCGGGACGGCTTCGAGCAGCGTCCATATACCGAGTGCAGCCTGGCCGAGCACGCCCGCCGCCAACAGCCCGGCCGAGGCGCGCGCTTCGCCCGTCGCGTCCGATGCAAACGTGCGCCAGGCTTCGATCGCCGCCAGCACCGCAACGAGGTAGGCCACCAGCCGGTGGTTGAACTGAGCCATCACCGGGTTCTCGAACGGGTTGTGCCACCAGGGCTCGATGGCCGTCAGGTCATGCGGAAAGAGCGTGCCACCCATGCTCGGCCATGTGTTGTAGACGAGGCCTCCCTTGAGGCTCGCGACGAAGGCGCCGAGCACGACCTGCAGGAAGATGGCGCCGACGATCAGAAGCGGCAGCGTCTTCAGTGCGCGCGATGCGGCGCGTTTTTCTTCGGGCTGGCCGAGCTCGAAGGCGAGCCACACGACCAGTGCCAGGATGAGGAAGGCGACGGTCAGGTGCAGCGCCAGGCGGTACTGGCTCACGTCCACGCGATCGACGAGGCCGGATTTCACCATGTACCAGCCGATGGCGCCCTGCAGGCCGCCCAGCGCCAGCACGCCCGCGAACTTGAGCCCGTAGCCCGGCCGCAGCGCGCCCAGGAACCAGAACACCGCGAGCGGCAGCGCGAAGGCGAGCCCGATGATGCGTCCCAGGAAGCGGTGACCCCACTCCCACCAATAGATAGCCTTGAAGGCCTCGAGCGACATGCCCTTGTTGACGAGGTGGTACTCGGGGATCTCCTTGTACTTGGCGAATGCCTCCAGCCAGTGGGCTTCCGTCAAGGGCGGGATGGCGCCGAGGATCGGCTGCCATTCGGTGATGGAGAGGCCGGAGTCGGTGAGCCTGGTCGCGCCGCCGACGGTGATCATCGCCAGCACGAGGGCGGCGACGAAAAACAGCCAGAGCCGCACGGCGCGATCCCAGGATGCCGCCGTGGCGTGGGCCTTGCCGTCCATCGTGCCGATTGCCGTCATGCGCTTTTTTTCCCGCGGTTCGCAGAGGTGTGATACGGCCAAGCGGCGCCCCGATCAATGCGATCATCCGGCGCTGGACGTCCCCTAGGTCCTGCGCCTTAAGGTGCCGGAAACGCTCGGATTTCATAGATCCATGCCTGTTCGCACGCGCAAGCTCGTCGGCGCTATCGCGCTCCTGGCCTTCCTGGCGGTCTATGCGCTCGGCGCCATGATGGTCGCGGTCGTGTTGCAGGTCAGCGCGAGCAAGGTTGCGGAGATCGTCTATTATCCACTGGCGGGGCTGCTCTGGCTGCCGCCCGCCATGTGGCTCGTCAGATGGATGCAGCGCCCGGACGCGTAGCGGTGCCCTGCGTGGTGCCCGTCTGCGTCCGCGGGCCGAGGAGGCTCTTGACGCGCTGGCGCACGGCCTTGGCGGCGTCGAAGATCAGGAACGGCACGCCGGTCATCATGACCGCGACGTAGCGTGCCTTCTGGAAATCGCCGTTGAGCGAGACGCGCGGCAGGCCGGTCATGGCGTGCCGCGCGCGCAGCACGTCCTTCCGGGTCGTGACCGCGGTTTCGAGGCCGAGCGATCTCGCGAGATCGAAATCCCGCTCGCCGGCGCTTCCGGCATCACCATAGGGGAAGCTGAAGTGGCGGCAGGGACGCTTAAGCTCACGTTCGATGCGGGCAACGCTGTCCGCGATTTCGGCGCGGGCCTCGTCCTCCGGCAGCTTGGCCACGGCGACGTGACGGCGCGTATGGGCGCCGATGGTGACGAGCGGGTCGGCGGCGAGCGCCCGCAGCTCGTCCCAGTCCATGATGAGGTCGCGGCAGAGCGCGGATGAGTCGTAACCGGCCTGCTCCGCGATCTTGCGGACCGTGGCACGTAGCTCGCTCTCAGGGCGGCGGCGCAGTGACCAGTAGATCGCGTCGAAGGCGCGGTTCTTCTCGCCGGACGTGCGCGCTTCAAACGTGCGCGCGACACCGTCGAGCTCGACGCGGACCTCATTCGCCTTGCGGATCGCGGCTTCGAGGACGAGCCACCACAGCTCGCCCTTGCCGTCCGGATAGTCCGTCGGAATGTAGATCGCCAGCGGCAGGTTGCGGCGCTTGAAGATCGGATATGCGAAATCGCGATTGTCACGGTAGCCGTCGTCGAAAGTGAAGCTGGCGAAGGGGCGCACCGGCCCGTCCGCCCTCATGCGACGCACGGCCTCGTCGAGCGAGACGATGTCGTAGCCGGCCTTCTGAACGGTCTCGATGGCCGTCTCCAAAAACTCCGGCGTGATTTTCAGGATGCGGTTGGGCTCGAACGGCTCGGGCGGCTCGGGACGGACGTTGTGCAGCGTGAAGATCACGCCTTTGCCGCGCGCGAGCGGGGCCAGCAGGGCGGCCAGTCCCGAATAGTGGAGGCCCGACAGCGCGGCCTGCATCAGGAGGGCGGTTCCCTTACGCATACCGGGCCGTCTCCCTCGCTTCAGCCGACGCGCGCGAGCTTGCGACGCTCGCGGGGCCGTTCGGAGTGGTCGTATGTGAGCAGCTCGATACCTTCGACCTCAAAGCCCAGGAACGTCCCCGCTCCGGCGGCGCGCACGTGCGCCTTCTCCTCGTCGTCGGCAACGAGGGTCACGCCGCAATCGAAGCGGCCCTGGATGGCTTCAAACAGGCGTTGGGCGGCATGGGTGCGCGCTACGATGACGATGTGCTCGTAGACGTCGTCCAGCGCGTCGAGCAGGAAGCTGATGCTGTCGCTGTCAAGCGGCTCCTCCGCACTGTCGAGCCCGCGGCCGCATGGAATGAGGTGCACGTCGCTGTCGCTCAGCGAGCGGACTACGTCCTCGAAGCGCGCGCGTCCGTCGATCAGCTCGTTGAAGCCGGGCCATACCGGCTGCCCCATGCGGGTCGAGATGCCCTCGCCCGTGAGGCTCCAGTCCACCATGATGACGGTGTGGCCCTTGTCGGCAATGCAGCGGCACACGGCGGTCGCTTCGCGCGCGAGGGCGAACAGGTCGTCGGAGCCTGTCAGAAGGGTTCGCGTTCCCGAAAGTCCGCCCGTCCGCAACGCGAGGACGCGTGCGGCCATGGCGTCTGGCGTTGCAATGTCGCCGACGTCCGGCTGCGCGGCGGGCTCCGGAGCGATCGAAGGCTCCGCTAAGTTCGGCTCGCCTGCGTCGGGTTCGGTTGCTTCGGGTTCGGCCTTCGCCGCGACCTCGATTTCCGCTGCTGCGCGTTCCACCGGCTCTGCGGGCGGCTCGGCAGCGCCCATGGGCGCGGGCTCGGCCTGTGCGACCATCACCGGCTCCGGCATCGGTTCAGGCGTGGGCTCGTCGGGAAGCTCCTCAAGCAAGGACTGTTGAGGTTGTACCATTCGCCGCTGCGGCAGGGGCAGCATGGGCTGCTGGCGCTCGCGCTCCCGGCGCCGTTCCTGCGGGCGCCCGGCTCCGCTCGCCACGCGCGCCCCGCTCAAGAGGCCGCGGGTGATCACGAGCGCAAGCCCGATCATCATCGTCGCCAGCGCGACCAGCAGTGCCGTTGCGCCCTTCCTCGGGAACACGGGCACGGCGGACGGACGTGCGCTCGAGACGATCTGCGCCTCGACGGGGATCGTGCGGGTGTCGTCGGCGCGCACGCGGTTGGCTTCGAACTGGGCGCGCAGGCGGTCGAGCTCGGCACGTTTTGATCTGGCGTCGGCCTCAAGGCTCCTGAGCTTGGCTTCCTCCGGGCCGGCGGTGACGATGCGGGACTTGATGTCGGCGACGTTCTTCTGGATCGCCTCCTCGCGCAGCGCCGCCACCTTGGCTTCCTTGCCGAGGCCGTCGACGATCTTGGCGACCTCGGCTGCGATCTGGCTCTTGAGGCCCCTGAGATCAGCCGTGAGCTGGCGCATGCGCGGGTGGCCAGGGAGGAGCGTTGCGGACAGCTCCGAGATCTGGCGCTCGACTCGCACGCGGCTCTGGACCAGGTTCTGGATCAGCGGCGACTTCTGGATGTCGGCCAGCGTCTCGGCGCTGCCCAATTCCTGCATCTCGCGCGCCTGCTTGGCGCGGGCTTCCGCCTCGCTGCGCGTTGCCTTGACGCGCGACAGCTCGGCGTTGAGCTCCGCGAGCTGCTGCTCGTTGAGGCCGGTCGCCTGCTGGCCGCCCTTGAAGATGTTCGCCTCTCCGCGGAACTTCTCGACCGCGGCCTCGGCTTCAGCCGCCTCATCGGCCAGCTTAGCGATCTTGGGCTCGAGCGCCTTCTGCACCTCATCGGTCTCGACGAGGCTCTGACGGGCGAGGTTCTCGCGGTAGGTCTCGGCGATGCGGTTGGCGACCGCCGCCGCCAGCTCCGGATCCATCGAGCTGAAGCGTACGCCGATGAAGCGGCTCTCCTTGGGCGAATAGACCTCGAGGCGCTTGAAGTAAGCCTCGAGCGCGCGATGCTGATCGGTTTCCGATTTCCGCGGCGTGCCGATGCCGACGACGCGCAGAAGCGCCGACAGCGTGTCCGGCGCACCCTTGGCGCTGTTGAACTCGGGCTTGTCCGCGAGCTTCATGTCGCGGACGATCTCCTCGCCAAGGTCCATGGACATCAGCGCCCGCACGTGCGTGTTGATGGCTTCCTTATCCATGCGCACGCTGACGCTGTCATTCGCCGTGCGCGACGGGTCCGTGAACGGATTGTTGGCGCTCTTCGATTCAATCGCGAGCTGCGTCTCCGACATGTAGCGCGGCGCCATCAGCGAGAGCACGCCATAGGTGGCGGCCGCCAGCGCCAGCGCCATCAGCGCGAGCCGCGGCAGGCTTGCGATGGCGGTCTGCCACAGCGAGCGCAGGTCGATGTCGTCAGGTCGATGAGGATATGTTGTTGGAGCCATTTCGCTTTCGTCCGGCGAATCCCTTGGCTCCGGGATACACGGCACCGCGTTAGAATTTCCTTAAGTTTCCCAAAACGCGGCGAATTCTAAGTTTTTCTTAACCCCGGCTCCTTAACACTGACCGCCCGTGAACACTTCCCAGAACGGACGGACATGCGCGCGCGCGCCAAAGCTTTGACCGGACTTGTCTCATGCGCGGCCGCGATTGCACTCGCCGGCTGCTCGCACGATCCCGACGTGATTGTCGCTGCGGCGCTCGAGAACATGGGGCGGCAGGCCGAGACGGTGGTCATTGCCGACGGGCCCGCGCCGGAAGCCGTCGAAGCCGCGCCACTTGAAACCGCGTCATTCCACCCGGCCGAATACGTCGTCCAGGCCGGTGGTCCTTATCTCCTCGACACGGGCGACAAGCTGCGCGTCTTCGTCTACGGGCAGCCAAACCTTTCGCGCGCCTATACCGTCGACCAGGAAGGCATGATCACCGTGCCGCTGATCAACGCGGTTCGCGCACGCGGCCGCACGACGCGCGACGTGGAGGACGTCATCCGCCATCGCCTCGGCACCGAGTTCGTGCGCGATCCGGAGGTCACGGTCGATATCCTGCAGAACCGGCCGTTCTTCATCTACGGCGAGGTGCGGACGGGCGGGCAGTATCCGTACGTTTCGGGCATGACGGTCGAAACGGCGATTGCCATAGCGGGCGGCTATACGGACCGCGCCAGCACGCGCAGCTACCGCGTGACGCGCCGCCACGGCGGCTTCTCCGACCAGATCGAGGTTCCGGGCGACTATCCCGTGCAGCCCGGCGACGTGGTCTACGTCAACGAGCGATTCTTCTGAGGGGCACCGTGACCGACGCCCCTCCCCTCACCGCATCGCCGCTTCGCATCCTCCACGTCATGCGCGCACCTGTCGGCGGGCTGTTCCGGCATGTGCTGGATCTCGCGGGCGAGCAAGCGCGGCGGGGGCATGCGGTCGGCATCGTCGCCGACAGCACCTCGGCCGACGCGCTTACCGTCAGGCGCCTCAACGGCATCGCACCGCAACTGCGGCTCGGGCTCTCGCTAATCCCCATGAGCCGGCAGCCGGGCCTCGGGGATCTCGCGGCCGTGCGGCGGGTCGTAAAGATCGCGCGCGCGCTCGATCTCGACATCCTGCACGGGCATGGCGCCAAAGGCGGGGCCTACGCACGGCTCGCCAAGAGCTGGCTCACGGTTCGGGACAATGCGCGTGCCAAGGCCTTCTACACGCCGCACGGCGGCAGCCTGCATTACAAACCCGGCACGCCTGCCGGGACCGTCTTCATGGCGCTCGAGCAAATCATGGGGCGGATGACGGACGGTCTCATTTTCGAATCCACGTTCGCGCGCGATGCCTATGCGCGGCTCGCGGGAACGGGAGGTCCGCCCCGGCGCGTCATTCCGAACGGACTTCAGCCCAGAGATTTCGTCGTGCGCGCGCCCGCGGACGATGCGGCCGACTTCCTCTTCATCGGCGAGTTGCGCATGCTCAAGGGTGTCGACGTACTGCTCGAGGCGCTGGCGCGCCTTGCAGCTACGCGCCCCGTGCGCGCCGTGATCGTGGGCGGCGGACCCGATGCCGTGGCGTTCAAGTCTCTGGCGCAAGCGCTCGGGCTCGATGAGTCCGTGACGTTTCCGGGCGCAATGCCGGCGCCCGATGCCTTTCCGCTCGGACGCTGCCTGGTGGTTCCCTCGCGGGCCGAGAGCTTCCCCTATGTGGTGCTCGAGGCCGGCGCGGCGGGGAAGCCCCTCATCGCGACGCACGTCGGCGGCATTCCCGAGATCGTCGCCGGGACGACCATGGACCTCATCGCACCGGGCTCGGTGGACGAGCTCACGCATGCCATGGCAGGCGTGCTCGCGAACCCGGACGCTGCACTGGCCCGTGCAGCGAAGCTACGGCAGGTGCTGGAGCAGAAGTTCACGGTCGGGGCAATGACGGATGCCGTGGTCGATTTCTATCTCTCCGCGCTCTCGCAGGACGGTCGCAGCGCTTCGACGAGCCAGGCCGGCGGACCGGCGGCCGTACGCGTGGCCAGCTCGGCATGCGTCCAGGCATAGGCGCCGTGGAACAACTCGCGGTGGCGATGCCAGTCGAGGAAGCCCATGCCGGCCGGGATCGGCGGTGTCAGCGCAAGATCGTGCGCTTCGAGCTCGCGCTGGAAATCGCGGCGGTTGGCCATCAACGCCCGCATCAGCACGGTGATCAGGCCGGGTGCCTCCGGCAACCGGTCGCGGCGTAGCGGATTGAGCACGAGCCGCATCAGGGCGGCGCGTGATGGCAAGGCCTCGTAATCGACGTCATAGCGATCAAGCTCGGGCGGCCTGAAGCTCACGACAACGTTGGGGCCTGCCTTGAGATCGCGCATGACTTTCACGGGCACGTTGTCGAGCAGGCAGCCGTCAACCAGCATGTCGCCTTCGGCGGTGTAGACCGGCGGCAGCAGCGCAGGGATCGAGGCCGAGGCGCGGATCGCGCGCCACAAGGGACCGGTCCGGTGCACGACAAGGCCGTAGCGGGAGAGGTTGGTCGAGACGGCAAAGAAGGGCAGCCAGAGGTCCTCGATGTCGATCGTGCCGAACAGCCGCTTCAGCTCGGCGTCGAACACCGTGTGGTCGAGCAGCGCGTAGCGCGGCAGCGTGTAGCGGCGCAGCGCGCGGTTGGCGACGAACATCTCGCCGAGCTTGACGTCGATCTCGTCGGGGGACGCATCGAGCATGAAGGCCGCGGCCAGTGCGGCGCCGGCCGACGTTCCGCCCATGATATCGAACGCGAGGCCCGACTCGGAAAGGGCCTTGAATACGCCCGTATGTGCCGCCGCGAGCGCACCGCCTCCGGCCGCGACCAGTCCCACGGCGCGCCCTTCGATGAAGCGGACAAGGCGCTCGACGTCTGCCGTACCGTCGAGGGCGACGTGGTGGTGCATGGCGACGTTGCGGGGCGCGAGCCAGCGGGCCGTCCCCGTCACCTTGGCGCGGCGCGGATGCAGCAGCACGAGACGCGTCGCATCCGGCGATACGAAACGTGCGGCGAGGCGCTCGGTGTCATTCGGCTCGGCCTCGTCCGCGTGATAAGCGACCGCCAGCACGAGGTCCGCATCCCGTATAGCTTTTTCCGTCCAGGGCGTGACGACATCGTCGGCCACAAGCAGCATATGCTCGTGCGCGACCTCAAGCGCGTTCAGCCGCGCGATCGCGTCGGGGCTCTCAAGCGTCCCTTTGACGCCGAGAATGTCCTGCGCCGTTTCGCCCGTCAGAACGACGCAGCTTGCGCGGCTGCCCAAGGCGTCTCCCAGCATGCCGACGAACGCCGTGCTCATGCGTGCGCCGCCTGCCGGTATGACGCAGACGGTGCGCGGGCGCGGCTTCGGCCGCGTCGCGGCGGACGACGCACGGGACGTCGTTTCCGCAAGACGGTTGGCCAGCATGGCGGTGAGCGTGCCCCAGATCCCGGGATGGGCCGTTACGAGGGCATCAAACTCGGTGCGCGAGAGCGCCAGCGCGAGGCTGTCGCGCATGGCGGTAACGGTTGCGGTTCTTGTCCCGCCGGTGAGGAAGGCGATCTCGCCCACGGGCTCGCCCGGGCCGATCTCACTTACGGGATCGTGCCGTCCCTCGCGGGTCACGGAAAAGCGTCCCGAGACCACGACGTAAAGCGCGTCGGCGGGATCGCGCTCCCGCATCAACACGTCGCCGCGACGCAGCGTGCGCAGCGTCAGGCGGTGAGCGAGCGCGCTGCGCTCTGTCTCGGACAGACCGGAAAACAGATCGACGTCGGGAACCTCACGTACGAGGCCGTCGCGGGTCTTGGGCTCGCTCGCAGTCTCTGCGGATGTATCGACGAGTTTCATGGCGCCCGGTCAGGTTGGCCGCGCCTCAGTATACGGCGGCCGGGGCCGATCGGGATGGGCGTTCGTGAGGGCCGTTAATTGCGGCGCGTTGCGGTGCAGCGCAGAGCGTCGCGGCGTGCCTCTCTCGCCAGGCCTGCGATCAGCAAGCCAAGGGCCGGCAGGAAGACCAGCAGGAAAGAGCCGATGAGGGGAACAAAAAGAGGCATGCCCATTATATGGGGCATGCCCTGCGTCAGTTCACTAGCGAGCGCGCTGATTACGCCGTTTTAAACTGCGGCGGTTCGTCCCTCGAAGCCCTCGGCCGCCTCGGCGATCGCCTCGCTCATGGCGCGGGCCATCTTGACGGGGTTGAAGCCCCACTTGGCATTGAGGCGCATTTTCGCCGCGGCCTCGAGGGCCGTGACTAGCGCCGTTTGCCCGTGCCGGGCGATCAGCTCGCTCACGTGGCGCGTCTGGCAGGCGGCGAGGAAGCTGCGGAAGCGCAGCAGCACCGCGACCTTGCGCACGCGCTCGCGCGGTGAGATCTGCCAGAAATCCTGCTCGACACGCCGCAGGTCCTCGTCGGACAGCGTGAACGAGGGGAGCAGAAGGTTGCCGGCGGACAGGATTTTGAGAGCGAGCGCAAGCTCGCGAGCGCCGACCATCGGCACGTCACTCGTATCGACTGCACCTTCGGCGGCTTTGTCATTCATGGCTTGCGGCATGATTGGGCGCTCAGCTCCGCTTCTTGGCCGGTGTCGCGTGGGCGAAGACGCCCCAGGGCGACCCATGCAACAGAATGATGTCTTTCGGACTACGCGATTCGACCAGGAAATCCACGTCCAGACCGACGAGGCGGCCATTCGGGTTGCGGATATCCGACTTCGAAAAGCGATATTTCCGTCCATCGGCGGCGCGGATGACGCCGAAACCGATGGCCTCGTGAAACTTCGTTATCTGACCTTGCATGACGCGCTCCGTCTCGAATGCGACCGCTTGAGCGGTGCCTGGCCGAACCATGCCCGAGAGGGACAGCGCGTGCTGTTCCGGTTGATACATTCCTAATCTTTTCAAGGCTGTCAACCAAACTTCTTGCACTGCAGCATGAAAAATGGGCCACCTTTGCAGGCGGCCCACACTTTGTCGCAGCGAAAAGGTCGGCTGACCGGCCGGAACCGGCCAAATTCCGACTATTTCCCGGTCTCGAGGCTCGCGAAAGCGACCGACTTGCGCTTTCGGGAGGGGGGCGTCGCCGGGGACATCGGCACCTCGTCAGTTGCTACGAAAAAAGGCGTCTACCCGCATACCGGGCTTCAAGGCCGCGGCATCCCCTGTCAGCTCGATGGTCACCTCCATCACCTCGACGTCGGTCGGACGGAGCGGGCCGCGCGGGCCGATTTTCGCCGAGCCGAGGGACGGGGCAATGCTCGTCACCTTGCCCTCGAACTTCTCGTCGCCACGGCTGATGCTCTTCACGTAGGCGGTCTGGTTAAGCTTGATCTTGTCGACATCGCCCTCGTCGACCTCGGCCTTGACGCGCACGACGCTCATGTCGCCCATGACCACCAGCGGCAGCTCCGGCGACGGCGCGACGACCTCGCCCGCCTTAGCGTTGACCTCGAGGATGGTGCCGGCCGACGGCGCGCGGATGCGCGTCTTGTCGAGCAGGGCTTCCGCCATGCGCACCTCGGCGCGCGCGGCGGAGACAGCGGATTCCGCGCGGCTCGGCGCCGGCAGGTTGGGCTTCGACTGGGCCTTCACGTAGGCGATGCGCTCGCGCTCGAGGCGCTCGTTGGCGTCTTTCAGGCGGCGGCGTGCGTCCGTTACGGCGGCGTCGCTGCCGGTGCCACTGCGCTTGGCGGAGATCGCGTAGTCGAGCTCGATGCGGGCGCCGGTGACGGCACGCTCGGCCGAGTAGATCGCGTCCTCGGCCTTGCGGACGTCCTCGCGGCCGGAGGCGAACGCCTTCTCGCGATCCTCGCGCAATGCCTCGGCCTCCGTCTCGGCGGAGGCAAGCTTGGCGCGCGCCTCGGCGTCATCGAGGCGCAGCAGAAGCTCGCCTTCCTCGACCTTGTCGTCGACGGAGACCAGGACCTCCTCGACGCGGCCGAGATAGGTGGCACCGAGGCGGATCTCGCCGCCCTTGGGCTCGACGCGGCCGGGCGCGGCCACCACGTAATCCTTGGTCTCGAGCGCGATCTCCTCGACCGGCTCGCTGTTCTTGTACTTGTCGTAGGCGAGGTAGCCGCCGGCACCGGCAAGCCCCAGCAAGAGTATGAGATTGATGGGCTTCAACATGGCGCGTGATCTTCCTTAAGCTGCAACGTTCTTTTTTCTGGATTCGTCACCGGGACCGTGGCCCGGGCCAGGACCACCCTTGTTGGGCGAGCGGTCGTCGCCAACGATGCGTCCGTCCTCGATGGTGATGATGCGATCGGCGTAGTGGAGCGTCCGGTGGTCGTGGGTGACGGCCATGACGGCACGCGTCGGATCCTTGGAGACCTCCTTCAGAAGCTCCATGACGGCCTTGCCGTTCTCGCTGTCGAGCGCGGCTGTGGGTTCGTCGGCCAGCACCACGGAGGGGCGTCCGGCCAGCGAGCGGGCGATGGCGACGCGCTGCTTCTCGCCGCCCGAAAGCTTCGATGGGTAGGTGTGGAGGCGATGGCTGAGACCGACCGCCTTCAGCGCCTCGGCCGCGGTCTCCATCGGATCGGCGGAGCGCGCGTCACGCACATCGAGTGCGACGAGCACGTTCTCGAGCGCGGTCAAAGTCGGGAACAGATTGTAGCTCTGGAACACGAAGCCGATGTGGAGACGGCGAATGTCGGCGAGCTGCTCCGAGGACAGTCCGACCGCCTGATGGCCCGCGAGGTGCAGCTCGCCGCTGGTCGCGGTCAGAATGCAGCCCAGGATCGAAAGCAACGTCGTCTTGCCGCTACCGGACGGCCCCATCAGAAGCGTCAGCTCTCCAGGACGCAGGTCCATGCTGACGCCTTTGAGGATGTGGAGATCCCCGGCACCCGTGTCGATCGATTTCACGATGTTGCGAGCCTCGAGAAGCGGGCGCAACCCGCCGTTCGATGCTCTCTCAGCCTTGGCCATCTCAGCACAGTCTCCCGAATGCGAACCGCAGAATTCAATGCAGCGAGTTTGGCACCAACACCCACATGCGTCTGTTACGCCTGTCACACGAACTGCCGAATGCGGCGACGAAAAATGCTCTTACAACGGAAATTATCGGTGGTGAAGGCGCGCCTGCACGTCCCTCTCCCTCGCAGGCGAGATCCGGAAAGCCCCTGCCTTCCGGATCCGGTTCTTTCTCTCGGCTCGAAAGCCGGCAGCGCTCCTACCTGTTGAAGACGCCGGCCGGATCGATCCGCGTGACTTTGCGGATGGCCGTGATGGCCGCGAAGATGCACATGCCGACGGTCAGCGCGAACAGATACGCGGCGATCTTCGGCGTCATGACGATGGTCAATGTCGGCACGCGAACCGAAAGCCTGTAGATCGCCAGCATCGCCAGCAGCATGCCGGCCGCGTAGCCGAGCACCGCGCTCAGCATCGCCTGAATGAGGATGACGGCGTGGATGTAGCTTGCGGATGCCCCGAGCGCGCGCAATGTCGCAAACTCGTTCAGATGATCCTTGGTGCTGGCATAAAGCGTCTGAGCCACGATGACCACGCCGACGATCGCGCCGAGCACCATGCCCGTGATGAGCGCGAGACCGGCACCGGTCGAGAACATCCAGTAGTTGATGCTGCGGCGCGTGAACTCGTCGTGCGTCAGCACCTCGACGCCTTGCAGACGATCCTCGAGCGCCTTGCGCACGGTTTCGACGTTGGCGCCCTTCTCCAAGGTGACCAGCACGTACGTCGACTGCGCTGCGCCCGCGGCGACGAACTTGCGTGCGGTAGAAATTGGCGTGAAGCCGTAGGGCAGCGTCGTGAAGGAGCGGATGCCTTTGGTCACGGCCGTGACCTGAGCGCGCTGATTGTTGATCTCGGCGTAGTCGCCCCGCGTCTCGATGCCCAGATCCTTGAAATAGGAGCGATCGACGGCGATGGCCATCGGCAGATCGAGATCGTCGATATCGCCTTCGTCGAGGTTCCAAGGGCGCGTGCCGCCGTTGGCATAGTCGAGGCCGACGAGGATGAAGGTCTTCTTGCCGCCCTCGGGCTTTCGCCAGGACGAGAAGCTCACGATCATGTCCTCGGCTTTCTGCACGCCGGGCGTCGAAAGCGCCGCGTACTTCTCGTGCCCGATCAAGAGCGAGGGGTCGTCGAAGCTTTTGGTTCCGAACGGCACGATCCAGAGATCCGCGGGCGCCTTGTCAAGCACGGTCGCGATCTTGTTCTCGCTGCCCTTGTAGAGACCGACCTCGATGGCGACGAGCACCACCGAGAAGACGATTCCGACCAGCGTCACGATCAGGCTCATGCGATCGTGGAAGAGGTTCCTGTAGGCAATCTTGGGCGCCATCTTGATGATTTTGCCCTGGGCAGCGGGTGCTGCTCCGCCTGCAATCCTCTTGATCATGTCCGACTCCAATCCCGCAACGGGAGTGTTGTGCGCTGAACTTCGTGCGACGTCCAGCGTCCGTGCTAGCCCGATTCTGCTTTTATTCCGTCACAGCTTGAGGTGGCGGGCCTTAGGCGGCCCGACACCGTCCTGCCATGTTCCTTACTGTTGCGAGGCGTCGCAACCGACCGAAACCGTCATACCGACAGCCGGGATGAACTTCTTGCAGTCCTCCGGTTCGTCCGGGACCTGGTTCGAATGGGCGGTCACCGTCGTCTCCGCCGGGACCTCCGCCTTGACGTCTGGCGTCGCGGTCTCCGGCGTTCCGGCAGCCGGGGTCTCGCTCGGGATCGAGCCCTGGATCAGGGCCGAGCTGCCCGTCACGGGGGCGAGCGTATCCGTCGCATCTTCCGGCTTGGTGTCCGTCACACTCTCTTTCGCCGCCTCCGGACGCGGCGCCGGGGGAGGCTCGGCCTTGACGACGTGCTGAACGGGTTTCTGCGGCTTGCGCACCGCATGCGCGGCCGGGACTTTCCTGACCTTCGGGGCGTGGTGGTAAGAGCCACCGCCATGGGCAGGGGTGGCTACGAAGCTGCCGAGCGGCACTCCGAACCCCAAACGAACGCCACCGCCAGCCTCGGCGGCAGATGCGAGGGCCGTGGTCGCGGCGAGCGCGGACGCGAGCGCGATAAGCTTGGTGTTCATGGCAATCTCTCCTGAGCCTGTCGCGCGGAACAGTCGAAGGTGTTCGGCGCTCTCATCTGGCGCGAGATTGCCCCGGCATGCGTGCGGGCGCTGTTCCAGGCGGCACAAACCAGCCGATTCTCGCAGTTACAAAACGCAAAGAAAAAGCCGGCCCAAACGGGCCGGCTCCATCGTTCTCTATCACTGCTCTTGCTCGCTCGCGCTTAGCAATCCACATCAACCGGAACGCCGAGGGCAGGCACGTAGCGCTTGCAGGTGTTCGGCGCGGGCTCATCAGCGGTGACTTCGTCGGTCGCGGCCGGCGTGTCGACAGCGGCTACGGCGGAAGTGTCCTTCGTCGCTTCGGAGTTGGCTGCATTGACATCGGCCTGGGTCAACGCAGCCGTGCTCGACGGAGCGGCAACGTAGGTGCTCGGAGCGGAGTTGGTCGTCTGCTCGGCGACTTCCTCCTGCGTATCCTCAGCCTGCTCGGCTTTCGCGGTTTCGGCCTTGGCCTTCGCAGCGGCGGCTGCCTGCTGCTCACGCTTCGCTGCGGCGGCCTGGGCCTGAGCCTGAGCTTTGGCGCGAGCCTGAGCCTTGGCGCGCGCTTGCGCCTGCGCCTTGGCGCGGGCGCGGGCCGCCTCGGCCTTCTTCGCCTTCTGGGCCTGGTGGGCCATGGCGCCGACAGCGAGGACGCCAAGGCCAACGCCGAGGGCGAGGCCGCGTCCACCGGCTTCTGCGGCGGGGGTGATTGCGAGGCTTGCGGCCACTGTCGCCGCGATCACGGTCATGCTGAGCTTCTTGGCCATCTTACTCTCCATCTGATGTTCCCGAGCGGGTGTCCGTCACCGCTCTCTTGAGGCTCACAGTGCCGGATAGAGCCTGCTGCCGCTGTTCCGGTCGGAACACGCTGCTGAAGTTGTCGAACATTTTTCCAGGACGCCGACCTGGCGCCAGGTTTCCTGGTCGGATTGGTTTCCCTATCCTTATGAATTTGCTTAATTTCTATGCCGCGGCCGGTGCCAAGCAGCCGACGACGCGAAGCTGGGTGGCCGGCCTAGCGCGGACGGTTTCCGCGATCGAGCCTGCAATCCTGGAGACGAAGGCTGCCGTCCGGTCGAGCACCACGTGCCGCTGCCGGTCCACCGTCACCATGTGATAGCTGTCCTCAAGCACCACGAGGTCCACGGGGCCCGCCAGCTCGCGTTGCAGATACGCCGCATTGTCGAGACCTGCGTAGTCGTCCTCGCGGGCGTGCAGGATCAGGACAGGCTGGGTGATAGTGCCGAGGTCCTTCATCACCTCCTTGGCGAGGCGGCGGCGCTCCAGCACGGCCCCGCCGGGCGTTGAGGACGGCGCGACCTTGGCGCCTTCCGAGGCCATGGCATTCGTGATGAAATTGCGGATGCGCTGATCCTTGATGCCGACGTGGATCGGCACCGGGAAGCGGAAGAGGTTGGCCAGCCGCTTGCTGTCGATGAAGCGGAATAGCGGCAGGTACCAGGGGATCTGGCGGCCGGAGAGCCAGAGCGTGGGCGAATAGAGCGCCACCGCATGAACCTTGTCCTTGTGCCGGGCGGCCAGCATCAGGCTCAGCACGGCGCCGGTCGAGAGGCCGCCAACGATCACCGTCTCGCAGGTGGCGGCGAGCTCCTCAAGGCCCTTCTCCGCGCTTTCGTACCAGTCCTGCCATGTGGTGGCCATGAGATCGGCCTCGGTGCCGCCGTGGCCTGCAAGATGCGGGCAAAGGACCGTATAGCCGCTGCGGGTCAGCCCGTTGGCGACAAAGCGAATTTCACTTGGCGAGCCGCACAGGCCGTGAATCAGGAGCACGCCGACGCGACCGTTCTTTCCGCCAGAATTCCGTTCACTCGACTGCATCGTGCGCCCCAATGATTTCGCGGTTTCGATGGGGGCACGCTAGCGAAGCGAGACCGGCGCCGCTGTTCCTGCGGGCACACGGAATACGCACGGATTTTTCGGCGCGACGGGCAACGGCTGCTTGAAGGTTTCCGGGGCGTGGCGGAAAACGAGGCTCGCGGTTGGTAAACATTTTCCCGTTGACCCCGCCGTGGGCCGGGACTACCAACTTAGAACTATTCTAATTGTTGTTTCTGAGCGTTGAGAATGCTCCTTCGGAGCGTGCCCCTCACCGTCTCGGACAGAGGGAGGACCCATGAAGGGTAAACGCGAGGTCATCGACATCCTGAACGAGTCGCTCAAGCTCGAGCTCGGCGCGGTCAACCAGTACTGGCTGCATTACCGGATGCTCGAGAACTGGGGCTTCACCAAGCTCGCCAAGAAGGAGCGGGCGGAGTCGATCGAGGAGATGCATCACGCGGACAAGCTCGTCACCCGCATCATTTTCCTCGAAGGGCTTCCCAACCTGCAGCACGTGGCGCCGCTCATGATCGGAGAGCATCTTCAAGAGGTGCTCGAGTGCGACCTCAAGGGCGAGAAGATCGCGCACGAGACCTACACCCGTGGCCGCGACATCTGTCGGGCGGCCAAGGATTACGTCACCATGGAGCTGTTCGAGGACCTGCTCGAGGACGAGGAAGGGCACATCGACTTCATCGAGACGCAGCTCGACCTTATCTCGAAGATCGGCATCGAGAACTACGGTCTCCTGCAGTCGGACCCGGCCAACGAGGTCGAGGGGCACTGATCGAGGGCGTGCGGGCCGGCGCACTCCGGCCCGCTTTTCCCCTTTGCGCAACGTCGCCGATCGGGTTCACGCAGGTCCGATCCACCGCTCGTGTGTCCGATCGACATGTTTTTCCGCAGTGCGGAACTCGCGGCCTCGGCACAGCGTTGGCTCGCTGGTGAAACCGATGACAGCCGCTAAACTTAACAACCGCCCTGCCGACAGCCCGCCCGCCGTCATCCTGATCGTCGAGGACGATCCTATCCTGCGCTTCACGCTGGCCCTGGAGCTCCATCAGGCGGGTTTCGCGGTCCGCGAAGCCGCCAGTGCCGACGAAGCCGAGACGGTGCTCGGCACCGGGGCGCCGATCGATCTCGTCGTCACCGACATCGAGATGCCGGGGACGCGGAACGGGCTCGAGCTGGCCAAGATCGTTCGCGCCTTCCATCCCCATATGGGCGTGATCGTCGTGTCGGGGATCGTCCCGCCGTCCGGGATTGTGGGCGTCGCCGATGCGTTCTTCTCGAAACCCTACGACACGGACCGGCTCGTCCTGCGCATCCGCTCACTGCTCGGTCCGCGCAAGCTCATTGCGGGCTTCGGCTGATCAGGTGCCGAGCACGCGGCCGGCAACGGCATCGAGCTTACGCACGAGAGAGGCATCGCGGGCCTCGGGCGCGGTGATGATGGCGACATCGAGGGCGCGATCGGAGCCGATGGGGCAGGCGGGATGCTCGCGCGGAAACTCCCGTGCCAAGCGCGCAACGAGGCGCTGCGCCTTCTCCGTGTTGTCCTTCATGACGGCGATGACGGCGGCGACGTCAACGGCGGCGTGGTCGTCGTGCCAGCAGTCGTAGTCGGTCACCATGGCGACGGTCGCGTAGCAGATCTCGGCTTCGCGCGCGAGCTTGGCCTCGGGCATGTTGGTCATGCCGATGACGTCCATTCCCCAGCTCCGGTAAAGATTGCTCTCGGCGCGGGTCGAGAACTGAGGGCCTTCCATGACGAGGTAAGTTCCGCCACGCGTGTAGACGATGCTCTCGGCCTGCGCCGCCTTCTCCACCGCATCGACGAGCAGCGGGCTCACAGGATCCGCAACTGAGACGTGCGCGACGAGGCCGGGGCCGAAGAAGCTCTTGTCGCGGGCAAAGGTGCGGTCGACGAACTGATCGACGAGTACGAAATGGCCCGGCGCGAGATCTTCCCGCAACGAGCCGCAGGCCGAGACCGACACCAGGTCGGTGATGCCCGCGCGCTTCAAGGCATCGATGTTGGCGCGAAAGTTGATCGCGGACGGCGGCACGGGGTGTCCGCGACCGTGACGCGGCAGGAAGCGCACGGGAAGGCCCTCGATCTCGGCGAACAGGATCTCGTCGGACGGCGCACCCCAGGGCGTCATCACCTTCTCCCAGCGCGGGTTCTCCAAGCCGGGCAGGTGGTAGAAGCCGCTGCCGCCGATGATGCCGAGCACCGATTTGCTCATGTCTCGCCTCTCTCCGCAAAAAACGCGCGGATCAGAGCACAGGCGGGCGCGCAATTGCAAAAGAGAAAAGGCCCACGAGGGGCCTTTTGCTTGTCATCTTCTTGTCATGCGCTCGACCGCACAAGGTCCGAAGCGATCATGGCTTCTTAGCGAGACCGATGATTCACGCTTCGGGCTGATAGGGCCCGAAGCGATCATGGTCTAGTGCGGGATCTTGGACCACAGCACGCGCTTGCCCGCGTAAAGCAGGACGGTCGTGACGAGCAGGTAAAGCATCACAAGCCAGCCCGTGCTCTTGCGCGTATTGAGGGAAGGATCTGCGGCCCAGGCGAGGAACGCCGCGATGTCGCGCGCGTTCTGGTCGAGCGAGCCCGTCTTGTCCTGGTAGGTGATGAAGGCGTCTTTCGAGATCGGCGGCGGCATGGCGATCTGGTGACCGGGGAACGCCATGTTGTACTGCATGCCCTCCGCCAGAGTGAAATCCGCCGGCGGGTCCTCGTAGCCCGTGAGAAGCGCGTAGATGTAGTCCGGGCCGCCCTCCTGATAGCTGGTTGCGATGTCGCGCAGCATCGAGAACGGATGCCACCACCAAGTGCCCGTGTACTCGACGTTGCGGGCCTTGGCGATCACGGACAGGTCCGGCGGGAGAGCGCCGTTCTGGCCGGCGCGAGCCTCGTTGTCGTTCTTGTAGGGCCCGAGGATCCGGTCGAACGTCTTCGGCTCGCGCTCGAACATCTTACCGCTGTCGTCCGGCCCGTCGGTGATCTTGTTGGGCCAGGACGCTGCAAGCGCTTTCACGGCTTCCTCGGGGAACTGCGGACCTCCGGGCTCGGAAAGATTGCGGAAGCGCACGCGCTTCAGCCCGTGGCAGAAGGAGCAGCTATCCTTGTAGATCTGGAAGCCGCGCTGGAGTTGCGCCTGATCGTACTGTCCCGTGAATCCGCCGAAGCTCCAGGTCTGGCGCTCGATGTGGGCATGACCGGCGTCGGCAGCCCGACCGGGCGTCGCGATGAGCGCGCCGAGCATGAGCGCGAGGGTCGCAAGAGAAGCGTTCTTCATGGCTTGCATCGTTCGATCCTCCGCTCAGCGCGTCTCTGGGGCCGCGGCAGCGCCATGTGGCGCTCCCCCGCCGCCACTCGGCAGGACGGAAGCGGAGATGGATTTGGGTAACGGCTTCGGAGTCTCGATAAGGCCGAGGATCGGCATCACGAGCAGGAAGTGAGCGAAGTAGTAGACTGTGAAGATGCGCGACCAGACGACGTAAGCGCCCTCCGGCGGCTTGGCGCCGAGGTAGCCAAGGCCCAGGCAGGCGATGACCAGCAGCCAGAAAAACCACTTGTAGAGCGGGCGGTACTTGGCCGAGCGCACGCGGCTCGTGTCGAGCCAGGGCACGAACACCAGCACGACGATGGCCGCAAACATGGCGATGACGCCGCCGAGCTTGGAGGGGATCGCGCGCAGGATCGCGTAGAACGGCAGGAAGTACCATTCCGGCACGATGTGCGGCGGCGTGACGAGCGGGTTGGCCTCGGTGAAGTTGTCGGCGTGCCCGAGGTAGTCGGGCAGGAAGAAGACGAACCACGCGAAAAGCAGCAGGAAGGCGAACAGGCCGACCGTGTCCTTGGCGACCGCGTAGGGATACATCGGCACGGAATCGGCCTTGGTCTTGATGTCGAGGCCGGTCGGGTTGTTCTGCCCTGCAACGTGCAGCGCCCAGATGTGCAGGATGACGAGGCCCGCGAGCACGAACGGCAGCAGGTAGTGCAGCGAGAAGAAGCGGTTCAGCGTTGTGCCGGAGACGGAATAGCCGCCCCACAGCCATTCGACGACCGCCGTGCCGACACCGGGAATGATCTCGTTCAGCGATGAGAAGAGGTTGGTGATGACGGTCACGCCCCAGAAGCTCATCTGTCCCCAGGGTAGCGCGTAGCCCATGAAGGCCGTCGCCATCATCACGAGGAAGATGATCACGCCGATGATCCAGAGCACCTCGCGGGGCGCCTTGTAGGAGCCGTAATAGAGGCCGCGGAAGATGTGGATGTAGACGGCGATGAAGAACATCGACGCGCCGACGGCGTGGAAGTTGCGGATCATCCAGCCATAGTTGACGTCGCGGCGGATGGCTTCCACCGAGTTGAAAGCCTCGGCCGCGCTCGGCTGATAGTGCATGGCGAGCACGATGCCGGTCACGATCTGCGCCACGAGGCAGAAGGTCAGGATGCCGCCGAAGGTCCAGAGGTAGTTGAGGTTGCGCGGCGTCGGGAAGTCGACGAACTGACCGTGCATGAGGCGCGCGACCGGCAGGCGGTCATCCCACCATTTGGCAAACGAGGATTTCGGCTCGTAGCTCGACGTATGTTCCATTTTCGGCGCCCCCTCAGCCGATCTTGATCTTGGTGTCGGACACGAACTCGTAGGGCGGAACCTCGAGGTTGCGCGGCGCAGGGCCTTTGCGGATGCGTCCTGACGTGTCGTAGTGCGAGCCGTGGCAGGGGCAGAACCAGCCGCCGTAGTCCCCCTTCGTGTCGGCCATGGCCTGGCCCTTGGGGATGCAGCCCAGATGCGTGCAGATGCCGACGAGGATCAGCCAGTTGTCCTTGCCGTCCTTGACCCGGTTCGTATCGAGCGCGGGCGTGGCCTCGGGCAAGAGATCGTTGCGGGCCGACTGGTCGGGAAGATCGGCGACGGGCACGGCCTCGGCGGCCTTGATCTCGTCGGGCGTGCGGTTGCGGATGAAGATCGGCTTGCCGCGCCACATGGCGGTGATGGCCTGCCCCTCCTTCACGGGGGAGAGATCGATCTCCACCGAGGCCAGGGCCTGTGCGCCGGCGTCGGGGTTCATCTGCGCGACGAAGGGCCAGAGGGTGGCCGCGGCTCCGACGGCGACGAAGGCATTTCCGGCTATGACAAGGAAATCTCGGCGATCAGGATCTTCGACTTCACTTGCCACGTGCCCCTCCAGTTTCGAGGATGATTTCTTCGCGCGACGTGTTTGGCGCTTCGAGACAACGGCGGTTCGACTTGTCTTCGCTCTTATCAGTTCTCCGCCAACTGCGAATTCCAGTTGCGAATAAACGGAACGAGCCTTCTCCCTAGTCTCTCGAAGCACTAACCGAGGCCCGCCGTCTGTGCAAGATTGCGCTCTTCAGGAGACGCGCAATTCCCGCACTTTTCGACGGGCCACGCCAACACGTCGATTGATCGAGCAGTTTTGACATCGATTGCAGACCTGCTCAATACGACTTTGATCCGCGCGCTGCGGGTCAAAATGGCGCACACATATGAATACTGCAGGATCCTCCATGCGCCTTGCGCTGTATCAACCGGACATTCCGCAAAACACCGGAACCATTCTTCGACTTTCGGCGTGCATGGGCGTTCCGATCGATCTAATCGGGCCGGCGGGTTTCGATTACAGCGACAAGTCATTCCGGAGGGCTGGACTCGACTATTTGGACCATGCCGAGATCGTCCGGCATGAAAGCTTCGCGACATTCGAAGCCGGCCTCGCGTCTGCCGATCCGCCGCCGCGCCTGGTCCTACTCTCGACGCACGCGGCCGATACACATCTTGAGTTCGTTTTCCGCGCGAGTGACGTGCTGCTGTTGGGGCGGGAGAGCGCGGGCGTGCCCGAGGCCGTGCACAACCGAGCCGACGCGCGCATCCGCATTCCGATGCGGAGCGGCCTGCGATCGCTCAACATCGCGGTCGCCGCTGCGATGGTTCTCGGCGAGGCGCTGCGACAGACGGGCGGGTTTCCGGACTAGCGCCGCCGAAGCGGCTCAGCCCTTGTTCAGCATCAGCGTCAGGCCGATCAGCGTCTCGCTGAAGAACTGGATCTCGACCATCTGCTTCTTGTCTTTGACGATGATGTCCATATTGGCCGAGAGCGTCGTGTTCTCCGTACCCGTCACGACGACACGATAGCCGCGCGGCGTAACATCGCCCTCGAGAAGGCCGTTGATGTTGTACATGGCCTCATGCCACTCGCCACTGAGCTTGCCCCCGGCATGGCGGACCGTGCTCTTGACCTCGATCTTGCCGCTGGCGGATGCGCAGCGGATGGTCTGCTTCAGCTCGTTGCCCTCGCCTTCGATGAAGTACGTGGCGCGGCACTTCACGTCCTCGGTCTTGCCGTCCTTGAAGCGCAGCCGTCCGATGCCGCCCCACCAGCCATCGAGGTTCTCGAACGGGCTGACCGACTGCGGCGCCGCATCGACCGTGGGGGCGCCTGCCGTCATGGCCACGAGTGCGATCGCGGCACCCGCCAGCAGCGCGCGCGCAACGCCACGCCTGATCGTCGTCAAAAGGAGGTTCATGAGGTCCCCGCGCCCTTTCGCCCGAATCCCCGCAGGCGGAAGGCTTGCCGAGGTGATCGCGGCATGCAACAGGCGGTTCGCCTCAGCCGGCATATCTTGACGGGTCTGTGTCGGCGGCGCCTCAGATGCGCACCTGACGCCGGTCAGGCCCGTCAGATCCCGAGCTTCTTCTTCAGAATCTCGTTCACGACCTGCGGGTTGGCCTTGCCGCCCGACGCCTTCATCACCTGGCCCACGAG
>CAZDUD010000054.1:0-25165 GCA_964508485.1 uncultured Hyphomicrobium sp. | reverse complement strand
GGAGCGGGCGTTCCTTCTCAGGTCCTGCTCGGACAGCGTATTTGAGAGCCGGACGCGGCCGTGCCTGCTCTACCAGATCAAGCGCTGCTCGGCGCCGTGCACGGGCGAGATCGGTCTCGAGGACTACGGTGTGCTGGTCGAGGAGGCGATCCGCTTCCTTCGTGGCGAGAGCCAGTCCGTGCGGGAAATGTACCAGCGGCTCATGGAGGAGGCGGCCGAGAAGCTCGAGTTCGAGCGGGCGGCGATGCTGCGCAACCGGTTGTGGGCGCTCGCGCATGTCACCGCCGAGCAGGCGATCAACCCCGAGGGTGTCGAGGAGGCGGATGTGTTCGCCGCGTTCCAGGAGGGCGGTCAGACCTGCATCCAGGTGTTCTTCTTCCGCGTCGGCCAGAACTGGGGCAACCGCGCCTACTACCCGAAGGCGGACCGGTCGCTGCCGGTGGAGGAGGTGCTCGACAGCTTCGTTGCGCAGTTCTACGACGACAAGCCGGTGCCGCGGCTCATCCTGCTGTCGCACGACATCGCCAACCGGGCGCTGCTCGAAGAGGCGCTCTCGATCAAGGCTGATCGTAAAGTCGAGATCCGGGTACCGCAGCGGGGCGTCAAGTCGGGCATCGTCGATCATGCGCTTACCAACGCGCGCGAGGCGCTGGGGCGCAAGCTCGCAGAATCGTCGTCGCAGAAGACGTTGCTCGCTCATCTCGGCGAGCGTTTCGGGCTCGCGCGCGCGCCGCGCCGCGTGGATGTTTTCGACAACAGCCACATCATGGGCACGAATGCCGTCGGCGCGATGATCGTCGCGGGACCGGAGGGCTTCGCCAAGAGCGCCTACCGCAAGTTCAACATCCGCTCGGAGCAGCTCACGCCGGGCGACGACTACGCGATGATGCGCGAGGTTCTCGGGCGGCGCTTCCGTCGGCTTGCGGAGAGCGAAGCAGAGGCGCCTCAAGAGACGCCGGCTGTTGCGCTGTGGGAGCATGTCGCGTCAGAGGACGGCTTGCCGGTCGAGGAGGAGGCGCTTTCGATCGGGGACGCGCTGCCGGAGCGGCCGGATCTCGTGTTGGTTGACGGCGGTACGGGTCAGCTCACGGTTGCGCGCGAGGTGCTGGCGGAGCTTGGGCTTGCCGACATTCACGTCGTTGGTGTCGCCAAGGGGCCGGACCGCGATGCGGGGCGCGAGCACTTTCATGTGCCGGGGAAGCCGTCCTTCATGCTCGAGCCGCGCGATCCCGTGCTTTATTTCGTGCAGCGGCTCAGGGACGAGGCGCATCGCTTCGCCATCGGCACGCACCGTGCGAAGCGTGCGAAAGCGCTCGGTGTCAATCCGCTCGACGAGATCCCCGGTATCGGGCCGACGCGCAAGCGCGCATTGCTCAAGCATTTCGGAAGTGCGAAGGCGGTGTCGCGCGCGGGTGTGGACGACCTCGTGGGTGTCAGCGGCATCTCGGCAGAGATGGCGCAGAAGATTTACGACTTCTTTCACGAGCGGCGCGCCTGAGTTTGCTCGATTCACGCCTCGTTCAGACCTAGGCCTCCGACCGCCTGTTGTCTGATCATTTGTCGCGGCTTTCTTAGACAGCAAAGTCACTTCGGTCGCTTTTCTAAAATTCTTTCTCAACCAATCGGCCGCCATAGTCGAAGCGGTGATGCGGCCAATCGACCTTTGCCCGGAGTCGGTCCCTGCGTCGCCCTAGTGAGATGCATGCTCATCTCAAACGAGGGAATTAAGGAACTCCGTCATGCGTGCAAGCGAGGTTGTGTCAGGTCGCGGCGTGTCGAATGCCGCACAGTTGGATCCTGTGCCTGCGTCCGAAAAGTCCCCGCGTGCTGCCAAGGCCCGGGTCTCCGCGAAGCCGAAGAGCGCGAAGATGCCCCCGCGCGCGAAGGCGCGGAAGGAGGAGCCGGCCGCGGGCTCGTTGCCGGTGCTCTACATGCTGTCGCCGCAGAGGTTCATGAGCCCGTTCGACTGCAACATGGCCGTCGACTCCGGCTACAAGGTCGTGCTGCCCTATGACGGTGTCGGCGTCTCTGATGTCGGCGCGCTCGTGCAGGATGCCATCTTCTCGCGGCCGCCCAAGGCCAGGACGGGCGTCTTCATCGGCGGCAAGGACATCACGCTCGCGCTCGATATGATGACGGCGGCGCGTGCCGCCATGGTTCCGCCGTTCGAGATCTCGGTGTTCGCCGATCCGGGCGGCTCGTTCACGACGGCTGCCGCGATGGTCGCCTGCGTCGAGCAGGTGCTCAAGCGCAACATGAAGCGCGGCCTCAAGGGACTGCGCGTGTCGGTGTTCGGCGCGGCGGGTGTGGTCGGATTTGCATCGGCCGTGATCGCGGCACGTGAAGGTGCGCGGGTGCGCATCGTTGCGCACGATACGATCGAGCCGCTGGTTGCGCTGGCGGCTCTGGCGAAGGAACGCTTCGGTGTGACGCTCGAGCCGGTCGCGGGCCAGACCAATACGCTCAAGGCGAAACTTCTCGATGTGTCGGATGTGGTGTTCACGGCCGGCCCGGCGGGCGTCAACATCCTGCCGCGGCCTCTCATTGCGCGCGCGGCCGGTCTCCTGGTCGCGGCCGACGTCAATGCCGTCGCGCCCTACGGTATCGAAGGGATGGATCTCTTCATGAACGGTGTGCCGCTTCCCGGCTGCAGCACACTCGGCGTCGGCGCGCTCGCCATCGGCGACGTGAAGTACAAGACGCAGGCTGGGCTGTTCCGCCGCATGCTGACCGAGGACAAGCCGCTCGATCTCGATTTCCGCGATGCGTTCGTGCTTGCGCGCGAGATCGTTTCTCAGGCTCCTGCGTCGAAGCGCGGCAAGCGGGCGGCGGCCTAGATTTCTGTAATGCGCCGTCCACGTGCTTGGCACCTGGATGGCCGGGTCAAGCCCGGCCATGACGTGAGAAAAGGCATGGCTTCGCGCCCGCGCGAGGTGTTCAAAGCGTACGCATCTCAATAACGAAAAGAGCGGAGCAGGAGCCTTTGGGCTCCAGCTCCGCTCCGCTTGCGCTCGACTTCCAGATACGCGGCTACACTTCGAGCGCTGCCGACGAGCAGCCGGCGACGCAATACATAGGTCGGCTGCTTGACGCTTCCGCAACGACAACGTGTCGCCGGGGATTTTCTTCCTCATGCCCCATAATTTGCCTGTGGACAAGTCGGATCTGTATTTCAAGACATGTGATTGGCTCCGCGTCTTCCAGTTACTGTTTAGCCTCAGGGCGGTACCCCATTGACTGGCGTAACCGGCAATGGTGTTACCTAGGGACATGGACCCGCCCATCCCAACCCGGCCGAATGCGATCAATCTGCCGAACGTGCTCACGTATGCGCGGATGGCGGCCGTTCCGGCGCTCGTCGCGTGCCTCATGCTCGTCGAGGGCGATGCGGGCCGATGGGCGGCGTTCTGGCTGTTCGTGGGGGCCGGCATCACCGATTGGCTCGACGGCTATCTGGCGCGCCGCCTCGAGCAGCAGTCCACGCTCGGGCGCATGCTCGATCCGATCGCGGACAAGCTCATCGTCGGGGCGGCGCTGATCATGCTGGTCCACGACCGAACCATCGACGGCGTGTCGATCTGGGCGGCGATCATCATCCTGTGCCGTGAGATCCTGGTGTCGGGTCTCAGGGAATTCCTGGCGGAGCTCAAGGTGACGGTGCATGTGACCGCACTCGCAAAGTGGAAGACGGCGGCGCAGATGGTGGCGCTCGCGGTCCTGATCGCAGGGCCGGCGGGGGACCGCATCGTGCCCGGCATCACGACGGCCGGAACTGGGCTTCTATGGCTGGCGGCTATGCTTACGCTTTGGACGGGCTATGATTATCTCAAGGCTGGTATCCGCCACGCCATGGAAGGATGAGGGCCGTGCCGAGCGCGACAACACAGGAAAAGGTCTCCGAAGCGACGGCCGGGCAGCGGCTTACGGTCCGGTATTTCGCCTGGGTGCGCGAGAAGGTGGGCCGGGCCGAGGAGGTTCTGGAGGTGCCGGCCGGGATTGCGACGGTCGGCGATCTCGTGGGCTGGCTCGCTGCGCGCGGGCCCGAGTACGCGGCTGCCTTCGCGCGGCCGGGTGTCGTTCGCGCCGCGCTCGATCATGTGCATGCGAAGCCTGGCGCCTCGTTGCAGGGCGTGCGCGAGGTTGCGTTTTTTCCGCCTGTCACGGGCGGTTAGCTGGAGGCCTCCTCATGGCGGTGCGGGTCCAGCGCGAGGACTTCGATGTGGCTGCCGAGGTGCGGGCGCTCATTGCGGGCCGTACGGACGTGGGGAGCGTCGTGACCTTCACGGGACTTGTGCGTGGCGAGGCGGGCGGACGTGCTTTGCGCTCTCTGACGCTCGAGCATTATCCGGATATGACTGAAGCCGAGCTTCGGCGGATCGAGGCGGAGGCGCGGGACCGGTTCGGACTCGCGGGGTCGCTCATTATCCATCGTTACGGGGAACTCGTGCCCGGCGATGCCATCGTGCTCGTCGTCGCGCTGGCCCCGCACCGGCAGGCGGCCTTCGAGGCGGCGGAGTTCCTGATGGATTATCTCAAGTCCCGTGCGCCCTTCTGGAAGAAAGAGGCGTTCACGGACGGAACGGAGGCCTGGGTCGATGCCCGGGAGACGGACGGGGCGGCGCTGGCCCGTTGGGGCGCTTCAGCAACACAAAAATAACTATACGTCGATTTTCAACGCTATCGAATACGCTGTTGATATCGCTTGAATATGCTTTACAGTTCGCTTCGTCTGTGGCGGGGCGTTAGGGGATCATTAACCTTTACCGTTCCATAACATTGCCCGATGGCGTCCTGCAAAACGCCATCATCTGCGGTTACTTAATGACCGTCCCGCCAAAGGACAGTGTTGCGTAGACGGGGGTCACTCAACGATGACGATTGGCACTTTGCGGCGCTTTGCGCTGCAACTTACCTGTGCGCTGTGCGCACTCGCTTATCCGCTCGCCGCAACGGCAGCGGACAGCGGTTCTGCGCCGGCCGCGAAAGACCTCTCCTCCGCGAAGAAATCCAAGCAGGTTGCCGTCAAGGCAACGGGATTGACCGGTGCTGCCAAGGCCGAAACTGTGGCTGCGCCCGCTGCTCCGTCCGCAACGCTCGGCGGTGACGTCACCCATACGCGCTTCCTCATAGGCCTCCCGAAAGAGGTTGAGTATCGCGTATTCTCGCTCTCCAACCCCAACCGCGTGATCGTCGACATCTCCGAGACCGCGCTCCGGCTTCCCCCGCAGCCGGAAGAGAACATCGCCGTCGGTCTCGTCCGGGCCTTTCACGCCGGACGTTCTGGACCGGGCAAGTCTCGTGTCGTGATCGAGGTGATCCGGCCGGTTGTGGTCGAGGGCGCGAGCATCATCGCTTCGGAGGACGGCAAAGGGCATCGCTTGGCGCTCGACATCGTCCCGGTTGCGCATGGTGCGGCTGCTGCCGCCGCGAAGAAGTCTTTCAGCACGGCTTCGCTGTCCTCGCTCGGTGCCATCGACGTGCAGCCGCCGCTGCCGATGCCGGCGTCGCGCCCCGACGAGCTTGCCGCCCGCGCATTCAAGCCGATCATCGTCATCGATCCCGGCCATGGCGGCGATGACTCCGGCGCGATGAAGAACGGCGTCGTCGAGAAGGATGTCGTTCTGGCGTTCAGCCTGATGCTCAAGGACAAGCTCGAGAAGACCGGGCGCTTCAAAGTGCTCATGACGCGCGACAAGGACGTGTTCGTTCCGCTCGACAAGCGTGTCGACTATGCCGAGGAGCACAAGGCCAACCTTTTCATCGCCGTCCACGCCGACTATGCGGGTGGCAACTCGAACGCGCGCGGCGCGACCATCTATTCGCTGCGCGAGAATGTTGCGAACGCACTACAGCGCTCGGCCAAGGGTGAGGTCTCGAGCGCCGTGCTGACGAAGGACGAGGTCGAGTCCATGAAGCAGGCGAGCCTCGGCACCGACATTTCAGCCGTGAAGAGCATTCTCGCCGACCTCGCCGGGCGCGAGGTGGATGTCACCCAGGAGCGCACGAGCATCTTCACCCGCTCGGTGATCGAGTACATGGGAGCCAGCACCGAGATGCGTGCGAAACCGGATCAGCAGGCCGCCTTCCGCGTCCTCAAGACGGCGCAGTTCCCGTCGGTTCTGATCGAGCTTGCCTACGTCACCAACAAGAAGGACGCAGCGCTGCTGACGTCGGATGCCTGGCGCGACAAGGTTTCGGATTCGATCATGACGGCGGTCGAGAACTACTTCGGGAACCAGATCGCGCGGCTGCCGATGTAAGGGCGGCAGCAGGCAGCCGGGCAACGCAGCCAAAACAATTGAGGCCGGCCCATCGAGGGCCGGCCTTTTGCTTTTTCGCGGCCGCGGCACCCGGGGGCACGTCTGCTGGCAAGGCTCAAGCAAAGGGCTCGCGACCGGTCGACCGTCTCAGTCTCAACTGAACGCGCTCAAAGGGCGCCGGTCCCACGCTCTGACGTACCGGTGGCTGGCAGCGGGGCTTGATCCGAGATTGATTTGCAATGGCCAGCAGGACAGGGAAAAAGTCATTCCTATTTCAGGAAACTATCTTTATTATTTGCCGTCATATTTCCTATTATTTATCGGAATAATTCTCCATGTAATTCTTATTCGTGCGACACGTGACGCAATCTGAGTTCATCCCACGATTTGTTGCTCGCGCTCCATTTCTTCGTGTGCTTTTTATTTCAGCAAAGGATTTGAAGTTTCAAAATATCGCTCGACAATAAAATATTGCTGCTCTTACAGCTATTTATTTCAAAAGTCGTATTCCTGGATCGAGATCTCTGTCCGCTTTCTTTTGGCCTTTTGCGGGCATGGAGAGGCTGGAAAATGCCTTGGCATAGGCCTTGCCTTCACCTCTTTCCCGCATGGGCGTGAGATGGGTGGATATTCGTCGAACTCAATGCAGCGCAAGCACGTGGGCCTCCCTTACGGGAGTGCTCTCGCGCGCGCTCGAAAGAATGAAACAATGAAGGGTGAGGCAAATGCATTCCAAGGGCAAATGTGGGGTGGCGAGATGGTCGCTCGTCGCGTGCATGGCGGTGTGCGCCGGCGCGGCGCAGGCGGATGGCGGGAACTGGACCGAATATACCGGCGACAAGACGGGCGCCCGATATCTTGCGGGTGGCAAAGCGACTGCCGCGTCGGTGAAGAAGATGAAGATCGCCTGGCGCCTCTCGTTGCCGGGCAACGAGCTTGCAGCGGAGAACCCGGATCTTCGCACCTGGGTCAACGAGTCGACGCCTCTTGCGGTCGATGGGACGGTTTATGCGACTTCTCCGCTCGGCATCGTCACGGCGGTCGACGGCACGACGGGCAAGGAAAAATGGCTCTATGACCCGCAGGGCTACCTGGCTGGCCAAGCGCCGAACCTAGGCTTTATCAGCCGGGGGCTGACCCTTGCAGAGGTCGACGGCGCAAAACGCATCATTGCCGGAACGCCGGATGGCTTCCTCATTATGCTCGATGCCGAAACCGGCAAGCCGGTCGAAAGCTGGGGCGACAAGGGTCGCGTCGATCTGACGGTTCACAAGCGTCGTCCGGTGCAACGTGATCTCGTAACCGTAAGCTCGCCGCCCATCGTATGCGGCGGCACCATCATTCCGAGCTTGGCGGTGCTCGACTCCTTTGCCGCCGGCAGGCCACCGTTCAAGTACCATCCTCCCGGTGACGTACCGGCTTTCGATCTCAAGACCGGCAAGCGCGTTTGGATGTTCCACAATCCTCCGCTTCCGGGCGAAGCCGGCGCGGAGAGCTGGAAGAGCGGGCTCGAGGAGACGGGCGGCACGAACCTATGGTCGCGGCCGTCCTGCGACGACGAGACCGCCACGGTCTATCTGCCGCTTTCAACGCCCTCCAACGATTTCTACGGCGGACATCGCCTGGGCGACAATCTGTTCGCGGAGTCGCTCGTGGCGCTCGACGCCAAGACCGGCAAGCGCGCGTGGCACTTCCAGATCGTCCATCACGGGCTCTGGGACTACGACCTGCCGACGAACCCGAACCTGATGGACATCACCGTCGACGGCAAGAAGATCAAGGCCGCCGTTCAGGTGACGAAGCAGGGGTATGTCTATGCCTTCGATCGCGTCACCGGCAAGCCGATCTGGCCGATCGAGGAGAAGGCCGTATCCGCCGGTAATATTCCCGGCGAGGAATATTCGCCAACGCAGCCTGTTCCGTCGAAGCCCGCGCCTTACGTTCAGCAGGGCGCGAGCGAGGCGGATCTCATCGACCTCACTCCAGAACTCAAGGAGCAGGCGAAGAAGATCCTCAATCGTTACAACTATGGTCCGCTGTTCACGCCGCCGACTATGGACAAGGCCGGTACGCTGCAGGTTCCGGGTGTGCTCGGCGGTGCTAGCTGGGCGGGCGCGGCCCACAATCCAAAGACGGGCGTGCTCTACGTGCCGTCCTTCACCATTCCGTTTGCGATCAAGATCAAGGCTGAGGTCGCAGGGACCTCCGCCCACAAGTACACCGGAACGTGGGCGGGTGTCGGTGGTCCGGATGGGCTGCCGCTCTTCAAGCCGCCGTTCTCGACCATCACGGCGATCGATATGAACACCGGCGAGCACAAGTGGCGCGTGCCGGCCGGTCGTGGTCCCGTCAATCATCCGGCGGTGAAGGCGGCCGGTCTCGATCGTGTCGGGGCGACGCACCAGAGCTTCATCGTGATCACGGACGACATCGTTTTCACGGCTCCGAACGGTGCATACGACGTGCTGGGTCTCAACACGCGCGGTAACGCGCTGATCGCCCAGAACAAGGAGAAGCAGGACGAGTCGGCGCTCTACGCTTACGACGCCAAGAGCGGCGATCTTCTCGGCGAGATCGAGCTGCCGCTCGGCGTCTACGGCGCGCTGATGTCCTACATCGTAGGCGACAAGCAGTACGTCATTGCGCCGGTCGGCGGTGCGGGTACGCCCTCGGAGCTTGTTGCGGTTCAGGTGAACTGACACGTGCAATGCAAACGAAGAGCCCGCCTCGTTCTTACGGGGCGGGCGATGCGCCCGCTGCAATCGATCGGTCTTTCGATCTCAGCGTTACGTGTTTGAAGCCTGGTCAAGGGTGACGATGAACAAACGCTCTGCATTCTGCTTGCGAATATCTCAAATGGCGTTCGCGATTTTCGCGACCGCTGCGGCTCTGTCCGGAGCTGTGGAGGCCGGAGGCTCTCCGCCAGAAGCCGCGTCCGCCGGGGCACCCTTGAAAATAGCTGGGTCGCCGCCTTTCGACCTGTCCGATCCGAAGCGGATCGAGGCGGGCAGAAGCACCTTCAATTCAACGTGTGCTGCCTATTGCCACGGCCAGAACCCGACCCTGTTCGTCGATCGCACGGGGCTCGCGGAAGAGCACGTCTACAACACGATCCGCGACGGCGGAAAAGGTGCAACGCCGATGCCGCCGTGGGGCGACGTGTTTTCTCACGAAGAGATTTGGGAGCTCGTCGCCTACCTCAAGTCGCTCGGCAATTGGTAGGCGGTGCCTTCTGCTGCCGACGATGGTTGGCGGGTCCCGTGTCTCTCCCAAGGACAAACTGTGGGGCGACTTGCAATTTCCTCCGCAGTCGCCCCACCTTTTTGGGGTCGAGGAACGAGGGCAGCGGAAATAATGAAGGCCGGTCCTTGAGGGACCGGCCTTTTGCTTATTCGTGGCCGGCTTCGGGTCGCACGCCCTGCCGGCAAAGCTCAGCTAAGTTCTACTTGGAGGATGAGGTTTAAGTCGCCAAAGGAGTACAAATTTCCATTCGAGATCGTGCCGAAGCTCATGGGCATGAGTGGCGCTCCTTGGTCGGGACGCGTCGGTGGACCACTGACGAAGGTGCTTCAGCATAGTGCACTCCATCTTCCTGTTGGTGCCGTGGTCCAGCTTCGAGCATCAAGGCCGGCGACAGCCGCGACACACCTCTCCCATTGCCAGGGTTGGCAAAGCGAGACGACGACGGTGCTGACGGGGCTCGGGCGGACACGGCGGTCCTGGACGGACTTTCACGGTGCAATGCGCGCCCTGGGAACGCTCCCTCTGGCAGCTCCGTCCGGGACTGCCACGCGTTCCGCTGGGTTCGGCGACCAGCTGATCGGTCGTAATGGCTCAGAGTTCTCAAGGACGCCCGTCCCAAGGCTCTGACGCATGCACCTTCAACAAGCGCAGGGGCGGCCAAGGCCCATGCACCAGGCGAGGCAATTCTTCCCCCACGCGGGAGAAGCTAAGCGATTCGGGTGAGTTGAAGCTTATGGCGCCGCAATATTCGTCGGAGCGTTGCCGGCGTGACTCAGTTTGACTCGGGAGAGGGTTCGGCGTCCGCGTCGTCGTCCCCGCCGCAGGAGCTGAATAGCGATGTGATACAACTCCACGTCTTGGATGCTGCGTTCCCAATGGCGCTGCCGGCGTTGCCGATCTGCTCGCCGGCCTTCTTGGCCGTGCCGCCGATGGCCTCGCCTGCCTTCTGCAGGCCTTCCTTCGATGACTTGACGGTTTGGCCCGCCAGCTCCTCGACCGTGCGGGGCACCTTCGAGGACTGATCGACCTCATCGGGCGGTGCCGTCTCGGCGGCTGTCTCCGGTGCAGGCGGCTCGCCTGCCGCTTGTGGTTCGATCGGGTGGGGCGCGGCGCGGATCGACGGCGGGTTCGTCGGCTGGTGCACGACGGTCGTCAGGCCGGGGCATGGAAACGGCGCGCCGCGCGAGACGGCGCACGTCGCGTGCTTGCCGTGCTTGGCTATCTCGGAGATGCAGTGAAGGGAGGCGGTCGGATCCTTGCCGGGGCCTTCCGCAGTGCCGTCGACGACGCACCGGTACATGGCCGGGGGGCCTTCGCACGTGACGCAATATTCGAGCGCAGCGGCCGTGTCGGCGAACGCCAGGAGCAACCCTGCGCCGACTGCTGCTTGTACGCGAGTGAACATCCCCTAATCCTCCACCGTGGCGCGCTTTTTTTTGTGGGCGTTTTGCGCGATCCTGAAGGCAGGAGATCCCTTATCACATGACCGTGGTCAAACCAATGAAGCGACCGCAAAAAGGCCTTCGCCGGGTCCAAAAACGTCCGGGGAGGCCGTGCTTGCCAACGGCGGAAGCCGCATCTATACGGGTGCTTCGCGCGCTCCGGAGACGTGGCCGAGAGGCTGAAGGCGGCGGTTTGCTAAATCGTTATACCCTCTAAAGGGGTATCAGGGGTTCGAATCCCCTCGTCTCCGCCATTTTTGGCTCACGCGCCTGTAGGCGCTCCGCATGGGCGGCGCTTGCGCCGGGTCGCCTTGCTTCCGAGCCCTTCGGGCTTTCCGGCTCCGCCATTCTTCTCGCTCACGCGCCTGTTCGCGTCCCTTGCAGGCACGCAGGCGCTCCGCGGGGGCGGCACTCGTGCCGGGTCGCCTTGCTCCCGGCGCCCCTTCGGGGCATCGCAGCCTTCAAGCAGGGACGTACGTCAACCTGATCACGTGCGCGCCGATTACATCGCTGGCCACAAGGCGGAGCGGCGGCCGCGGCCTTGCGAAGAATGGCTTGCCCCGGCCAAGTACGACGGGGTGGAAGTAGAGCCGATACTCATCGACAAGGCCGAGGTCGGTCAGGCTACGAGCCAAGTCGGGTCCGGACACTGTGATCTCGCCGGTGAACTCGGTCTTCAGCACGCGTATCACAGCATCTATGCCATCGTTGACAAGTGTGGCGTTCGGGCCGACCGACTTCAACGACCGTGACGCGACCCACTTCGGCTGGCTCCGCCACGCCTCCGCGAACTCGTGTTGCTCCATGCTCCACTCGGGATGGTCTTCGTCCCAATAGCGCATGACCTCGTACATGCGGCGGCCGTAAACACTGCCCGTTAGGCCGCGCACATGCTCGATCCAGTGGCGAAAGAGCGCGGCATCCGGCGCAAATTCCTGGTGGTCGACATAGCCATCCAAGGACAGGTTCATTCCGAAGACGATCCTTGCCATGCTGCCAAATCTCCGAACCAAGTTTTTCAGAACGAGGCCTAAGGTGTGGATAATGCTTTCATCGTTATCGCTTACAGCTTTCCCTTCTTACTCGCGTTCGAAATTTTTCCTTTCACCCGAGACCGCACCGCTATTGATCGACCTCAAGGGTTTCGGCATGGAACGGATGCTAGGCGTCGGGCGCTAAGAGCATTGACTGCGCTAGATCAGGGAGAAGAGTGCCGATGTCGAACACGCCGCATACGCTGGCCGAGGAATTTCCGGGTGAGATCGAGACCATCCACAAGCTAAAGGTGTCGAATGCGCATTTCGCGCGCCTGCTCGAGGAATACGACACGGTGAACGACCAGGTGCATCTGGCGGAGACCAACGTCACGCCGATGGACCAGTTCGAGGAGGAGAAGCTCCGGAAGCGGCGTCTCCAGATCAAAGACGCGATCGCGGAGGTGCTGTCCGCAGCCGGATCCTGACTCCGCGTGAGCCTGAGCCTCGGTCTGCGGCGACGGCCGGTCCGTGCCGCGGATCAGGTCTCGTCGTAGAGGTCCGGGACATACATCTCGTCCGGCACCGGGCCGCGGATGTAGTCGGGGTTGTGGACCCGCTGCGGGAGCACGATGTCGGTCCGCTCGACCTCCTTGTACGGGAACTGGCTCAGAAGGTGGCTGATACAGTTCAGGCGCGCGCGCTTCTTGTCGTCCGCCTCGACTACCCACCACGGCGCCTCGGGAATGTGCGTGCGCTCGAGCATCGCCTCCTTGGCCTTGGTGTAGGCTTCCCAGCGGCGGCGCGATTCAAGATCCATGGGCGAGAGCTTCCACTGCTTCAGCGGATCTTTGATGCGCATGGAGAAGCGGAAGTTCTGCTCGTCGTCGGTGATCGAGAACCAGTATTTCACCAGCTTGATGCCGGAGCGGACCAGCATGCGCTCGAACTCGGGGCACGAGCGGAAGAACTCCTCCACGTCGTCCTCGGTGCAGAAGCCCATGACGCGCTCGACGCCGGCGCGATTGTACCAGCTGCGGTCGAAGAGCACGATCTCGCCCCCGGCCGGCAGGTGGGCGGCGTAGCGCTGGAAGTACCACTGCGTGCGCTCGCGCTCGTTGGGCGCGGGAAGGGCTGCGACACGGCAGACGCGTGGGTTCAGCCGCTGCGTGATGCGCTTGATGACACCGCCCTTGCCGGCTGCGTCGCGGCCCTCGAAGATGACAACGACCTTGAGCTTCTCGTGGACCACCCAGTCCTGCAGCTTCACCAGCTCGCGCTGCAGACGAAAGAGCTCCTTGAAATAGCGCTTGCGCTCCACGCTGCCGGGCTCGATGACACCGTCCTCGCCCACGCGCTCGTCGTCTAGCTCGAGCTCCAGCTCCTCGTCGAAGCTGTCGAGCAGCTCCGCTTTCACTTTCTCGTTCATTGCGACTTTCTTCTTCATCGTCGGAACGCCTCCCGGAGCCTGATGCGGCCCGCATGTTTGGCGAGGTCCGTGACGGGTTGATGACAGTTCGGGGCTCAGCTTCCGAGCGAGGCCGCCGCCGGTGCCGAGGATGCCGTCGTCTGCTTTTCCTTGCGAATGAAGAACAGGTTGCGCGCGTAGATAATGACGCCGAACTGGCCGAGGATGATGACCGGGTCCAGGCGGTGCAGGCCGTAGGCGAACACGAGCAGGCCACCGAGCAGGCTCAGGTACCAGAAGGTGTCCGGCATCGTGGAGCGGCGCGATTTCTCCGTGACAAACCATTGGATGAGCCAGCGGGCCGAGAACAGCACCTGTCCCGTGAGGCCGACGGCAAGCCACGTCATTTCGGCCGGCGAAAGCGCGGCCCACCATGCGATCAGTTTTGCATACACTGGCGTTCCTCGCTCGATGAGAGGTCAGGGGTTTCGGATGCTGTCTTGCGCTCCGGCAGCGCTGCGTTGGGGAGCACCGTGCGACGGATCAGCCAGCGCACGCCGATGAGATCGTAGATGCCGATCAGGCCGCGGCCGAGATTGGTGTACTTCGAGACACCGGCGCGGCGCGGACGGTCGTTGACCGGTGCATAGGCTGTCTCGTGACCATAGGCCTGGACCAGGGCCGGAAGATAGCGGTGCATGCCCGAGAAATACGGGAGGTCGAGGAAGACGTCGCGGCGAAAGGCCTTTATTCCGCAGCCCGTGTCCGGGCAGTTGTCGTTCAAGATGGCATCGCGCAGCCAGTTGGCGAACTTCGAGGCCAATCGTTTCGACGATTGGGCGCGGCGGTTGATGCGTATGCCGCCGGCGAGGGCAACTCGCGGCCGATCCGTCCGGCCAAGCAATGCCAGCAGCTTTGCGATGTCGCGGGGGTCGTTCTGGCCATCGCCGTCCATGGTGGCGATGAACGGCGCGGTGGCGGCGCGAACGCCACTCCTCACGGCTGCGCTCTGGCCGGCGCGGCGCGCATGGCGGACGTAGCGGAGCTGCGGGATCGTGCCGAGCAGCGCCTGGATCTCGGAGGCGGTGGCGTCGTCACTGGCGTCGTCCACGACGATGATCTCGTGCAGCGCGGTTGCCGGAACGCAGGCAACGGTCTCGCGGATCAGATCGCCAATGTTACCCGATTCGTTGAAGGCCGGGATGACGACGGCCAGCGTGCCGCGCGGGGCGCCGATGGGCTGTGGGGTGTCCGGGTCCATCAGCGTATCCTCGCGGTAGCAACCCTCATCAACGGCATGAAGGGCGTCGCGAGCGCGTTCCATGTGCGCCGCGGCTCACGCCAGAGACCAATGAAGGCGATGTGGAGCAGGCCGACGGTCAACGCCATGAAGATACCGGCGAACACAATGTCGCTCAGGAAATGCGCGCCCTGGACGATGCGGACCATTCCTACCAGAAGCCCTGCTGCGATGCCTGTGGCGAGGAGGCCGAGGCGAAACTGCGGGAGAAGAAGCGCCAGCGCGAAGAACGGCGCGAACATTGCGGACGCCTCGCCGCTGACGAACGAGCAGTTGCGCGGGCATTCTGCGGACGGCACCAGCGGCGGGGTGAAGGCCTTCGTGCCGCCGAACTCGATGACGTCGCGCGGGCGTGCGCGTCCCATGTTGTCCTTGAAGATGAGGTTGGCGACGACGCCTGGTCCGATGACAAGCACCGCGATCATGAACCAGCAGCGCGCCTGCTCGAGCCCGAACCACTTGCGCTCCTTGAGGAAGAGGCGCGCGGCCGCGCTCAGCGTCGCGAGCGTGAGAAGAAGGAAGACCACCTGGAACGCCCGCCGTGCGACGGTGACAGCCGTGGTCTGACACCATGGCTTGCCGGGGAGTGCGGGCGCGACAGGACACGCCTCGCGCACGGCATTCGAGAGGGCGAGATCGATGTCGGGATTGGCGATCAGGATGACGGCGAGCGGTAGGGCAAGCAGCGAGGCCCCGACCAGGAAGTCGCGGCGGAATTTGGTTTCCTGCGGCGTGTAGGGGTCGATGACCGTCATGCCTCATCTCTCCTTATACTTTGCGAGCAGCGAAAAGTGCACCGTGCGCGTGGTGTGCCTACCTGCGGGCAGCGTGTGCGTGGTTTCGGGGCCAACGGAGTCGAAGCGGTCCGTCAGGGATGGCGCCGGGGCGCGCGGCGAGACGAGCAGGACCGGCTCGGCTGCTGCCGCGGTAAAGGGATGCGTCATCTCGAAATAGCTGCGCGGGGCGGGACCATCGCGCCAGGCGAGCATCGGCACGCCGATGTCACGCGCGTAGTAGGCGAGCGTGGCGGCGACCTCGCGGTCGTCGGTCAGGATCGATCGGATGGGCTGGCCCCGCAGCGCAGCGGCGGCAATCTCGTCTTTTACCACGGCGGCCAGCTCGCGGTTGCCGAGCGTGCGTGCGAACGGATCGCCGACGCCGGGCAGCGCAAGGCGTCCTGCTTGCCACGTCGCGATGGCGATCAGGAGTGCGATTGCGACGTTGATTGCGAACGACGCGCGCAGCCAGGTCCAAGCGCGGTCGCGCATCATGACCGCCGTGATGAGCACCGTTGCCGCAACGTACGCTGGTGCCGCCCAGTTGGCGTGGGCGCGCGAGACCAGCCCCTGCGTCGTGACAAGGAGAAGGATCGGCACCGAGAAGGCGAGCAGCAGCTTGTCGGGCGGTGCGGCATCCGAGGGACGCCGGGTCGCGCGCCAGATGATGACGAGCAACGCGCCGAACAGGATCGGGCCGAAGACGCCGAACTGCGCGAGCAGGAACTCGCCGGCTTTTCCGGGATGGAACGGAATGCCGCGCCAGCTCGCGTTGTCGGCGGTGTGCGCGACCGTGACGAAGCCGTTGCCGGTGTTCCACAGGAGGTTCGGCGCGATGAGGGCGAGGCCGCCTGCAAGCGCGAGCCACAGGTGGGGATCCCGCAGGCGCATCCGGCGCTCGGGCGTGACGATGAAATAGATCGCTGCGCACAGGACGAAGTACGCCATGGCGTACTTGGCGTTGAGGCCGAGACCCAAGGCGAGCGCCAGCAGGACGGTGTCGCGCGGCGTCGGGGCCGACAAGAGGCCTGCGAATGCGTAAAGCGCCAGCGCCCAGGCTGCGAGCAGCGGGACGTCCGTCGAGATGATGCCGCTCGAGAGCGAGACGGCCGGAAGCAGGGTATATCCCAGGCCTGCCACCACGGCGACGTCGACCGAATAGAGGCGCGCGGCGATGCCGTAGATCAGCGTTGCCGTGACGAGGTGCAGGAGAACCGCGGGCAAGCGGATGCACGCCTCGCCTTCACCACAGACGGCGGTTGCTCCGTGGATGATCCAGGCGATGAGGGGAGGTTTCGAGAAATAACCGAACGCCAGGTCCTGCGACCAGGCCCAGTACTGGGCCTCGTCCATGTAGAGGTCGGTGCCGTTCGCTGCGAGTGCGATCAGCCTCATCGCCGCAACTACGGCAAGCAGGCTCAGGAAAATCGTGAATCGCTGGGTGCGGAGAGCGGTAGCCGTGGACCGATCCCCCTCGTCATGTGTGGCATGAGCCGCGCTCACGTAGCCCTGCTGTAAATCCATCTCCGCGTCCCCCGACGCATGAGGCCGGCGCGCCTGTCGTCGCGACTGCGCATCTGCCGTGGCTAGCAGTCGTGTGCGACGGACAAGCAACCGATCGGCGACATTCGAGTGACACCGCGACATCTGAGGCGTACGTGCCACGTGCGCCATTGACAGCGCAGAAGGTCGTGCCCATTGTTTGGGCATGACAAGCGTCGCCGCCTTTCATTTGAAACTCCCACGCGGAGAGTCCGACGCCGCGGGCTTCTAGCCCCGGCTTGGTTGGCCGCTTACGCGTTCCCGAGCCGGGGAACTTTTCGACATCTTTCCATCATTCCGACGCCCGCCGAGCGGTGCGCGCTATTCGCCTGGAGGTTCGCTTAGGGCGTGCGCCGCAGCGTGTGGCCGGGCGCGTCCCTTCACATGAGGTTGCAATGGCCTTTCATCCTCCCACCAATGCGCTCCCCCAGATCGTGGTCGGCGAGCGGGAAGAAACGCGGCTCACTGCGCTTGCGACATCGGCCCTGCTGATCGGCCGGTCGGAGCATGTCGCGCGCGTGCTACTCGCTGAGATGGAGCGTGCCGATGTCGTGCCGGATGCGGAGCTGCCGGAATCGATCGTCCGCATGCACGCCCTGGTGGATTTCGAGGTCGACGGCAACGAGCGACGGGAAGCGGAGCTCGTCTTTCCGGGGGAAGCAAATATAGACGCGGGAAAAATCTCGGTGTTGACACCGATTGGTGCTGCCCTGATCGGCCTTTCCCCCGGCCAGACGATGATGCTCAATGGGGTGGACGGACGGCCCCACAAGCTCCGGGTGATCTCGGTCCAACCGCCTCGATCCGGCCCCTGAGAAAGGCGTTTACCACGAGAGCGATTGCCGCTCTGGTAAACGTGTGGCAGCCTCTTAAGTAACAGTTCGATAACAGGTGCTTGCGCGTGCACGGCACGACAACAGGCGCCTAGGGAGGATTTGCGTGAGGCGAGCTCTTGCCTCCGCGGGCTCGTGTGGCATCGGCGTCGCCAACACGCGAGCGCCTGCGGTTCATGATGCCGTATCGGAGTTGAGGGCCGCTCTCACGGGCGAGTTCCAGCATATCGTGGCGTTTTTCTCGGTCGACTATGACGCGGCCGCGCTGGCCGCAGGGCTTTCGGCGGTCTTCAAGGGCGTCACCGTGACCGGATGCTCGACGGCGGGCGCGTTCGGGCCGACCGGCCTTATGGAGACCGGTATCCTCCTGATCGCCTTCCCGCGCAAAGGCTTCCGCATCCACACCGGCGTCATCGAGGATGTCAGTGCGTTCGGCATCGAACGGGCAAGCCAGATGGTGCGCGAGCTCAAGGCGCGCATGGGTGTGAGCGACGGCGACAAGCTTGCCGATCGCGTGTTCGGCATCATGCTTGTCGATGGTCTCTCGAACGCCGAGGAGACGGTGGTCGGCGCCGTGCATTGGGCGTTCGGCGACATGCAGCTCATCGGCGGGTCTGCAGGCGACGGGCTCGCCTTCCGGCAGACATCGCTCATCCACGAAGGGCGCGTGCTCACGCGTGCGGCCGTGCTCATGATGGTGGAGAGCGACTTTCCCTTTCGCATCTTCAAGACGTCGAACTTCGAGCCGACCCAGATCAAGCTCGTGGTCACGTCCGCGGATGCCGACTGCCGCACCGTGCACGAGCTCAACGCGGAGCCCGCGGCACGCGAATACGCGTCCGCCATCGGACTCATGCCGGACGACCTCGGGCCGTTCAGCTTCGCCTCCTATCCACTCGTGGTGAAAGTCGGCGGCGACTACTACTGCCGTTCGATCCGCAACATGAATCCGGACGGTAGCCTGTCCTTTTTCTGCGCCATCGACGAGGGACTGGTGTTCACCGTCGCCCGGCCAAAGGATATGCTGCTTTCGACGGAGCGCGTGCTCGATGAGATCGATCGCTCGCTCGGCGGGATCGACTTGGTGCTCGGGTTCGATTGCGTGTTGAGACGCCTCGATGCCGAGACCCGGCAGATCCGGCGCCAAGTGGAGGACCTCTATAAGCATTATGGCGTCGTGGGCTTCCACAGCTATGGCGAACAGCTCAACTCGATGCATCTCAATCAAACGTTGACCGGCGTCGCCTTCGGCACGCGGCGAGGTGAGTCGTGACGAGCGACGACCGGCCCGTATATCAGGGACATCACGACGCGCTCGAAGAGCTGGAGCGGCGGAATGCCAAGCTTGCCAAGATCAATGCCGCCCTGATGCAGCGCGTCGAACGGAGCATGGACTATCAGGCAAATGCCTATTCCATGTTCCAGACGGCTATCGGGCTCGAGACACAGGTCCGCATGCGCACGGAGGAGCTCAAGGCGGCGCTCACCCGTCTCGAGCGCGCCAACGATCAGCTGACGAGTGCGCGCGACAGCGCCGAGCGTGCCAACCGGTTCAAGACAGGTTTCTTCACGGCAGTCAGCCATGACCTTCTGCAGCCTTTACATGCGGCGCGTCTTTCGCTCTCGGCGCTCGGCGATATACGAGACGATCCGCAGCAGGGCCGCCTGATCGGACAGGTGGACCATGCGCTGTCCACGATTGAGGAGTTGCTGCGCACCATTCTCGATCTGTCGAAGCTCGAATCCGGGGCGCTCAAACCCTCGTTCCAGGCGGTTGAGGTGCTGGATCTATTCCGGTCGGTGCTTGTCGACATCGAGCCGATCGCCCACGACAAGGGGCTTGCCTTGACGATGCGGTCGCGCGACGTGGCCGTGACCTCGGATCCTCTGATGCTGCGGCGGATCCTGCAGAACCTTATGGCCAATGCCGTGCAGTACACGGAGCAGGGGCGTGTTCTGCTTGCGACGCGGCGGCGCGGTTCGCAGCTCAGGATCGACGTCTGGGACACGGGGCCGGGCATTGCGCCTGCGGAGCGGACCAAGATTTTTCACGAGTTCCATCGCGGGGCTGCCGGACAGCGGTCGCATGGCGGCGGGTTCGGCGTCGGGCTTTCGATCATCGCGCGCATGAGCGAAGCGCTCGGGCACAGGATCGAGCTCTGCTCGGAGGTCGGCCACGGCACACGCTTCTCGGTTTACGTGCCGTTTGCGGGGGACGCGCCGTCCGTTCGGGCGCTCCGGAACGGGTCGCGTTCCCAAGCCTCGCGCGCCTATCGTCTATCCGCCATCAAGGCGGTCGTGATCGACAACGACGCGAACGTGCGCGATGCGATGAGGGCGCTGCTCGACCGTTGGGGATGCGAGGTCCACCTTTTCGGAGGGCTTGCGGGTGTCGAAGGGCTGCTCGCCGCGGAGCCGACATTCCGCCCCGACATCATCCTCGCCGACTATCATCTCGATGCCGGCGAATCCGGTCTCGCCGCGGTGGCGCGCTTCCGAGATGCTGCCGGCGTGCCGATCCCGTCCGTGGTGATCACGGCGGATCATTCGCGGGAGGTGGCGGAAGCCGTGGCGGCTGCGCATTGTGATATCCTGCGCAAGCCCGTGAAGCCCGCGGAGCTGCGCGCGCTCGTCACGCACCTCGTCGGATAGACGTTACGGGCTTTTGTCGGATTCCTTCGCAGCCTCGCTTGCGAGCACGGCGTCGAAGTCGAGACGGGCAACCTCGATTACGGCCTGGGTGCGGGAGACGACGTTGAGCTTGCGCATGATCTCGGACACGTGCGCCTTGATCGTCGTCTCGCCGACGCCGAGCTCGTGGGCGATCTGCTTGTTCAGCATCCCCTGCCGAACCATCTGCAGCACGCGAAGCTGCTGACGTGTCAAGGAGGCGACACGGGCTGCAAGATCCGACTCACGGGATGGCACGCCACCGTCCGTGGGCGGGATGTAGCCCTTGGGCAACACGACGAGCCCGGCCATCACATCCTGAATTGCCTCGGCGAGATCGCGCTTTCTCACGGACTTCGAGATGTACCCCGCAGCCCCGCAGGTCATTGCCTCATGGACGATGCGGGGGTCCTCGTGGGCAGAGACGACCAGGATCGGCTGCTTGGGGCGTGCCGCGCGCAGCTCAATCAGCCCGTCGAAGCCTTTCGTGCCCGGCATGGTGAGGTCGAGCAGCAGGAGGTCGAACGGTTGCTCGCTTGCCAGCACGGATTGGGCCGCCGAGATGGACGATGCCTCGACAATTTCCGCCTCCGGATAGGCCGACTGGATGGCAAGCTGCAGCGCCTCCCGGAAGAGAGGGTGATCGTCGACGATCAAGAACCGAACCATCATGCTTTGTACCGCCGGAGGTGCAGCGGCGCGGCGTCTCCCAACGCCGCTTGGCGCTTATTGTGCCTTGTCAAATCCGAGAATCCATTCCGTCTCGCGATTGGCTCAGTTGAGACTCGAGCAGACGGGTTGGCAAGAGGGAAATGGCTGCCAGGGCGCGCGTGGTGGCGAGGCGCACCCATATGTTTAATTCGGATGGTTGACTACCCGCCAGGCGTGTTGAGTTTGAGCGGGTTAGCCACGCCTGCTTCGAGGCCGGTCCAACTTGGAAACGACAGAAGGCTTGTCTATAGTGCGCCGCGTCAGGGCCGGTCGGGGGGCCGTTGCCGGTGGTGCGGTGAAACTTCTTTCACTGCTAGGTTTGCGGCACGTGTAGTTGGGGAGCTTAGGGCGGGATGAGGTGCAATCCTTCGCGGTGGCTTTGGGGTCTCATCCCTGTCGCGATGTTGAGCTGGGGGACCTACTACCGGGAACGGCCGAACGTCGAAGCAGACCTCACTGTGCGGGCCACCGAGGCGCTCGGCGCGGCCGGGCAGCCGTGGGCTAAGGTCACGATGACCGGGCGCGAGGCCGTCATCACGGGGCGCGCGCAAAAGGACGGCGATCCGAAAGCGGCGCTCGACATCGTGCGCGGCGTGTGGGGCATTCGCACCGTCCAGCTCAAGACGGATCTCGCCGGTCAGGCTGCGCCGCCGGAGCGCATCGGACCTCAGCCGGACGAAGCGGCCATCGCGGCTGCAAAGGCCGAGCAGGAAGCGGAGGCTGCTGCTGCGCTTAAGGCGAAGGAGGAAGCCGAGGCGGCTGCCCGCAAGGCAGAAGAAGAGGCCGCGGCGAAAGCCAGGGCAGAGGCGGAAGCCGCTGCCGCGCTCAAGGCCAAGGAAGAAGCCGAGGCAGCCGCAGCCTTGAAGGCGCGGGAGGAGGCGGAAGCCGCCGCGGCGCAGCGCGCCAAGGAGCAGACCGAGGCTGCTATGAAGGCGCAAGCCGAAGCGGAGGCCGCGCTCAAAGCCGAAGAGGATGCTGTCGCGCGCAAGGCGCAGGAAGAGGCTGACGCGGCCGCGGCTGCACAGAAGGCCAAAGAGGACGCCGAAGCCGCTGCCCTGAAAGCGAAGGAAGAGGTCGAGGCGGCCGCGCGCAAAGCGGAAGAGGAAGCGGCGGCAGCGAAAGCCAAGGAAGAGGCGGAAGCTGCGGCCCGCGAAGCGGAAGCGCTCGCTGCTCAGAAGGCCAAGCAGGAAGCCGACATGGCGGCGGAGGCGAAAGCAGACGCCGAGGCCGCAGCGAAAAAGGCTGCCGAAGAGGAAGCAAAGCGCGCCGCGCGGAAGACGACGGCGGAGACGGAGGCTTGCGAGAAGAAGCTTTCCGAGGCCGTCACCGAGGATGTCATCCTGTTCGATCGTGCCAGCGCCGAGATCGACCGCAAGAGCGCGCGGACGATCAAGCGGCTCTCGGAGATCATCAAGACGTGTCCAGGTGCGCGCGTCGAGGTCGAGGGTCACACCGACTCCGAAGGCACCGACGAGCGCAATCAGAACCTCTCCGAGCGACGGGCGCGTGCGGTGGTCGACAGCCTGGTGAAGGCCGGCGTGGCCGAGGATCGGCTTTCGGCCGTGGGTTTCGGCGCGGGCCGGCCGGCGGTGTCGAACGACACGAAGGCCGGCATGGCGAAGAACCGGCGCATCGAGTTCAAGGTGTTTACGGATTAGTCGAGATCGAAGGTGGGGACGGCGCGATGGATTACCTGGTCGTACAACTGTTCTGGTATCTGGCAGCCGCGTTTGCTGTCGGTCTCGTCGTCGGATGGATCAGCTGCGGAGGGGTCGAAGACTGACCTTATGGGGTTGGGCAGTCTTTGAAAGGGAGTAGGGGCGTATGACGATTTTGCTCGTGCAGACATTCTTGCTGATGCTGGGAGCGTTCCTGCTCGGCGCCTCGCTCGCCTGCCTCATACGGCGCGGGCTTTCGAACGGCCGCGATGCCGCAGCGGCCAGCACGAGCGTCGCGACCGCCGCACCGGCTGCTGTGGCGTCTGCGGGCACGGACCGCTTCGGCCGCGCGCTCTCGGGGGGAGACGGGCCGTCGGTGCCACCGGTGTTCCAGCCGGGCCAGCCCGTGGTCGAGGTGCAGCCGCGGCCCGAGCCTGAGCCTCAGCCTGAGCCCGCGCCGGTACCCGTGCCTGTCGTTGCGCGGGCACCTGAACCTGCACCCGCTCCGCAACCGGCACCGCCGCCTGCTCCACCGCAGCGCGATGTGCTGCCGCCCAAGCCTGCGCCGGAACCGGCGCCGTCGGAGGAGCAGAGCTATACGCAAGTTGCTGTCGCGGCGGCAGCCGCTGCTGCTGCCGCTGCCGCCAAGGCCAAAGCCGACGCGGAGGCCGCAGAAAAGGCCGAGGCCGAGAAGGCAGCCGCCGAAGCCGCGGCCATCGTTCCGGTTCCAGCCGCAGAGGAAGATGCGGAGACGCGCTTCGGCACGCCGGCTGCCACCTCGACGCTCGAGCGGCTGGCGAGCGAGCCCGTCGACGATCTCACGCGCATTCACGGCATCGATGCGGATCTCAAGGAGCGCCTCGTTCGCTACGGCGTGCACCGCTTCTCGCAGATCGCGGCCTGGACGGCGGACGATGTCCGCGCGGTCAGCCAGACGCTCGGCTTTCAGGGACGCGTCGAGCGGGAGAACTGGGTCGAGCAGGCGCAGATCCTTGCCGAGGGCGGGGATCCCTCTCGCGCGCGTGCACCGAAGCCATCGACACCCGTCGACGTGTCTCCGGTGGACGGCGACCGTCTGCACCGCGTCATCGGTGTCGATCCCCAATCGGAGGCGCTGCTGCGCGCCAACGGCGTCACGCAGCTCGCGCAGATCGCTGCGTGGAGCGCGGACGATGTCGTGTGGTTCGAAGCCTTGCTCGGCACCGGCGGCCGCATCGAGCGCGAAGGCTGGGTGGCGCAGGCCCTGTTCCTCACGGGCGGCGCGCCGCCGGCGCCTGAGCCCGAGCCCGTCCGGCCCGGCCCCACCGAGGTGGTGGTCGAGATGCCGGAGCCGTCATCGGCGGCTCCGAGCGCACCGCGTAGTGAGAGCTATTCGGGATTGAGGTCGGTGCGGTCGGAGGCGCTCATCGGCGATGCGCCGAGCTACGTCTCGTCGGGCGCCGTCGAGGATCTGAAGCGCATCCGCGGCATCGGCGTGCTGATCGAGAAGAAGCTTAACTCGCTCGGCATCACGTCCTATGAGCAGGTGGCCAACTGGACGCGGGCGGACATCGACAAGATAAGCGAGGTCCTGGACTTCAAGGGGCGCATCGAGCGCGAGAACTGGATCGAGCAGGCGCGCATCCTCGCGTCCGGCGGGCAGACGGAGTTTTCCCGCCGTGTCGATCGTGGGGACGCGTAGGAACCGCGCTCGGCCGTCTTCCTCAACTCTCCATGGCCGGGCTTGACCCGGCCAAAGCACGCTGACGGTCCCAACGGTGACCCCTGGATGGGCGCCCCGTCGTGGCGAAGTACTTAAAGCTTCCAGCTGGAGTGGATGGCGGCGATGCCGCCCGTGAGGTTGCGAACCGCGACGCGCTCGAAGCCCGCGTCGCGGATCATGGCCGCGAACGCTTCCTGGTTCGGGAAGCGGCGGATGCTTTCCACCAGATAGCGGTAGGGGTCGGCCGAACCGGCCGCAAGCTGGCCGAGGCGCGGGATGACCTCGAACGAGTGGAAGTCGTAGAGGCGGTCGAGCAGCGGCACCTGGCATTCGGAGAACTCGAGGCACAGGAAGCGGCCGCCGATCTTGAGCACGCGATGCGCCTCGCTCAGCGCCCGGTCGATGTGGGTGACGTTGCGGATGCCGAAGGCGATCGTATAGGCGTCGAAGGTGCGGTCCGCGAACGGGAGCGACTCGGCGTTGCCCTGCGTAAGCGTGATGCGGGTGTCGAGCCCTTTAGCTGCAACCTTGGTGCGGCCTTCCGCGAGCATCTCGGGGCTGATGTCGGCCAGCACGGCGGTCGCGTTCGGGCCTGAGCGCTCCGCATAGCGGATGGCGATGTCACCGGTTCCGCCCGCCACGTCCA
>CAZDUD010000053.1:0-25248 GCA_964508485.1 uncultured Hyphomicrobium sp. | reverse complement strand
GGCAACCGCATCGTCGACATGCTGGTCGGCGACCAACTGCCGAGGATCTGCTGACGTGCACGAGCTCGGGATCACCAGAAATGTCGTCGCCATCGCCTCGGAGGCCGCCAAAGGCCGCCGTGTGCTCAAGGTCACGCTCGAGGTCGGCAGGCTGTCGGGCGTCATGACGGAGGCGATCCGCTTCTGCTTCGACACCGTGGCCGAGGGGACGGCCCTCGATGGTGCGGAGCTCGAGATTCGAGACGTCGAGGGGCGGGCGCGCTGCCGGACCTGCGGCACCGTTTATTCGATGCCGACGCTGTTCACGGCCTGTGCTTGCGGAAGCCGCGATTGCGAGCGCCTTGCCGGCGAAGAGCTGAAGATCAAAACCATCGAGCTTGAGGAGGCTGCGTGATGTGCGGAACCTGCGGCTGTAGCAGCACCAACAAGGTCACGATCACCAATCTCGAGTCCGGGCTGACGGCAACGCTCGATCGGGACGCGCATGCTCATGACCATGAGCATGTGCATGAGGATGGAACACGTCACAGCCATCCACACCACCATGGTCATCACCACGACCATGATCATGACCATGACCACCACCATAGCCACGATCACACGCACGACCACGATGGCCACCATCACCATCATCATAGTCATGAGCACACGCACGCTGATGGCACGACCCACAGCCACTCGCACGTTCACGGCCATGCCCACGATCATGAGGCCAAAAGCGATCAGGCGACGGTCGTGGCGCTTGAGGCCCGGCTTCTCGCCAAGAACGATGCGTTGGCCGAGAGGAACCGGGCCTGGTTCAAGGGGCGCGAGATACTGGCGCTCAATCTGGTGAGCTCTCCCGGCTCCGGAAAGACGACCCTGCTCGAGCGCGCGATCCGCGACCTCGGGGGCGAGACCTCCATTTTCGTGATCGAGGGCGATCAGGCCACCGCCAATGACAGCCAGCGAATCCGCGCTGCCGGAGCCCCCTGCGTGCAGGTCAACACCGGTACGGGGTGCCATCTGGAAGCGGACATGATCGCGCGGGGACTCGCGGAGCTGAAGCCGCCGGTCGGGTCCATGGTTCTGATCGAGAATGTCGGCAACCTCGTGTGTCCGGCTCTGTTTGATCTCGGCGAGCACGCGAAGGTGGCCATTCTTTCCGTCACCGAAGGCGAGGACAAGCCGCTCAAATACCCCCACATGTTCCAGGCCAGCAGCGCCATGCTGCTCAACAAGATCGATCTCGTTCCACATCTCGATTTCGACGTCGAGAAGGCCGTCGAAAACGCCCGCGCCGTGAACCCCGACATTGCCGTGTTCCGCGTATCCGCCCGTACCGGCGAGGGGCTGGCGGCCTGGTACGACTGGATTCGCGCGCAGGCCGCGGCTGCGCGCGTGAGCCCCTTCTGAACACCTAACGTCAACCTTCAACTGGGAGGACTTTAACACATGAGACTAAGGACCTTCGGACAGCGGCTTGGCGCTGCTGCAACACTTGCCATGGTGCTCGCGACACCCGCCGCAGCGCATGTCGGTGCGGGTGAGGTGCATGGCTTCATGCACGGATTGGCTCATCCGATCGGCGGCCTCGACCATGTGCTTGCGATGGTGGCCGTGGGCCTTTTGGCTGCGGGCCTCGGCGGACGCGCGATCTGGATGGTGCCGGCGGCGTTCGTGGTCATGATGGCGGTCGGCGGCGCCCTGGGCATGGCTCAAGTGTCTGTGCCGTATGTCGAGCTCGGCATTGCCGCGTCGGTGGTGGTTCTGGGTCTGGCGGTTGCGCTGCGCCTGCCGATGCCGACGGTCGGCGCCATGGCCCTCGTTGGCTTCTTTGCGATCTTCCATGGTTTCGCCCATGGCGTGGAGATGCCGGTGGATGCGTCGGGCGCCGGCTATGCGTCGGGCTTCCTGCTGGCAACGGCGTTCTTGCACGGGATCGGCATTGCGCTGGGTCTCGGAATCGGCCGCATTGGGCATGCCGGTGCGAATGTCAGCCAAGTGGGCGGCGCCGCGCTGTCGCTTGCCGGTGTGGCGCTGATTGGCGGCTGGCTCTAGAGAGATGGCCTACTAGAAGCGGCGCAGGGAGACAGGGCCTGCGCCGCAACTGGTCAGTCCGTCAGTCCGCCAAAGTCACCAGGCTCTGGACGGATTTATATCGCCGCTCCATTTCGTTCAGGCGATATTCCATCATGTCCCTCATGCTGACGATGCCGGCCAGTCGGCCCTGATCCATGACCGGAACGTGGCGGAAGTGATGTTGGCGCATCAGCGCCATGACCTCCACGAGCGGGCACTCCAGCGTGCACGTGATCACGCGGCGGGTCATCAAGGCCGAGACCGGCAACAGGTGCAGCTCGCCCCGGCGTTCGGCGAGACTGTAGGCGATGTCCCGCTCTGAGATGATGCCCTCAGGTGTTCGGCCGTCATGGCTGACGACCATCACGCCGACACGGTGCTGCTGGAGCAGCCGCGCAAGGAGCCCGATGGTTTCATTTGGCTTCACTGTCAAAACCGGACGCTCTTGTCCCTTGAGCAGGTCTGAGACCTTCATTTCATTCCATCCCTTTGCTGCTTTTTTGCATTGCCGCAATTTTGCGGGCGCTTTGTCCATTTCAAGCGCAACTGCGAAGTGCACCGCGCGCGACGGCATTCCGCATTGTTTAATGAAGGCATTCGAACGGGATCGGCGGCAATCAAGGAATTGTCGCGCGACATTGTGTGCAGTCGGTCAGCGCGAAAAGCGGTTGCATTCCGCCGGAAACGAATTTTGGAAAGGAGAAGGCTGGATATTGCGGATAGCGAATACGTAGTCCTACGCAGGCATCTTTGCGTTTGTCGCGCGCTTAGCGAACGCGGATGTGCTCGTGCGCATGTGCGTGCCGGTCGCCATGTTTATGTCCCGTGGTCTCGATCGTCGCCGGGATCATCGTTATACGACCGTGCCGGGCGCCTCGCTCGGCGATGATCTCGTTTGCAAGTTGTTGAACTGCTTTTGATTTACCCCTAAGCACGGCGACCTCCATGCAGCTGTCGTGATCGAGGGAGATGCGCATGGTCGCAACAGATAGGTCATGGGCTCGCTGGAAGGCATGCGCGAGGCGTTGGGGCAAGTCGCGTGTGTCCTGATCGTAGACGTAAACGACGCTTGCGATGCATTCCCCGGAGGGTGAAGCCTCTTTCGTTTCGGAAATTCCGGTCCGAACAAGATCGCGAATGATTTCCGATCTGTTTTGGTACCCGCGCGCTTGAGCGAGCTTTTCAATTTCATTGTAAAGTTGATTGTCAATCGTGATCGTTATCCGTTGCACGTTCGCCTCACTCGCAGGATTTGGATCGCAGTATGAGGATCAACAATAGATTTCATACTTTATCACGCCTTTCCTGCACGGGAAGTGCCGAATTCGGGAGGTGCGTGATGCATTATATGCCGGCGGTTATGTCCGCTCTTATTATTGCGTTGTTCGGCGCAACGGCGCGAGCGCAGGAGGTGCAGGAGCTTCCGACGGTAAAGGTCACGACGATCCAGCCCAAGGCGACAAAGAAGAAGAAGGCGAGTACGCCAAATCCTGCCGCTCAAGCGCCGTCTCCATCCGGATCAAGTGAGGAACAGGCGGGTCCGCTCGCGTTTGCGCCGCCCGATGAATTGGATCCAAGAGCTGCCGACGTTGGGATCGCACAGAGCGCGAGCCAGGGTGTCGTTACGGAGGCAGAGCTTGCGATGCGCCCGGTCTATCGAACCGGCGAATTGCTCGAGTCCGTGCCTGGACTGATCGTCACGCAGCACAGCGGCGAAGGTAAAGCGAACCAGTACTTCCTGCGCGGCTTCAATCTCGACCATGGAACGGACCTTGCGATCTCGATGGACGGCATGCCGGTGAACATGCGTACCCATGGCCATGGCCAGGGCTGGGCCGACACCAACTTCATCATTCCGGAGATCGTTCGTGGTCTTGCTTACCGCAAAGGTCCGTACTTTGCGTCTGAAGGCGACTTCTCCTCCGCAGGTGCTGTCCACCTCGATGTCGTCGATATGCCGAAGCCGAGTTTCGCAAAGGTCGAGATCGGGGAGTTCGGACACCGGCGTGCCGTCGCGGCGGCCTCGGCTCCGGTCGGTGTGGACGGCACGTTGATGGTGGCCGGTGAAATCGCCCGCTTCGACGGCCCATGGGAAAATCCGGACGATGTGCACCGTCTCAACGGCGTCGTTCGCTATTCGAACGGGTCCTACAACAACGGCTTTGCGCTGACGGCCATGGCTTATTCGGGACAATGGAACTCGACCGATCAGATTCCGGCATATGCCGTGGATCAAGGCTTGATCGGACGCTTCGGTGAAATCGATCCGACCGACGGTGGTTCGTCGCAGCGGTACAGCCTGTCCGGGCGCTGGCACCAAACCGACGCAGACAGTGCGACGCGGATCAACGCCTACATCATCAAAAGCGATCTCGCGCTGTTCAGCAACTTCACCTACTTCCTGAACGATCCCGTCAATGGCGACCAGTTCAAGCAGGCTGACGATCGCGTGCTGGCAGGCGGCAGCGCCAGCACGACCTTTTTCTCGAGCCTTGCGGGCGGGATGAAAAGTGCAACGACTGTCGGCATCGACACCCGATACGACGACATCGATGTGGGCTTGCATAACACCAAGGCGCGAAAACGGCTCTCGACGGTGCGCGAGGACAAGGTGCAGGAAGCGAGCGCGGGGTTATTCGTTGAGAATACGTTGCGCTGGACGGATTGGGTCCGTAGCACCGTCGGTCTTAGGGGCGATCTCTTTCATGTTGATGTCGAGAGCGATCGGGCCGTGAACTCGGGCGATGAAACTGATGCGATCCTCGGTCCCAAGGCCGGCCTGGTGCTCGGCCCCTGGGCCAACACGGAGCTGTACCTGAATGCCGGCACCGGCTTTCACAGCAATGACGCGCGCGGCACGGTGACGACGATCGATCCTGTCACCCTCAGTCCCGTCGATCCGGCGCCCTTGCTCGTGCGCTCGGAGGGTGCCGAGATCGGCATCCGGACGCAGCCGACGCGTGCCATCACGAGCACGCTCGCGGCCTTCATCCTCGACTTCGATTCCGAGATCGTCTTCGTCGGGGATGCGGGAACCACCGAAGCCAGCCGGCCAAGCCGCCGCATCGGCGCCGAGTTCACGCTTCAGGCGGAGCTCTCGCCGTGGCTCTTTCTCGACCTGGACGCTGCCTACACGCAAGCGCGCTTCAAGGATCAATCTCCCGACGGGCGCCGGATCCCCGGTGCGATCGAGGGCGTCGTGACGGCAGGGCTCTCGTTCGACGATGTCTGGGGTGGCTTCTTCGGCGGCATCAACGTCCGCTATTTTGGGCCGCGGCCGCTCATCGAGGACAACAGCGTCCGCTCAAAATCCAGTACGCCCGTATCGGCGCGTCTCGGATACAAGTTTGGCGATGGGTTGATCGTCCAGGTGGATGCGTACAACCTCTTTGACGAGACCGCGAGCCAGATCGACTACTTCTACGAGTCGAGCTTCCCGTCCGGAGCGCCGGCTACGGAGGATATTCACTTCCATCCCCTCGAGCCGAGGTCGTTCCGACTTGCCATAACCAAGGAGTGGTGAGGGGTGTTCGACGCGCCGCGCCTCATTCGCTGGTGCGGTGCACCCTTGTCGATGCTTGACCCTGCTGTGAATAGTGTGGATAGCCGGCAGGAGGCAGCATCGTCCGGCCGCCCGTTGCACTAGCGTTGGCATCCTTTTGGATGCTTGGAAAACGCGATGCGAACGGGCCTCGCTTATCTGCTGAAGTGCTTGGTGGTGCCGCTGTGCCTCGGCGCGATGTCTCTGCACGCGGCAGCAGCGGATGTGCCGGGCCTCGCCCGGTCCGAGGCGCTGGCGCTCGTGCGCGCCACGTTCATCCGCCTCAACGATGCGAACCAGACTTCAGATTACGGGGTTCTGCGGGCGATGGCGGCGCCAGACTTCCAGCAGCGCTTCACGGCTCAGAAGCTCGAAAAGCTCTTCGCAGGGATGCGGGCCAAGAAAATCGACCTGTCGCGGGCGCTCACGCTCGATCCGATCATCGAAACAGCCCGCTTTCATACCGGGCAGCACATTCTGCAGTTTGCGGGATATCTGCCGACGGTCCCCGTCAAAACGCGCTTCGGGTTCAGCTACCAGAAGTCCGATGGGGTCTGGAGGCTTTACGGTCTGACGCTGGATTTCGACGGGCCGCCTGCATTGCCCCGCGCCGAGCCTTCGACCTAGAAGTGCGGCGCTGCGAGGATCGCTCGAAAAATCCCTGCAATGCCAATACTGCGCGACCAATGATTATCATATCGGGGACGGATCGCGGGCAGGTTGAGCGCATCTTCCGCTTCGCTTAATCGTGGCAACGTCGCCACACTGATGGCACGAATCAGGCATCCGCCATGCTCCCACAGTTGATAAGTCAACTGAGGGTGTGGATAAGTTGCCTAGTTAAGCAGCCGTTAACGGCAAAAAATCAGGGCGTCTGACGTCTGCTTATCGGTAGTTCGTTTCGATCAGACGCTTTTTCGGCGCTGAAGTGCGGAATGCCGGGGCTGAGCGGGTGGCCTGCATATTGAGGCTCCTTGCTTGCGCCTAATTTGATAGCAGCGCGCACGGGTCGGTTCGCCCGAGCGCGAAAAAAAGAAAACGGTCCGGCGAAGGTGCTCGCCGATGCCGCAAAGAGCCGAACGAACTACCAAGACGGGGAAGGCCATCCTTTTCCAGAAGCTGAAGGCCCGGTTACGGGCCTGACACTGGCTGCGCACACGCGCAGGCGGAACGGCTTGTTATGTGCGCTTGTATGCGTTCGGGGGTTGTTGTGCGCGCCGCTGTTAATGCGTGTTTCAAATTTTTACTTTCGCCGCGGTTTTTTGCGGATTCGTCCTCCGCAGGCCGCGCATCAGGACAATTTCCGGTTCCAGTTCAGCGAGGGCGCCGCGGCGGTGCGCTCCTTTTTGCTCTGCTCGTGGCGTTCGCAATCACAAGCGGAACCGCGGCGCCAGCCGTTGCGGTCGACATGGGCCAGCTCAAGATCATCAAGAGTGCGCCTGGCGGGGGGCTTGGCGACACGTTCGATTTCGAGCTCAAGAAGAATGGAGTGGTCTCCGATACCGTCTCCGATCTCGGCGACAACGATAACGAGGTCCTCACCCTGGAGCCCGGCGACTATTCCATCGGGGAGGTGAACATCCCGGGCAATTGGGATTTCGAGAAGGTCAATTGCGGAGCGGGAGATCAGACAAGCCTTTCGGCGAATGTGACGATCACCAGCGGTCAGACAACCATATGCACGTTCACCAACAAGAAGAAGGGTCAGCTCAAGATCATCAAGAGTGCGCCTGGCGGGGGTGCCGGCGACACGTTCGATTTCGAGATCAAGAAGAATGGAGCGGTCGCCGATACCGTCACGGGGCTCGGCGATGGTGGTCAAGAGGTTCTCACGCTGCAGCCGGGGGACTACACCGTCGGCGAAGTGAACATTCCCGGCGACTGGGATTTCGAGAAGGTCAATTGCGGAGCGGGAGACAAGACGAGCCTGTCGACGGCTGTGACCATCGTCAGCGGCGAGATGACCACGTGCACGTTCACCAACACGAAGAAGGGCCAGCTCAAGATCATCAAGAACGCGCCTGGCGGGGGACCGGGCGACACGTTCGATTTCGAGATCAAGAAGAATGGAGCGGTCTCCGATACCGTCTCGGATCTCGGCGACAACGACAACGAGGTCCTCACGCTGCAGCCGGGGGACTACACCGTCGGGGAAGTGAACATTCCCAGCGGTTGGGATTTCACGAAGGTCAATTGCGGATCGGGAGATCAGACGTCCAATCCCGCGGCGGTGACTGTCATCAGCGGCGAAACGATCACGTGCACCGTTACCAACACCAAGCAGGGCAAGCTCGAGATCGAGAAGCAGTCCTTGGGCGGCACCGGCTCGTTCGACATCACCGCTTCGGGCGTTGGAAGTCCGATCGTCTATACGATCTCCACGGGCTCCAGCAATCCGAACTCGGAGACGAAGGACGTCGCTCCTGGAACCTATACGATCAGCGAGACCGCGCCTAACGGCTGGACTCTGGACAGCATCGTTTGCGAAGGCAACGGGAGCCAGGACTCCCGTGCCGTCGTGGTCTCCGGCGAGACGACCAAATGCACCGTGATCAACAAGAGCCTGGGCTCGATCACGATCGAGAAGAAGGTTGTCGGCGGCAACGGTGAGACGTTCGACTTCACGCTCACCGATCCGCAGAGCGCAAATATCACGCTTGCTCCCAGCAGTCTGGGAGATGGCGACACGACGACGGCTCCCGACCTCCCGATCGGTACCGGCTACACGATCACCGAGGCCGTTCCGCCCGGCTGGACGCTCACCGTCAGCGGCGACAACTGCTCGCAGAACGGCAACACGGCGAAGGCCGAGGTGAAGGCCAACGAGACCACGACGTGCGTGTTCACGAACACGCGCCAGACCGGCTCGATCAAGATCGAGAAGAAGGTCGTCGGCGGCAATGGCGAGACGTTCGACTTCACGCTCACAGATCCGCAGAGCGCAAACATTGCGCTAACTCCCAGCAGCCTGGGGGACGGCGGCACGGTGACGGTTTCGGACTTGCCGACAGGAGCCGGCTATACGATCACCGAAACCGTTCCGGCCGGGTGGACGCTCGCGGTCAGCGGAGACAACTGCTCGCAGAACGGCAACATGGTGACGGCCGAGGTGCTGGCGAACGAGACCACGACGTGCGTGTTCACGAACACGCGCCAGACGGGCGATCTCAAGATTGTGAAGCTGGTCGAAGGCGGGCCAACAGGTCTCGACTTTACGTTCGACGTAAGCGGTCAGCCTGGCCCGATCATCATTCCGGGAGGCGACAGCCACACGCTGTTTAAGGTGCCGACCGGGAACTACACGATTACGGAAACGAGCCTGCCGGAGGGCTGGACCTTGAAGAGCATCTCCGGTTGCGGAGACGTGGACCTTGCCAACAATTCGGTAACATTGAACCTGACGACCTCCGGCGCCACGTGCACGTTCACGAACTTCAAGGAGAAGGATGATCCGGCGGAGGATGAGACCAAGCGCTTCATCCACCGGCGCGTCGACAACCTGCTCACGTATGGTCCTGACCGGGCGCGCATGCTGCGCCGTCTGCAGGAGCAGCCGCCGCAGCAAAGCTTGAAGGATGGACCGCTGAAGTTCTCGGGCGGTGCGGCCTCGGGCAGTGCAGGGCCGATGATGGCCGGGCGCGCGCCGATGGGGCTCATGTCGTCGCCTCCAGGCCTCGGCCTCGGATCATCGTCGGCAGCGCTCACCACGGGGACGTCCGGGCTCGCCTACACCGGTCCCTTCAAGTACGACGGCGTCACGTATTTCGAGAACCAAGAGGAAGATATCGTGAGCCCGTTCGAGCGGCCCGCGACGACGTCCCTCTTCGGAGAGCTCGCAGGGCAACTGGTGCCGCTGGCTTCGAACGGCGGGTCGTCGTTCAAGTTCGGCACGAGCTTGAGCGAGATCCGCGCAGCCGCTGCGGCTGCGGAGGCGGACAAGGAGCGGGCCAAGCTCGCTGAGGCCGGTCTGAGCTTCGCCGAGCAGCCTTACACCGATCGCTTCGCGACATTGCGCCAAGGCTTCGACGTGTGGGTTGAGGGACATATCGCCAAGTACGACGACAGCATTGGCGGTATCGACCGCGAGGGCGACTTCCGCATCCTGTACGTCGGCGCCGATTACGTCGTGGCGCCGGGCATCTTAGTCGGCGCTCTCGTCCAGATCGATGATACCGATGAGGACATCGACGACCCGTCGCTCGTGGGCAAGATCGAAGGCACGGGCTGGATGGTCGGGCCGTATATCGGCATCAGGCTCACCGACAACCTGTTCTTCGATGCCCGTGCGGCCTGGGGGCAATCCGAGAACGACATTGCGCTCGATGATCCCGTGGTTGGGGCGCGTTCCGGCAGCTTCGATACGGATCGCTGGCTGGCGAGTGCCTCGCTCACGGGCAACGAGTACTACGGGCCCTGGCGTCTCTCGCCGCAGCTTCAGGTCGCCTACGGCAACGAGGAATCGGACGCCTACAAGACCAGCCTCGGCCAGAGCGTATCGAGCACGGAGGCCACTATCGGCCGCCTGACCGGCACGCTCGAGGTCGGCTACCGGACCGAGCTCGAGAACGGCACCATGGTCGAGCCGCATGTCGCGATCTCGGGCATCTGGAACTTCGATACCGACGATCTGACGTTCAACGGCACGATCTATGGCACGGACGAAACCCGCGCCAAGATCGAAGGCGGGATCCTCATCCAGACGCCGGAGGGACTGGGCCTCCGGTGGGCGGGCTCCTATGACGGCCTGGGCTCGGACGACTACGATGCCTACTCGGGCTCGCTCTGGGTCAATATCCCGTTGAACTGACGCATTGCCGCTTGCGCCTGCCCCCGCCTTCCGGCGGCGGCAGGTTGCCGGCTAGTCGGTCCCGTCGACGATGATGAGGTTCCCCTGACAGCTCGCGAGGCGGAGGGGCAGAATCGCCTGGTACGCCGCGGACCGGTACCAGCCCATCGCGGCGTCGCGCGACGGGAATTCCAGGATGACGAGCCGCGGATGGGGCCATTCGCCCTCTAGGATCGAAAGCGTCCCTCCGCGCACGACGAAGCGGCCATGGTACGGGGCGAGCGTCGGAATGACCTTGCTGCGATAGGCGACGAAGGTCTGCTCGTCCGTCACCGTCTCCTGAACGACCACATAAGCTTTCATGGCTAACGGTTCTCACATGCTACGAGGGCACGTTTCCTAGCTATATCGATTCAGTCGCTTGATCCGGAGGATTTACGATATCGCGCCGGATGCGGCGCCGGCGGTTAGACGCTAATCTCAGCGCGACAAGGCGCGCTCGTGTGATGATCGAGAAATTCGCCCCATCACGCAGCACGGTTCCGAGCGAATTTCTCGATCTGAATCACACGAGCAAATCTATGATCCTAGTGTCCCTTTTGATTCCGAAGTTCGCTCGCCAAACCAGCCTCAAACTCTGGCGAACTTCGGAATCGGGACACTAGCGCGTGGCCGGAAAAGGGAGATCCGCATGGCTGTTACACGGACCGCACTCGTCTCAGGCGCGAACCGGGGGATCGGCTTCGAGATCGTACGGCAGCTTGCGCGGCTTGGGGTGCTGGCCGTCATCGGCGCCCGCGACACGAACGAGGGGCTCGCGGCTGCAGAAAAATTGAAGCCGGAAGGGATCGATGTTCCTGTGGTGGCGCTGGACGTGGATAGCGAGGGCAGCGCGGCCAGCGCGGTGGCCGAGGTCAAGCGGATCTACGGCCGGCTCGACATCCTGGTCAACAACGCGGCCATTCTGATCGACGCGCCCGGCGGGTTCCAGGCCAGCCTGTTCGATCTCAAGTCCGATACGCTCAGGCGGACGATGGAAACCAATTTGCTCGGCCCCGTGCGGCTCATCCAGGCCGCCGCTCCCCTCATGCGCGCGCAGGCGTATGGCCGGATCGTCAATCTCTCCTCGGGCGCAGGCCAGCTCAGCGACATGGGCAGCGGGTATCCGGCTTACCGCATGTCGAAATCGGCTCTCAACGCGCTGACCCGGATCGCCGCGGCCGAGCTCAGCGGCGGCAATATCAAGGTCAACGCCATGTGCCCCGGATGGGTGCGTACCGACATGGGTGGCCCGAAAGCCGATCGCAGTCCGGAGGAGGGTGCGGATACGGCTGTCTGGCTGGCAACGCTTCCCGACGACGGCCCGACCGGCGGGTTCTTCCGCGACCGCAAGCCGATCGCCTGGTAGATGCTTTCGCTGTTTGGGAAGCCAGCTTGGGCTTGAAAGTACGCCGCTGCTTCACGTCATGCCCGGGCTTGGCCACTCATCAGGGCACGCAAGTACCTCACAAACTGCTCCTGGGTGGCCGCCTCAAGGGCGGCCATGGTGTGAGAAAAAAGCGGCTGGTTCAATCGGACAACGCTTTAGAGGCCGCGGACCAAGTTGCCGACCATCAGCGTCAGGTAGGCCGTAATCGACAGCCAGAACTCCTGGTGGGGCAGGTAGCGTGGGACCGGGATGAAGCCCAGCTTGGTGATCAGCGCCAGAGTGGCCAGAACGAAGGAAATCAGGAAGATCACGATCGTCGGGGGATTGAGCCTCATGCCGCGAACTCCCTTCCACGTGTGCAATGTGGGTGTGCGGGCCGCATCATAGGGGCTCGTTCGGGCCGTGCAACGGGGAGATCGGCGCGTGGGTGCATCCAGCGCGGACCGTGGGATCGGCAAGCCACAATGACCGGCGTTCCGGCTCAGCTAGAGCCTTCAGACGGGGCTACAGGGCGCGGGCGGTCCTTGCGGCTCCCGGCGCGATACTGATGGTCGTCTCGAACGTCTGGAGCGGCCTGTCCGGCGTGCTGAGGTCGCGGCATGTGATGGCGAACCGGCGCTCGACATGCCCGTTCGCCGCTTGGGCTGCTGCTCCCGGCGCTTGCGCGATCTCGGTGACGGCAACCACCTCGAACTCGCGGGCGTCCTGTCCGGTCGAGAACGTGACGCGCGAGCCGACTGCGACGTTGCCGATGAACGGGGTCGACCAGGCGGCCGGCTCGATTGCCGCTCCCGCCTCCTCGTGGCGGCGCTTCTCCAGCCAGTAGGCCTCGCTGCCCGAGACCATGGTGTTGTCCGATCCGGCGATTGCCGCGACGTCCACCGTCGCGTGGTGCGGTGTGGCTTCAAGAGCGGCCGTGAAGCGCCCTGCGACGACGGCATCGGTATTGGTTGCGGCGATCCCGGCCCCGAGCAGTGCAATCAGGGTCAGCCCCGCACCTGTGCGGGCCGTCGTAGTCATGGGAAGAGCGAAGCGGCGGAGCGTCATGATGCAGCCCTTTGGCGAACTCTGGCTCTCAATTCCGTCGTGCCCCCGTCGGGAAGCACACCCAGCACAATCCATGTAACGCTTATAGCGTGGCCGTGGTTCAGGAGCGAGCCCGGCACGGCGGAATTCAACGGCCGGATGGTAAACTCTTCATCCACCGAAGTTTTTGTCTGTCCTGACGTGGTGTCGCAGGCTTGGTTTGCGTGGTGCGTAGGCCCGGCGCAGGTGCCGGACGAAGGCCACGTTGAACACGGCCATGGCGGCGAAAGCGCCAGCCAGCAACAGGGCTGAGGCGTTCCGGTCCATGGCTGCGGCAAACGATGAGCCGTTGGATGCGGCCGCAATACCGATATGCCAGCCCGTCAGGACAAGCATGAGCGCGAAAACTGCAAGCCCGGCCAGAAGATCAGGCAAATGCTTGCGGAACTGGGGAGATACTTCCTTACGCGACATGCGACGGGGCCTCCTTTCCGATTTCCGAATGATTCGTGCTCGACGTGATCCGGAGGCGATCACATTCCTGTGCTGTGGCGGGGGTTTGCCCGGATTGTGGCGAAGGCAAGCTATTCCGTGGATCGGCAAATATTGTGTTGCCTTCGTGCCCGATGCGACACGCATGACAATTCGATCGGATAAGTACCGCCCGTATTGAACTTCCAGGACACCCGGCGTAGCGTCCGCGCCGCCCGCAGGCTCGAAGGCGCGCTGCGGGCATTCCTCCGTTCAACGAGAAAGATTCCGCAATGGGCTTTTTTGCCGACAGCCTGAACCGTATTCAACCGTCCGCCACCATCGCCGTGTCCATGAAGGCGCGCCAGCTCAAGGCGCAGGGCCGGGACATCATCTCGCTCTCGGCAGGCGAGCCGGATTTCGATACGCCGGAGAACATCAAGCTCGCGGCGATCAAGGCGCTCAAAGACGGCAAGACCAAATACACCGACGTGGACGGCATCCCCGAGCTCAAGGCGGCCATCGTCGCCAAGTTCAAGCGCGACAACCAGCTCGAGTACACCCCGGCCCAGGTATCGGTCGGAACGGGCGGCAAGCAGGTGCTCTACAACGCGCTGCTCGCGACGCTCAATCCCGGCGACGAGGTCGTCATTCCGGCGCCTTGCTGGGTGTCGTACGCCGACATCGTGCTGCTCGGCGCCGGCAAGCCGGTGTTCGCCACGACGAAGATCGAAGACGGCTTCCGCCTCAAGCCCGAGGTGCTCGACCGGGCGATCACGCCGGCCACCAAGTGGCTGATCCTCAACTCGCCGTCCAACCCGACGGGCGCGGCCTACTCGCACGCCGACCTCAAGGCGCTGACGGACGTGCTCATGCAGCCCAAGAACAAGCACGTCTGGGTGCTGACGGACGATATGTACGAGCACCTGATCTACGACGGGCACAAGTTCTTCACGCCCGCGCAGGTGGAGCCTGGTCTCTACGACCGCACGCTGACCATGAACGGTCTCTCCAAAGCCTACTGCATGACGGGCTGGCGGCTCGGCTATGCGGCGGGCCCGGAGCCGCTCATCAACGCCATGCGCAAGCTGCAGTCGCAGTCGACCTCGAACCCGACCTCGATCACGCAGTGGGCTGGTGTCGAGGCGCTCAACGGGCCGCAGGACTTCATCCAGCGCAACAACGAGGTGTTCGTGCAGCGCCGTGATCTCGTGGTCGGTATGCTGAATCAGGCGAAGGGGCTCACGTGCCCGAAGCCGGAGGGCGCGTTCTATGTCTATCCAAGCTGTGCAGGTGCCATCGGCAAGTCGACGCCCAAGGGTGTCACGATCAACAACGACGAGGACTTCGTGACGGCTCTGCTCGAGGACGAGGGTGTGGCGGTGGTGCACGGCGCGGCGTTCGAGGGTTCGCCGGCGTTCCGCATTTCGTACGCGACCTCGACGGAGGCTCTGACGGAAGCCTGCACGCGCATTCAGCGCTTCTGCGGGAATTTGAAGTAGCGCTAGCGCAGGACGAGGCTGCCGCCCAGAGCCAGGATTCCGCCGAGCACAATCGCGGCCGCAACGATCAGACAAATGAACGCTCGCAGCATCGGGCGTTCGACAATGACTGCTTCGGCGGCGTCCGTGTAGGATGCCGCCGGTTTTTTGCCGCTGACCATCGCTTGGATCAGCGGCTCTTTCTTGCCCAGCGTGTAGAGCAGGGCGGCGGCGATGTGAAATGCCAAGAGCGGCAGCAGCACGACGTTGAAGATGAAGCTGTGAAGGCGCGTGGCGCGCAGATTCCCGGCTTCGCTGACTAGCCTGTAGAGCGGCCCGCCGACGAGGTCGTTGTCATCGGTGGCGAACAGGCCCAGGCCTCCCATGAAGGCGAGCACGGCCAAGAGCGCCAGCACCATCAGGGCGCCCAAGGGATTGTGTCCAAGGTAGGTGGGTCCTCCGCCGGTCAACAGTCCCTTGGCGTAGCGGACGGCCGCACCGGGCGCGCGGACGAAATTCGCGAAGCGCGCGGTGGACGATCCCACAAGCCCCCAGAGCAGGCGCCAGACGACGAGGATCAGAATGGCGAGGCCATTGGCGCGGTGCCAGATCAGCGACTCGTCGCCGATGCGCTCGGCAAACTCGTAGCTGACCCAGGCCGATAAGACGAGGACAAGAAGCGTCCAATGGAACATCCGCGTCGGGAGGTCCCATGCGGGAACGCTCGCCACGCTCTTTTGCGGCGATGGCTCATTTGCGCTCGAGGGCATCGCCTGGTGCGGCCTCAGCTCTTCGGCTTCCGATACTGCTTGTGGCAGCCGGCGCAGTTGCCCACGACCGCCTTCCAGGCCTCGGGAAACGACTCCTCGTTCGTTATCGCGCTTTCGGCGGCCTTCGCGGCGTCAGCCAGCTTCTGGTAGCGGCCTTCGAAGTCGGCCTTGTCCTCCCAGATCTTCGGGAGCGCCTCGGTGTCGGCTCCGGTCTTCGAGTCGTCCGGGAAAAGAGGAGGAAGCAGGGGAGCGTTCTTCTGGATGACCTTGAGGGCTGCCTGGACCTTTGCGAGATCGAAATCCGCCTCGCCCTTGTACATGGCGCCGACAGGCTTCACGGCGTCGCCCATCTCCTTCAGGGTATCCTGGCGCTTTTTGATGACGGTGACGTTCTGTGCGGATACGGCGGCGGCGCCAAGGACAAGCGCGGCGAGAACGAGCAATACGCGACGCATCAAACAGATCCTCCGATGGACTGAGACTGCGCAGCGAGGCTTGCATCGGGGTCGAGGGGAGTCAACCAGAGGCGGTTTGCATATTCCTACGGAGGGGACTTGTGCGCAGAAACAAAAACGGGCTGCGTGAGCAGCCCGTCGTGTCTTGCATGCGAAGGATCTCTCTCAGCGGCTCGGAAGCAGCGGACGGGGGGTGACGCGGATGTCCGAGAGCGAGAGCATGTGCGCGATCCATTGCTCGAAGCGAGCGAAGGGAAGCGACATTCTCCGCACCGTGTTGGCAGCAGTGGCGTGGCCGTTGCGGAGCGCGACTTCCGGTTGAAGCAGCGTCCACTCGGTCAAGTCCTCCTCGCGGGAGGCCATGGCGTAGCCTGCCGCGTCTGCCGCTTTAGCGAGGGACCTGTTAAGCTTGTCTCTATGCATGAGGCACGTCCTTCTCTGAGCTCAAGCGCTCTACCGGGCCGTAAGTTCCGCCAATAGGCCCGATCGTCTTCGCCTAGCCTCAGCCTCTCCAGGGATCGTTTCTTCTTGTCGTCGAGTGCCGTCGAATTGCGTCCTCATGACAATGTTTATGCTGTCATGCTGACACTTTCATGATGCGGCCAGTCCGGTCCTTCTTCAAGTAATTTTTGGAAACATTCTTCACGAAACCCGCTTCTGCAACTGCGAATATTTGTTGCGTCGCAGCAGCTTGAAGCACGCGTGTGCACTCTGCCTGCAAGACTCATTTGTTCGAGTTTGAGCACCAATGATTAGTGGTCGATTAAGACGGAAGGCTCTTGCGTCTTTGCTGGTGCGGCGCGACGATTGTTTGTCGCGCTCCTTCAGGAGGCGCGGGGGTGTGCGACGAGCGCATCCCTCTGCGCCTCGTAGCGCTCACCCGGAACGACAATCCGGGAAGCGGGAAGGAGGATACCATGGGGCAATCCGACGGCCCGAGAGGCACACCAAGTGCCGGCTCGGGGCATACTTCGGGCCGCAGCACCCGCTGCATCGCACTGATCGGCCCGTTTCTCTCTGGAAAGACTTCTCTCCTCGAAGCCATTCTCGCCCGCACGGGCGGGATTGTACGGGCCGGCTCCGTTGCCGATAAGACCAGCGTGGGCGACGCTTCCCCCGAAGCGCGCGACCATGGCATGAGCGTCCAGCTCAATGTTGCAGACGTGGAATTCCTGGGCGACAAGTTCACCTTCATCGACTGTCCGGGATCGATCGAATTCCAGCACGAGAGCGCAGCAGCGCTGACCGCGTGCGATGCGGCCATCATCGTGTCGGAGCCGGATGCGAAGCGTGTCCCCGCGCTGCAGGTGATCCTGAAGCAGCTCGAGGACAGGGGCATCCCCCACCTCCTGTTCCTCAATAAGATCGACGCTTGCGAGACGCCAGTCCGCGAGATTGTGCCGGCGTTGCAGCCGGCGTCCACGAAGCCTCTCGTGCTCAGGCAGATTCCGATTTGGGAGAACGGTGCGGCCACGGGCTTCATCGATCTCGCCCTGGAGCGGGCCTTCCTGTTCCGAAAGAACGCACCGTCCGAGATGGTCGAGATCAAGGCTTCGGATCTCGAGCGGGAAAAGGAAGCGCGCTTCCATATGCTCGAGCAACTCGCCGACTACGACGATGCGCTCATGGAGACGCTGCTCTCCGACGCGGCGCCCGAGAAAGGGATCGTGTTCGCCGACCTTTCGCGCGAGTTCGAGGACGGGCTGATCTGTCCGGTGCTGCTCGGCTCGGCGCAAAACGGAAGCGGCATCCTGCGGCTCCTTAAAGCCATCCGGCACGAGGTTCCGTTCGTCGGCGCGACTGCCAAACGGCTCAAGATCGAGAACGCGAAAAGCTCGGCCTACGTGTTCAAGACGCTCTACACCGGTCACGGCGGCAAGCTTTCGATCGCGCGCGTGCTCACGGGCGATCTGCCGGACGGCGCCACCGTTTCCGGCGGGCAGGCGGTCGAGGAGCGTGTTGCGGGTCTCTTCTCGCTCAAGGGCGAGGAAACGCAGAAGCGCTCCGTTGCACATGCGGGCGATACCGTGGCGCTGGGCCGTCTCGATTCCGTGCGCACGGGCGACACGATCACGACGGAAAAATCAGTCGTGCAGATCGCGGGGCCGACACCGCCCGTGCCGGTGCTCGCCTCGGGCATCGGTCTCAAGGACCGCAAGGACGAGGTGAAACTGTCTTCGGCGCTCGCGAAGCTGGTGGAGGAGGATCCCTCACTTGTGATCGAGCACAACAAGGACACGCATCAGGTTCTGCTCAAGGGGCAGGGCGAGATGCATCTGCGGGTGGCGTTCGAGCGGCTGCAGCGCAAGTACGGCGTCGTGGTTGAGCGCCAGAAGCGGCAGGTGCCCTACAAGGAAACCATCCGCAAGGCGACCGAAATCCGCGGACGCCACAAGAAGCAGTCCGGCGGGCATGGGCAGTTCGGCGACGTGGTGCTCTCCATCTCTCCACAGCCGCGGGGGGCCGGCTTCGCGTTCAGCGATACGATCACCGGCGGCGTGGTGCCGAAGCAGTTCATTCCGTCGGTGGAAATCGGCGTGACGGACTACATGAAGCACGGTCCGCTCGGATTTCCGGTCGTCGACATCGCGGTGACGCTGACGGACGGCTCGTTCCATACTGTCGACAGCTCGGACATGGCGTTCCGGCAGGCGGGCAGGCTCGCCATGAGCGAGGGGCTGCCGAAGTGCCAGCCGGTGCTGCTCGAGCCGGTGATGTCGGTGGAGATCGCTGTGCCGTCGGAAGCAACCGCACGTGTCAACGGGATGATCCCGCAGCGGCGCGGGCAAATCCTTGGTTTCGACGCGCGCGAGGGCTGGCCCGGCTGGGATGTCGTCTCGGCCCACATTCCTGAAGCCGAGATCGAGGATCTCATCGTGGAATTGCGCTCGGCGACGTCGGGCGTCGGCACCTATACGGCGAAGTTCGATCACTTGGCGGAGCTCACCGGACGGCTGGCCGATCAGGTGCTTGTCAGTCACGGTGAAGCTGCGGAGTAAGAACAAGAAAAGCGGCGCAGGGTTCGTGCCTGCGCCGCTTGCTGATCTCAATATGCCGTCTAGTAGCGGCGGTCGTGGCGATCATCTCTGCGATCGTCGCGGCGGTCCCGCCTGTCGTCGCGCCGATCGTCACGCCGGTCATGGCGACGCTCCCAGCGGTCCGACGGGGGCTTCATACCAGCAAAGGGCTTGTACCCCGACCGCCACCAGCCCGGATTGCGCGGGCCCGGGGGCGGTGCTCGCCAGCCGGGGCGCGGGCGCGGCTTGTAGGCGTACCAGCGGCTACGTTCCTTGTACCAGGGGCGCCCGATGTAATATCGGCCCCAATAGTCGTCGGCCACGAACCGGATCGCGGGCAGGCGGATGGCAGCAAGGCCGATATCGGGAAGCGGCATGTAGCGTCCCCGGTGATCGAAGACTAGGTATTCGCTGATGACCCAACCCCGGCTTCCGCCCCAGATCACATCGCACCAGGACTCGTCGGCAAGGCAGCCCGTGATCTCGACGGGTTCGCCGTCGGGGATGAGATCCACCCGCGGATAGTCGATGTCGGGACCGGCGCGCATGTTGACGTTGGCAGTCGCGTAGCCGGGCGCCGCGTTCGCCGCTGCAATCCCACTGAGCAAGACGCCAGCAACGGCGCCTAGCAGCTTCAATCTTCTCATTATTCTATTCCTCGGTTCGGCGTGGTGCTGAGCACCATTCATGCAACGTGGGCATCAAGATGGCCGTCGCGGCACCAGACGCGAATAGGCGCCCTCAGACGCGAATAGGCACCGGCCGCGTGATCGAAATCTCCGTCGGAGACAGCTCGCAGGCATAGGCGATGGCCTCGACGCCTGCCGCGCGTGCCGCAGCGAATGCCGCCGCGTAGCGTGGGTCGATGTCGCCTGCGAGCGCAAACTCCTCTGCGTCGGCGCGCTGGATCAGGTACAGCATGACTGCCCGATGCCCGGCAGCGACCATGCTGCTCAACTCCGCGAGATGCTTTGCGCCGCGCTCCGTCACCGAGTCCGGGAACTCGGCGCGGCCAGCTTCGCGCGACAGGTGGACGTTCTTGATCTCGACGTAGGCGAGCCCCTTGGCCGGGTCCTCCAGCAGGATGTCGATGCGGCTCGAAAGGCCGTACTTCACCTCACGCCTGAGGCTCGCATAGCCTGCAACCTCCGCAATTGCGCCGGATGCGATGGCGTCCGCCACGAGGCGGTTGGGGTGGTTGGTGTTGATGCCGACCAGCACCGGGCCCCGGCCCAGGTCCGCCTCGACCAGCTCCCACGTGTGGGGGTACTTGCGGGTCGGGCTGGCGCTCTCCGAGAGCCAGACCACCGCACCGGGCACGGCAAGGCCCATCATGGAGCCGGTATTCGGGCAGGTGGCCGTCACCACCTCACCCGTATCCAGGCTGACGTCGGCAAGGAAGCGCTTGTAGCGCTTGATCAGGCGCCCGCGAACGAGGGGGGTCGGAAATTTCATGGCGGGCGAGGATTAGAGTGCGTTGCCGCCGTCCGCAATGCTATTGGCGAGGCGGCCACACCACATGTAGAGCTGCGTCACAGTTGGAGGAGCGCACGTGTCCCAGGGCGACATCATCACGGCGGCGGTGCTCGTCATCGGCGACGAGATCCTCTCGGGGCGGACGCATGATCGCAATATCGGCGCCATCGCGGAGCATCTGACGTCGATCGGGATCGCGCTTCGCGAGGTCCGCGTGGTCGGAGACGTGCGCGAGGAAATCGTCGCGGCCGTGAATGCGCTGCGGGCTCGTTATACCTACGTCTTCACGACGGGCGGCATCGGGCCGACGCACGACGACATCACGGCCGACAGCATCGGCGCGGTTTTCGGTGTTCCGGTCGACGTCGATCCCAGGGCGGTGGCCCTCATGGCGCCCGTCTATGCGGCGCGCGGCATCGAGCTCACGGCCGCGCGGCTCAGGATGGCGCGAATCCCGGAGGGCGCCGAGCTGATCGCCAACAGCCTGTCGGCGGCTCCAGGCTTCCAGATCGGCAACGTGATCGTCATGGCCGGTGTGCCGGACATCATGAAATCCATGCTCTCGGCTGCGACACAGCGGCTCAGGACCGGCCCAAAAGTGAACGCCGTTTCGATCGTGGTCCACCGGGCCGAGGGGGACCTCGCGGACCTTTTCGCCGCCCATCAGACTGCCTTCCCGGATGTTGCCATGGGCAGCTATCCGTCCTTTGCGGACGGGCGTTACAGGACGGAGCTGGTGCTTCGGTGTGCGGACGCAGCGCGGCTAGAGGAAGCCCGCTCGGGCCTCGCGCACGTACTCGCGGAGCGGGAATTCATCTGATTCCTGCAATCTCCTGACGGCAGCTTCCCGTTAAGCATGCGGCGACGTTGCCGCTCCCCTGCCATCGTTGCAGATGCTTCTTTGCGCCCACCATACGTTAACGGCCCGGGGGAAGCCGCGCGGCCATCTCAAAAAGTCTGAAACAGAAATGGAGCTGATCGATGAGAACCGCTTCGAGCAGTGCTGGAGGTTTGGGCGTTCGTAAGTTGGGACCGTTCGGGTTGATGTCCCTCGCGCCAGCATTTGGAGCAGCGTTGCTCGCGACAGGTTTGGGCGGGGGAGAGGCCGAAGCCAAGACCCCGGGGAAGACCTATTGCTTTCACGGCAAGTGCCACCGCGTAAAGTCCATTGCCGAGACGGAGGCGCTCGTCGGCAGCGAGGAGACGATCCGTGCGTCCCACTACGATTCCTGCACGCGCGACCGCCACAATCCGTGCGGCCTGACCTCGTCGGGCGAGGCGTTCAACTCCGAGGCGCCGGACAATGCGGCGAGCCCGATCTATCCGGACGGCACGACGCTGCTCGTCTGGTCGCCCGAGACCCGCTCCTCGATCGTGCTGCGCGTCAATAACGCGGGACCCTACTGGGGCGACCGCAAGCTCGATGTCTCGCGCAAGGCAGCCGAGGTGCTTGGGTTTGCCGGGCAGGGCGTAGCGACGCTCAAGGTTCGCGTGATCGATGCGCCGAACCTCGAGGAAGCGACCTACAAGCGGAACCGGACCTACGATCCCGTCCCCGGCTACATCGGGGAGTATGCGAGCCTCGACGAGGCGCAGCAGGGCGCCGCCACGGCGTACATGGTGGCCGGTCTGGTCTCGCCGTTGCCGCAGACGGTCGCACTGGGCGCGGGCAATCCCACGCAGGTTGCCGGCGCGGCGGGCACGCAGGGCGGCGCCACCTTCACGCCGCCGACCGTTCTTGCCGCTGCGGAGGCGACGCTGCCTGAGCTGGCATCGGCCAAGGGGTCCCAGGACGAGGCTCAGCTTGTCCGGGTTGCAAGCCTTGTTGCCGTAGCCGACGTGGATGAGGCGGCGCTCGCGAAGACGGCGGTCGCGTCGTCCGATGCCGATCTGGCACCGGTACGCAGGCGTAGCCACGTCGAGCGGAGTGCGAAGCGCAATTCGCGGTCGTACCGCGTGGCGGCCGCCCGTCAGAAGCAGAAGCGCGTTCCGAGCAAGACCATTGCCGTGGCGGCGGTTCAGCGTGCACCGAAGGGGCCGCGTCCCGTCACGCAGGACGGCACCAACGACATGTCGGTGTTCTCACGGCACGTCTATGCGGGACAGGAGCGTCTTGCGGCACAGGAGCGGCAACCGCGCCGTCCGGCCTACACGAGCGCCGGCCGCTACGCGACACGTGACGACGACAACGGCTGATCTGCGTTTGAGACACAGCGGGGAGCGGGCGCGGCGGTCTTGCTAGGCCGTCGCCCCGCTCGTCGGCGTGCGTGCGCGGATTACGGCGCTGCTGCTGCGGTGCGGCTGGTCGTACAGCTCGTAGTGGTTCTCGAGCGTGTCGAGGAACATGGCGATCAGATCGAGCAGGGGCCCGAGCTGCATTTTGCCCGCAACGAGGAACTGCTCGGTCACGGTGAGGCTCGCGGCTTCCAGCGGAGCCGGAGCGTCCTCGGCGATGAGGCCGCGCGTGCGCAGGTATGACGTAATGCCGTCGCCGGCGTCGAAGGCGTACGTGGTCTCGTCTGTCAGCTCGCGCGCGGCTTCGGCGACGATCTCGGTTCCGCTCGTGTAGAGCCTGGTAATCACCTTGAACTGGCTGTCGAGCTTCGCCAGCTCGTGGGCGGCCTCGCGCGACTTCAGCACGCGTGCGAGCAGCACCATCTCGAGCGTGCGCGCGGCTTCGATGGCGGCGCGCTCCTCGTGGCGCTGCTGGGTCAGTCCTTCCGGCGCCCGCGGATCGCCCGCGTTCCAGCGCAGTGTGGACTTCAAAAGGTCCTCGCCTGCGGCGAGGGCGGAATCGAGATGGTCAGCCAGGAGATAGACGACGGGCGGGGCCGCGAGGCCGGCGGACGGCATTAGGTGCTCCGGTGTGCTTTACGAATAGGTTGGGGAGCCTCTCCAAGCGACGCGGCGGGCTCTTGTGTCAGACGGTGAACTCAACAACAGCCGACCGGCAGATACTGAACCGATTCGACCTAGGGCCGCGGCAACAGCGACAAAAGTGTCACCAACGTGCGGTGCATATCCTTGCTGCTGCCTGCAAGGTACTGGCCGAGCGTGGACGCCTCCGCTGCGTGCCATCGCTCGCCATGCGATGGGTGGTGCACGATAGCCGTAAGGCTCGCCAGCAGCGCCGCATCCGAGAACGCGCGGTCGACGCCGAGGCGCTTGCGGATCTGCGGCACGAGACGGGCCAATCGCTCCACGTTGACCGGGCCTTCGCGTGCGCGAGGGCTGGTGTCCGCGGCGTGCTTCGTTCCCTTGTGCTTGCCCGCGCTGATGCGTGCGAGCTTCGGAATGAAGTGAGTCATGGCGGCGCCTCGCTCTCAGAGCGCGATGCTGCGTGAAGGACGCTGGAACGCTGGGATTGGGACGCGGTACTGACAAACGCGACGTTGAGACTATTACGCTTTTTCAGGCGCGCGTCTGTTGCGACCGTGCGGAATCCACAGGTGTGAGCTTGCCGCTTCGAGGGCGGATGCAACCTTGCCAGCGCGTGATTGGGTTTGATTGAATCAAAATCACGTTCCAGGTTTTTTTAATGAGACCGATGATTCACGCTTCGGACTGATAGGGTCCGAAGCGATCATGGTCTAGTCCTGCCGCAGCCAGGGGGCGAACGACGACAGAGGTCCTGCGGGTTGGATCGATGGCGAGGCGCGCAGGATGGCGACCTCGGCCTCGTCACGCGAGGGATAGACGCCGACCGGGTCGGCGGAGGGGGCGTCGGAAGCGGGCTCGTCCTGCGGCGGGTCGAGCCGCGCGAAGGACCCGGCGACCAGCGTCGTGTCCGTCGCCGCCGCGCGTGCCACGTAACAGCGGCCGTCCGGAAGCTCCAGGAGCTCGAAGGGACTTGCGAGAGGCGACGGAGAGAACGTCATGGCGGGCTCCGGTCTGTCAGCGCGTGGTTGATGGTCATCGAACGCGAACCGGTACGCACGAGCACATTTCGTCTCAGGGACGAAAAAGGGCGGACCGTGTGGCCCGCCCTCCGCTGTCTCAGCTGCAGCCGCTCGTCGAGCCGCAGGTGTCGCATTTGAGGCAGGTGCCGTTTCGAACCATCGTGAAGTTCTGGCACTCGGGACACGAGACGCCCTCGTAGCCGCGGAGCCGCGCCTCCGCGACGCGATCGTTCGCCGATCGCGACTTCACCACCTGCGTCTCGGAGACCGTCGTGCGGCGGTACATGACCTCGGTGTCGGCCTTGAGGGCGGTTGCGCCGTCGCTGTAGAGCGCGGTGGCGCCCTCGGAGACGGGATACGCCGTCAGCTCCTGCTGCAGAGACGACAGGCTCAACGCCGGATCGCTCTCGACCTGATGGCTGCGTCCCCCGGCGTGGATGCGCAGGTTGCCGCGCATGAAGCCTTTGGACACTACCTTCGTCACGCTCTCGGGCAGGTCGAGATCGAGCTGCTCGTCGGTCTCCTCGTCGGAGGAGCCGAGGCCCGTCTCGCCGACGATCTCGCGCGGATCGACGTGCGCGAGGTCGTTGCGGCCGAGGTAGGAGACCGCCAGCTCGCGGAAGATGTAGTCGAGGATCGAGGTGGCGTTCTTGATGGTCTCGTTGCCCTGCACGAGGCCCGCGGGCTCGAAGCGCGTGAAGGTGAAGGCCTCCACGTACTCCTCGAGCGGCACGCCGTACTGCAGGCCGAGCGAGATGGCGATGGCGAAGTTGTTCATCAAGCTGCGGAAGGCGGCGCCTTCCTTGTGCATGTCGATGAAGATCTCGCCGAGCGCG
>CAZDUD010000052.1:0-25375 GCA_964508485.1 uncultured Hyphomicrobium sp. | reverse complement strand
TATTTTGTTCTAACTGATGGGGTTCGCGAGCGGGGTTCTGGGCGCTAGACTGGCCGCCGACACTTTAGATTCTTAATGCCGATCTATTTCTCTGATGTCTCAAGACGAAGAAATTGCCGTATTCCGTCGGGCGGTCCGTTGCTGGAGCGACGAAGATTTCGAGGGCACGGTTGCCCTGCTGGATGACGGCATCATCCATACGGTGAATGTCGACGCGCTACAGATTCCCTGGGTGTCGAGCGCCGAGGGCAAGGTCAATGTCTCCGCCAGACTGAAGCTCATTGCCGACACCTTCGTCGTGAATGCCTTTGTCATCGAGACCCTCACCTACGAGGAGGATGAGATCCGCGCGACCGTGCTCGGCTATCACGTGCACCGGAAGACGCGGGAGCGGCTGGATGTGCGGGTGCGGTTCCGCGTCCGTGTGCGCGACGGCAAGATCGTTCGCATCGACGAGTTTCTCGACGAGGCTTATATCGAGGCGTTCCAACGTTTCGTGAGCTATCTCGAGCAGACTGCGCAGGAAGCTGGGATTACTCTGCCGTAGGCGTCGGCATCGGGTGGTGGCTGGCTTCCTAAGCTCGTTCCGCGGTCGCCGCTACTCTGCCGCCGTATCGTAAGCGGTGCTCTCGAGCATCGGCAACGTAAGGGCGTCGATCTCATCGAGCTCCTTGCCGGCGATGCCCTGCACGTCGCCATACATGCCGGCGGTCGATTCAACGACGATGCGGATTTGCTGCTCGCGTTTCGCCCACTGCTTGGTCATCCATTTGCGCTCGCGGTCGAGATCGGCCTGCATGTCGGTGAACTTCTCGATGATTGCCTCGACACGATGGCGGAACCGCGGGCCGGTCAGGTAGTCATACACCAGCTCCATCTTGGTTTCCTGTCCCTCGCGGGCGTGACGGGCGGCGGAAAGCTCGATCAGCGACTGGCGCAGCGCAATCGCCACCGGAATGGCGCAGCGCGGCTCCACGACCCAGACGCCATCAATGAGGTCAAAACCCACAACGTCCTTGGGGAGTGCGCTCGACACCAGCAGCGCCATGTCGGCTTTTGCCATGCGTTGATCGCCGCGCAATTTGGCGAGCCAGCCGTCGGTCCAGTTCTTGGTCCGCTTCGATTCCCAGAGGATCGTACCGCAGGGCTGGTCCAGGGGACCCAGCACGCGCTGCAGCACGTCGCCGCCGAACTCGCCTTTCGGCACGGGCTCGATGATATCGCGGGGAAACCTGTTGCGAATGGTTGCTTCCAGCTCGAGCTCCAGTACTTCGCCCTGGAGCTGCTGCGAGCCCTGCTCGGCCTTGCGCCTCAGCTCTTCTATCTGCCGCGCCATCGAAGAGATTTTCTCGTCCCTCTCGGTGACTTGGAGCTTCAAACCTTCCTCGGCCTCCTGTTTGGCCTTGTCGCGGACGGCGACGAGCGACTCCTGCACCTTCTTTTCGATGGTGAGGTCCATCTCACGCTTGGCGTCATCCAGCTCGCGCTGCTTGCGGATCAGCTCGGCTTGCGCCTTCTGTGCCTCGGCCAGCTTGGCATCGCGCTCGCGCAGGACGTCCTGCAGGTCGGCAAGCTGTTTGCTCTTTTGATCCAAGTCTGCGGCGGCCAGGAGCTTAGCTTTTTTGGTTTCCTCGGCGGCGATGCGCGCGCGCTCGGCCGCGACGCGCTCGGCGACCTGCTCGCCAATGGCCGCCTTCTCCTTTTCGAGGGCCGCGTGCTGACTGCGGATCTCCGTTTCGCGCTTCGCGATCTCCGCGTCCTTCTGCGTCAGCGCCTGCTCGTATTTGCGGCGTGTGTCCGCAATCAGCGGCGCGGCAAGGGATTCCGTCAGCTTGATCTCGGTGCTGCACTTCGGGCACGTGATCGTGGGCTCTGCCATGCGTCTCTTCCAACCAGCTGAAATAGAAAGAAAAATATCGCGAGCTGCCTTTGAGACTGCTTGCGCTGTTCTCTAAATGTTCTCAATTATTCGCCGCTGTTTGTCAAGGTGGGCCTCCTCCCCGTCCACTGATAAGGACGAGGGATTGCGGCCGCTGCAACTCATGGTGCCGGTATCAGCTTAACGCCATCAGCGCCTTCAGCTCAGCCGACGACATCACGTGGCAGTAGATCATGTTGATGATCTCGAGCTCCTTGTGATGCAGCTCGTCGCTGCCCGCCGCGCAGCAGTCCTCGACGACCACGACGTTGAAGCTCTCGTCGGCCAGGCTGCGTACGGTGGAAGACACGCACTGATCGGTGAAGATCCCGCAGCAGATCACAGTCTTGATGCCGAGATTGGTGAGGATCAGGCGCAGGTTGGTGCCGGTCAGCGCGCTGTCGGTTGTCTTCGTGACAACGATCTCGTCGCCGACGGGTGCGAGCGCATCGGGGATCTGCGACGGCGCCTCGTCCTTCGGCAAGAGCAAGTTATTCCAGCCGGGCATCTTCTGAGAGAGCGACCGGTCGCGGCCGTCTTTCGTGTGGCAGGCAATGCGCGCAAACAGGCATTCGACGCCGTGACTGCGGAACGTGGCTAGGAGGTCCTGGGTGCGTGGAATGACTGTCGCGTGCATGCGCTCGTGGAACGGTGTCCAGGCGTCATAGTCCGCCTGCTCGGCGGGAGACAGCGACGCCCGATCAGGGCGCGCGAGGTAGACGTTCTGCACGTCGATGACGAGGAGCGCTGTGTGTGCCTTGTCGAGGTCAGGATTGGCGGGCTCTGGGGCGCCGCGGTAGTAGATGGACCGGTATGCCGATTTCCAGCTCATACGAAGGCTCCCCCACCCGTCTCGTTTCCGTTCGCAGCTTAGAGAGTGCCGGGCGCGGATGGGGGTGCGCATATCGTCCTACGACAAAGCCCCGGCGTCGGGCGCCGGGGCTTCGTATCGAGAGGGGCTCGCGTCAGCGGTGGTCGCGGCGATCGTCGCGTCTGTCGTCCCGCCTGTCCTGACGGTCGTCACGCCTGTCGTCGCGACGGTCCTGGCGGCGCTCGACGCGGCGCCAATAGTCGGGCGGAGCTTTCAGGCCCGCGGGGGCGTGGTAGTCCTTGCGCCACCAGCCGGCCTTGCGCGCACCCGGAGGCGGGGCGTGCCAGCCCGGACGCGGGCGTACCTTGTAAGCGTACCAGCGCGAGCGATCCTTGTACCAAGGGCGGCCGACGTAATAGCTATCCCAGTAGTCGCGCGCGACGAAGGTGACGAACGGGATACGGAACGCTGCGGGGCCCACGTCGGGCAGCGAGACGTATTGGCCGCTCTGCTCGAAGGCCAGGTACTCGCTGTAGACCCAGCCGCGGCTGCCGGCCCAAATCACGTCGCACCAGGATTCATCACGCAGGCAGCCGGCAATCTCGATCTCGTCGCCTTCGGGGATGACGCCGACGCTCGGGAACTCAGTATCCGGCCCGGTTCGTATGTTCACGTTGGCGGTGGAAAAGCCGGGTGCCGCATGCGCTGAGGCCATGCCCAGCACCATCAGGCCAGCCACGGCGCCGATCAGTCTCGTTATGCTCATGATCACTCCAATCTTGGTGAGCAGGTCCACACCTGCTCAATCGCGGCGCAACGGTTGTGCTCACCGTTCTCGCGCCGACAAGAAAGGAACGGAGAAGGCCGGAAGTTCCGTCGCTTGACGCACACGCTTTCAAGGCTTAGGGATCGGGCATGCGCACGTAGCGACATCTCCTTTCAAGCCCTCATGACCGCCCATGCGATCCCGCATGCGCGTTGTCATGTCTGCGAGAAGGAGATCTCCATGGCCTACCGCGCCTTTCTTCCGTTCCACGTGCTGCCGTCTCATGCCGTTGCCGAGAAGCTCGGTCGCCGGACGGAACGCGCTGCCGTCCTGGCTCTCAGGGCTATCCTGCAAGGACACCGGCAGCTCGAGGTCGCTCACCAGCAGATCCAGTACAACGGCCATCGTCTGGCCTTCTCGTCGCGGATCACCGCGCGGGGCGATCTCGTGATCGAGCTGGATCTCGGCGACCCGCGTCTCGAAGACCGGATCATTCTCGAGGATGAGCTCAAGCAAGCGAACCGCCGCATGCGCGGCATTGCCGGCGACGGCCGCCGACGTCTCGGGTAATGCAAAAAAGTGGGCTCCTGCCATCCGGCGGGAGCCCACTCATCTTCATATGTTGAGGGTCAACGGTGCCGGGCGGCGATCAATACCCGCTCCAGCGGCGGCGCAGGCGTTGGACCTGTGGCAGATCGAAGACGTCGAAATAGGGGCTGGTGCCGGGCGGGTAGTCCTCGGCGAACTTCCAGCCACCGTCGCACCACGGATTGCCTTCATAGCCGGACGGCCCGTTGAAAGGTCTGCAATCGCGCTCGACGGTGGTGCGTTCTCTGGCTTTTTTACCGATCGCGTCGGCGTCGAGAGGGGCCGCGACGAGTGTCATCATGCCGAGGGCTGCGGTGAGCAGATGTCGTGTCATGGTCGGGCTCCTTCTCCGCAACCCTTCCGGACCAGGCGTCCGCCCGTCCGATTCAACTAGGTGTCGGTGCAGTTAGGCGCTGTTTTGCAGCTGCGTACAAGGTCAGGAAGGCGGGCGGATGGCGCGGATTGGCCTCGGAAGTGCATTTCGCTCGCGCGCCGTTACCCGTTCACCACGCGCATCATCGTCTCGGGGTAGCGGGTGCCGGCGGCCGCGCCCTTCGGGAACGCGGCCTCGATGGCCTTGAGCTCGTCCGTGGACAGCGTGATGTTCACGGCGTTGGCGTTCTCTTCGAGATATGTGCGCCGCTTGGTGCCGAACAGCGGCACGATGAAGCCGGCCTGCGCGAGCAGCCAGGCCAATGCCAACTCGGACGGCGAGATGCCCTTGCCGGCTGCGATCTCGCGCACCTTGTCGACGAGTTCGAGGTTTCTGGCGAAGTTCTCGCCCATGAAGCGCGGGCTCATGCGCCGGTAGTCGTCGGGCGCAAAGTCGTCGGGGCTCTTGATGGCGCCGGTCAGGAAGCCGCGGCCGAGCGGGCTATAGGCGACGAAGCCGATGCCGTGCCTGGCGCAGGTCTCGAGCACGCCATCCTCAGGGTCGCGCGTCCAGAGCGAGTACTCGCTTTGTACGGCCGTAATGGGATGCACCTTGTGAGCGCGGGCGATGGTTTCGGCAGAGGCCTCGCTCAGGCCCAAGTGGCGGACCTTTCCCGCCTTCACCAGATCGGCCATGGCCCCGACGGTCTCCTCGATCGGCGTCTCAGGGTCCACGCGATGTTGATAGTAAAGATCGATGTGATCGACGCCGAGGCGCGCGAGCGAGCCGTCGACGGATTTCCTGACATACTCCGGTCGGCCGCTGATGCCGCGTGCTGCGGGATTGTTCGGATCGCGCAAGATGCCGAACTTGGTGGCCAGGAAGACGCGGTCGCGCTTGCCTTTGATGGCGTGTCCGACCAGCTCCTCGTTGGTGTAGGGTCCGTACATGTCGGCGGTGTCAAGGAAGGTGATGCCGAGCTCGAGGGCGCGATGAATGGTGGCGATCGACTCGGCGTCGTCGCGCGTCCCGTAGAAATCACTCATCCCCATGCAGCCGAGCGCAAGGGCCGAGACGTCCGGGCCATTGCGGCCGAGCGAGCGTGTTTTCATGAGGCAAGCTCCATTTCCTTTCGGGATGACGGGGATATAGGATTGGCCGTCGCTCGGGCCAAGCCTCGCAGTCTGCGCCTCATTGCCGTTTCATCCGCCTGCATCATGCAAGATGTCCCAGACATCTTTGCCTCTCCTGACCTTGTGAAAAGGTCGCAGCCACGCGCTCAATTGGCGCGCGGCGGACACTGGTCCGCGGCGGGAAAAAGCCCGGAACGGGCACAGAGGTATTTGGGAGAAACGAACAATGAGACACTTTCTGATTGCGGCTGCAGTTATGCTCGTTCCCTCGGTTGCGATGGCCGATTGGGCGGGCAGCTTCGGCTCGCTCGACAGCGACGGCAACGGCCGGATCAGCCGCACTGAGTACGAGGCTAACGTGTCGAAGCTCAAGCTCGATCCGGCACCGACCTTTACGGCGATGGACGCCGACGTGAACAACGCCATCGACGATGACGAGTGGGCCGCGGCCGAAAAAATGGCGAAGGCCTTCCCCGTGTCCTGCAAGTCTTCGTCGGAGTCCTGGTGCCCGAAGCAGTACTAAGCCTCACACACTAAGATCTAGCTCGAAACCCGGCGGGCGACCTCCGGGTTTCGGGCGATGTGGTGTCGCCGTGGCCGGCGATCGAGCGTGTGTGGCCTGAAGGTCGCCGCCTACGCGACATGCGTTTTGCGTGAACACCTGCGTCTTGGCGAGAGCGCGGGCGGGGCGCCCGTTACTGTCAGCGGGGCAGGGGCGCCCTGATTTGTCTCCTTGTGAGCCGGCGCGCGCATCATTTGCCGTGTTTGGCGAGCCATTCCTTCATGAAGGTGATCTCGGCCGTCTGCGCCTTGATGATTTCCTCGGCGAGCTTTTTCGTCTCGGGATCCTTTCCGTACTTGAGCACGATCTCGGCCATGTCGATGGCGCCTTGATGATGCGGGATCATGCCTTGCATGAAGTCGATGTCCGGATCGCCGGTCAGAGCGTTGGTCATGCCTTCGTGCATTTTGGCGTTCGCCTCCTTGAATGCTTTGGTTGCGTCGCTTTCCGGCCCGGCAGGTGGAGTTTGGCCGCGCATGTAGTCGTGCTCGCCATGCGTGGCGTGGGGGTCATGGTTATCGCTCCATGCGGGCGCGGCCAGGAGCGCCATCATCGGCAGAGACAGCGCAAGCGAGCGTTTCATTTCGTTCTCCATGAGTTAGGGGGCCGGCTAGAGCTTCGCGTGGTTGAGACGAAGCGCATTGGCGACGACGCTGACGGATGAGAGCGACATGGCTGCCGCAGCGATCATCGGCGACAGGAGGAGCCCGAAGACCGGATAAAGGACACCTGCTGCGACGGGGACGCCGGCCGCGTTATAGATGAACGCAAAGAACAGGTTCTGGCGGATGTTGGCCATGGTCGCGACCGAGAGGGCGCGCGCCCGCGCGATGCCGTTGAGGTCGCCCTTTAGCAGCGTCACGCCTGCGCTTTCCATTGCCACATCGGTGCCGGTGCCCATGGCGATGCCGACGTCGGCAGCGGCGAGCGCGGGCGCGTCGTTGATGCCGTCGCCGGCCATGGCGACGACGCGGCCCTCGCGCTTGAAACGTGCGACGATGGCGCTCTTGTCCTCGGGTAGCACCTCGGCCTCGACGTCGGCGATGCCGAGCTTCTGCGCAACGGCGTTCGCCGTCGTGCGCTGGTCGCCGGTCAGCATGACGACTCGGATGCCGGCGTCCTTCAGGGCTGCGATGGCGGCGGGCGTCGTTGCCTTAACGGGATCGGCGATGGCGATGATGCCTGCTGCCTTGCCGTCGACGGCGACATAGATGGCGGTTGCGCCGTCATGGCGCAACTCGTCCGCAGCCGTGTCGAGACTCGCGGTATCGATATTCGCGTCCGCCATGATGCGGCGGTTGCCGATGACGAGGCGCTTGCCCTCGACCGATCCGACGACGCCCTTGCCAACCGGGCTATCGAAGCCCTGCGGCTCGGTGAGCGCGAGGCCTCGCTCCTCAGCCGCGTGCACGATAGCTGCGGCCAGAGGGTGCTCGCTCAAGCGTTCGAGGCTCGCGGCGAGGCGCAGCAATTCGGTCTCGCCGATGCCACCGGCCGTGCGGATCGCGACGACGCGCGGCTTGCCTTCGGTCAGCGTGCCGGTCTTGTCGACGAGCAGGGTGTCGACCTTTTCCATGTGCTCGAGTGCTTCCGCGTTCTTGATCAGAACACCGGATTTGGCGCCGCGACCGACGCCGACCATGATCGACATGGGCGTGGCTAGGCCGAGCGCACACGGGCAGGCGATGATGAGCACGGAGACGGCGGCGACCAGCGCGTAGGCGAGGCGGGGTTCCGGTCCCCAGATCGACCAAGCGGCAAATGCCAGCAGAGCAACGGCGATGACGGCGGGGACGAACCAGGCCGAGACCTGATCGACGAGCCGCTGGATCGGCGCGCGGCTGCGCTGGGCTTCGGCGACCATCTGCACGATGCGCGCGAGCACGGTGTCGCGGCCGACCTTGTCGGCGCGCATGACGAAGGCGCCGGACTGGTTGGTGGTGCCGCCGATGACGGCCTCTCCGGCGCCTTTCGTCACGGGCATGGATTCGCCCGTGACGAGGGACTCGTCGATGGCGCTGCGGCCTTCGAGGATCTCGCCGTCGACGGGAACGTTCTCGCCGGGGCGCACGCGCAGGCGGTCGCCGGCTGCGATCTCGTCGAGGCTCACGTCCTCGTCCGTTCCGTCGGCGCGGATGCGGCGTGCCGTCTTAGGTGACAAGTCGAGCAAGGCGCGGATGGCGCCGCTCGTGCGCTCGCGCGCCCTGAGCTCGAGAACCTGTCCGAGCAGCACAAGCACGGTGATAACGGCGGCGGCCTCGAAATAGACGGCGACGGAGCCATCGTGCGCGTCGCGCATGGAGGCCGGGAAGAGATCCGGCCAGAGCGTGGCGACGATGCTGTAGACCCACGCCACGCCCGTGCCCATGGCGATGAGCGTGAACATGTTGAGGTTGCGGGTCTTGAGCGAGGCCCAGCCGCGCTCGAAGAACGGCCAGCCAGCCCAGAGCACGACAGGCGTCGCGAGCGCGAGCTGGATGAGGTTCGAGGTCTGCCGGCCGAGTATGTGCTGGAGGCCGGACAGGTGGCCGCCCATCTCGAGCAGAAGCACGGGCAGCGTGAGCGCGAGGCCGATCCAGAAACGGCGCGTCATGTCGTCGAGCTCGACATTGTGCACATGCTCGCCGGACGCGACTTCGGGCTCGAGCGCCATGCCGCAGATGGGGCAGGAGCCCGGCCCCTCCTGGCGGATCTCGGGATGCATCGGGCAGGTGTAAATCGTGCCGGGTGGTGCGGCTTCGGCTTTGGCTTGCTCGGGATCAAGGTATTGCGCCGGGTTTGCGACGAACTTCTCGCGGCAGCGCGCAGCACAGAAATAGTAGGTCTTGCCATTGTGGGTGGCGTGGTGCTTGGCGGTCGCCGGGTCCACTGTCATGCCGCAGACCAGGTCTTTCACGGCGTGGGCACCCGGCGTCGCATGGTGGGCATGGGGCTCCGGATGCTTGTGAGCGCCATGCTGGCAGCAGGACGATCCGTGCTTGTGGCCTTCGTGCTCATGTCCGGCCATGGCCGATACTCCTTTGCTGCCTGTATACCCCATGGGGGTATGCGTTGACAGATATACCCCCATGGGGTATGAGTCAAGATATGACGAAAGCTTCCAAAGCCTCCCGCCTCAAGCGGCTCTCGCGCATCGAAGGGCAGGTCCGTGGACTTGCCCGCATGGTCGAGGAGAACCGCTACTGCATCGACATCGTGACGCAAATCGCGGCCGTGCGAGCGGCGCTGCGGCGTGTCGAGGAGGACGTGCTGCGGGACCACATCTCGCATTGCGTGGCGCACGCGATGGCGAGCGGGAACAAGGCTGATCAGGCGCAGAAAATCGACGAGCTGATGGATGTGCTGGCGCGCAGCGTGCGCTAACCGGCATGGCAGAGAGGTGATGCGACCATGGATGCCAATCGACGTGACGTGCTTCGTTGGGCGGTTGTGGGATCCGTGCTCTTTGCGTCCGGCGTGCGTGCCGATGCGCCGCCCGCGATGGTCGTGTTTCGCGATCCCGGTTGCGGCTGCTGCCACAAGTGGGTCGAGCATCTTCGCGCCAACGGCTTCATCGCAACTGTCCACGACGCACCGAGCATGAAGGCGGTCAAAGCGCGTCTCGGTGTGCCGCCGGAGGTTGCGTCGTGCCATACCGCCGAGATCGGCGGCTACGTCATCGAAGGCCATGTGCCGGCCACCGCGATCAAGCGGCTGCTCGCCGAGAAGCCTGAAGGACGCGGATTGGCAGTGCCGGGAATGCCGGTCGGCTCACCAGGCATGGAGGTGGCGGGCAGCGAGCCGGAGGTCTACGAGGTTCTGCTGTTCGGAGCCGGTGAGCCGAAAAGCTTCGGCACGTTCCGCGCCGACAAGGCCGTGTGACGGCGTCGTTCTGTTGACTGCAGGTAAAATTTGTTGACCTGCGATTGCTCCTCGTTTAACATGTATGGATAATACATCTTATCGAGAGATCGCTTGGTGCGATCGGCGAGGTGCAGTCATGGATCCTTCCGGTTCCGAAGCGCGGGCTCATGATCGTGACTGCAGTCCAGGGTCGGTGACGGCAAAGCGTGCGGCGCCGCTGCTCTACGACCGCGTCGGTGGCGAGGCCGGTCTTCGTACTCTGGTCGAGACGTTCTACGACATCGTCGAGCTCGAACCCGAGGGGCGCGGCCTGCATCTCCTTCACCTGCGCGGACACGGGGTCGCGCATTCCCGCATCGAGCAGCTCAATTTTCTTTCAGGGTTCCTCGGCGGGCCGCGGCTCTATGTGGAGCGGCATGGACACTCGGACGTGCGCGAGATGCACGCCCATGTGGAGATCGATGCCGCGGCGCGGGATGCCTGGCTCAACTGCATGTCGATGGCCATCGACAGGGTCGGTCTGCCCGCGGACGTGAAGCGGGACCTTATGGCCAACTTCACGCGCGTTGCGTTCCTGCTCAAGAACAAGGACTGAGATTTCTCTCAGAAGCGCTGCGACATGCCGGCGAAGACGTTGAGGTCATCGGCGGCGTCAGTCATGCCGATGTTGGCGCCTGCGTCGAGCTGGAGGTTCTCCGTCACGGCGAAGGTGAAGCCGCCGTCGAGCGTGACGATCGTATCCGCGCCGCTTTCGGCGCTGCGCTCGGCATATGCCTCGACGTACATTCCCCACTTGTCGGTCAGCTCGAAGCTGACCGTTGCCGAGTTGATGAAGGTCGGCTCGTAGCCGTGTCCGTCCTCGGCTTTCAGGATGTCGATCTCCGTCATGAGGCCGAGGCCCATGCCGCGGCCGAGGTCGATGGCGAGCGGGACGATGAGGCCGCCTTCGACGTCATCGTTGAGGCTTTCCATGTCGTTGGTCGGCAGCTTCGCGAACGGCATCACGGCGAGTGCGGTCGTGCCGCCGTCGTTGCCCCAGAGGTTTTGCTTCAGGCGAACGACGAGGTCGCCCGTGCCGCTGTCGGTCTCGCCGAGGCCCCCGCCGGATGCGCGGACATGGCTATAGGTCCCGTAGACGAGCTGCAGGTCCGCGCTGCTCGTGAGGCCGATCTTGAAATTGAACGGCAGGACATCGAAAGCGCGCGTGGTAACGCCGTCCTCGCGGTCGTGGGTGTAGGCCACGAGATCGGTCTCGATCTGGAAGCGCCCGGCATCGACCGTATAGGGGCTCTCGGTCTTGTCGGGACGGTCTGTCGACATGTCGCGCAGAGCGTTGTCCGGTGTCGGATTGAAGAGCGAGTAGCTGCTTTTATCCGCGGCAAGCGTCTCTGCGGATGAGTTTATCAGAACCGCAGCTACACCGCAGACGACAATCCCGGCCGATCCCAACCTTCTCATGACGTGTCGATTCCTTGTTGCGAATAAGTTGCAACAGCTAATCGCATGCGGGTTTCCGGGTGGCAATAGATTTTGCGAATTATTTGCAACTAGTGTGTGGAGCTGTGGCGCTTGGGTATCGCTGGTGCGATGTGGATGGCGTGACGGTTCTAGCGCGATGCAGTGGCGAGGATGCGCTGGCCGTCTTCAGTCAGTGCAAGTGCCGTGCGTTGCGTGCGCTCGTTGCGGCTGATCACGGTCAGCAGTCCGCGGCTCGTGAGGCCGGTCACCTCGCGCAGCACCAAGGCGTGCGCGATGTCCAGGATACGCGCGAAGCTGCGGCTGTCGCTGCAGACGCCAAGGTGGAGCGCAGCAAGGAGCCCGGCGCCGACCGGCGTGAGGCTCGGGTCGGCGGCGCAGATGTCCAACACGAGCGCCATGAAGCGCTCCTCCTCGGATGCAGCGGCTTCGGCTGTCGCGGTCATGCCGCCTGCTGCTGCTCTCTGCGGCGGAACGAGACGAGGACCGATTTCGACGTCGGCGTATCGCTCTGGTCGCCGGCGCTCGACAGGGGAACAACCATGTTCAGCTCGGGGTAGTACCCGGCGACGGAGCCGCGCGGAATGTCGTAGGGCACGACGCGGAAGCTCTCCGCCACGCGCTCGATGCCATCATCGTGGCGACCGAGGATATCGACGCGGTCGCCGGCCTCGGCGCCGATCTCGGCAAGGTCTGCGGGGTTGACGAACACGACCTGGCGCTCGCCGTAGATGCCGCGGTAGCGGTCGTCCAAGCCGTAGACCGTCGTATTGTACTGATCGTGCGAGCGGAAGGTCTGCAGCACGAAGAGGCCTTCCTCGCCCAGGGCCTTCTGGTGCTCGGTGGCAAGCGGAAGCTGGCCGCCCGCAAACGTCGCCTTCTGCGCGCGCGTGTTCCAGACGCGGTGATCGATGGCATTGTAGAGCCGGAAGCCGCGCGGCCGGCGCACCTTGTCGTTGTAGCCGTGGAAGCCGGGGATGGTGCGGGCGATCAGGTCGCGGATCAGGTCATAGCTCTGGGAAAGTGCGGCCCAGTCCACGGCCTTCGAGCCGACTGTTGCGGCGGCGATGCCGGCGATGATGGCAACCTCGGACCGCAGCTCGGACGAGGCGGGACGGTTGATGCCGCCAGAGCCGTGCACCATGCACATGGAATCCTCGACGGTCACGATCTGTGCGACGCCCTTGGCGTTGCGGTCGATCTCGGTACGGCCGAGGCACGGCAACACGTAGCTCACCTCGCCAGGCAAGAGATGCGAGTGGTTGAGCTTGGTCGCGATGTTGACGGTGAGCTTCTGGTTGCGCAGAGCCTTGGCGATCAGAGCGCTATCGGGCGTCGCGCGCGCGAAGTTGCCGCCGAGGCCGATGAACGCCTGTGCGGAGCCGTCCAGCATGGCGCCGAGGGCAGCGAGGACGTTGTGTCCGTGACGGCGCGGCATCGGCACGCCGAATTCCTTCTCGAGGCTATCTAGGAAGGCGCGCGGCGGCTTCTCGTTGATGCCGACAGTGCGGTCGCCCTGCACGTTGGAGTGGCCGCGTACGGGGCAGAGGCCGGTGCCGGGGCGGCCGACGTTGCCGCGCAGGAACATGAGGTTTGCGATCTCGCGGATGGTCGGAACTGAATGGCGATGCTGAGTGACGCCCATGGCCCAGGTGCAGATCGTGCGCTCGGAGGCGACGTAGATCTCGGCCAGATGCTCGAGCTCGGCGCGCGTCAGTCCGGACTGGTCCTCGATCTCCTGCCAGCCCGTTGCGTCGACGCTGGCGCGGTACTGCTCGAAGCCTGCGGTGTGCTGCGCAAGGAAGCCGTGATCGAGCACCGATGGCTTGCCGGCCGCCAGTGCCGCGGCGTCGAGCGCGAAGACGGCCTTGGCGATGCCGCGCACGGCGGCCATGTCGCCGCCAAGGTGCACCTGGTAGTACTCGCTCGCGATCGGCTTCGAGCCGCCGGTCAGCATCTCGAGCTTGTCCTGCGGATCGGCGAAGCGCTCGAGGCCCTTCTCGCGGACTGGATTGAAGACGGCGACCTTGGCGCCGCGCATGGCCGCGCGGCGCAAGTCGCCCAGCATGCGCGGGTGGTTCGTTCCGGGGTTCTGGCCGATGACGAAGATGGCGTCGGCCTTCTCGAAGTCCTCGAGTACCACGGTGCCCTTGCCGATGCCGATGGCCTGCTCGAGCGCAACGCCGCTCGCCTCGTGACACATGTTCGAGCAGTCGGGGAAATTGTTAGTGCCGTAGAGGCGCACGAAGAGCTGGTAGACGTAAGCGGCCTCGTTGGAGGCGCGGCCAGAGGTGTAGAACTCGGCGCGGTCGGGACTGTCGAGGCTGTTCAGGACAGCGCCGATCTCGGCGAATGCCTCGTCCCAGGTGGATTCGACGTAGGTGTCGGTTGCCGCGTCGTAGCGCATGGGATGGGTCAGTCGCCCCTGACGCTCGAGCTCGTAGTCGGTCCAGCCGCGCAGCTCGCTCACAGTGTGCTTCCGGAAAAAGTCCGGAGTCACGCGTTTATCGGTCGTCTCCCAGGCCACCGCCTTGACGCCGTTCTCGCAGAACTCGAACGAGGAGCCGTGCTCGGGATCGCCCCAGGCGCAACCGGGGCAGTCGAAGCCGTCCGGCTGGTTGGCCTTGAGCATGGCTGCGGCGCCGGTCAGCGGTGCGCCGCTCGCCAAGAGCTTTTTTCCGCAGCTCTTGAGTGCGCCCCAGCCGCCGGCCGCCTTCGACTTCTTGCCGATGAATTCAGGTTTGCCCATTGCACCACATATCCGACGACTGCCCTCGGGGAACGGTCGTTGTGCATGTGCGAAAGGGCGATCGTCAGCAACGCATGGGTCGTAATGACAGGTATGCGAAATCCGCAAACCCATTCCATTCAGACGCCTAGAATATGAGGTTTGTGCGCCTGCTCCGCGCTGCGGTTCGATCTGCCATGCCGTTTCAGCGGGGCGGCTTGCCCTCCTGAAGCTCGGTTCGGTGAATGAACGCGATCGCGAGCAGCGTGCAAATGGCGCCGGACAGGAGGTAGTAGCCGGCGAACTTCAGATCGAAGCGGCTGGATAGCCCAAGGGCTACGATGGGCGCGAAACCCGCGCCGATCAGCCAGGCGATGTCGGAGGTCACGGCGGATGCCGTGTAGCGATAGGCGCGGCTGAAGCGGGATGCCATTGCGCCTCTGGCCTGGCCAAGCGACAGGCCGAGAAGCGCGAAGCCGATCAGCACGAATGCGTAGCGGCCGGCGGTTCCGGAATTGATCAGCGGCGCGGTGAAGAAGCTGAACACGGCGATGGCAGTGGCACCGATCACGAGCAGGCGGCGGCGGCCGATTCGATCCGACAGCACGCCCGAGAGCACGATGGAGATGGCGCCGATGACGGCGCCGATAAGCTCGACGGTGAGGAAGCGCGCGGTGTCCTCGGCGGTGTAGAGCGTCATCCAGCTCAGCGGGAAGATGGTGACGATGTGGAACATCGCGTAGCTCGCAAGCGGGATGAAGGCGCCGATCAGCACCTCGCGCCCGTGGACACGTAGCGTCTTGAAGACCGGCTGCGGCTCAAGCTCGGTGGTCCGGAACAGGGTCGACACCTCGGGCGTCAGGATCAGGCGGAGCCGGGCGAATAGCGCCACGACGTTAAGCGCGAGCGCAACGAAGAACGGGAAACGCCAGCCCCAGGCCAGGAAGTCGTCCGCGTTCAGGGCGCTCGTAAAGATGATGAACAGGGTGCTCGCTAGCATGAAGCCGAAAGCCGCGCCGAGCTGAGGAATCATCGAGTACCAGCCGCGCCGTTGTGGCGGTGCGTTGAGGGCCAAGAGCGACGGCAGGCCGTCCCAGGCGCCGCCGAGGCCGAGTCCCTGGCCGCCGCGGAAGACGGCAAGCAGGAGCGGTGCGGCAAGTCCGATCTCGGCGTAACCGGGGAGGAAGCTGATGGCCATGGTCGAGCCGCAGAGAAGAAACAGCGCGACGGTCTGCTTCACCAGCGGCCCGAACTCACGATCGAGTGCGGTGAAAAGGACTGTGCCAATCGGTCGCGCGACGAAGGCGAGCGAGAAGACGGCGAAGGAATAGAGCATGCCCGTCAGATGATCGGGCGCGGCGAAGAACACCTTCGGAAAGACCAGCACCGAAGCGATGCCATAGACGAAGAAGTCGAAGAACTCCGTCGTGCGGCCGATGACGACGGCTGCTGCAATCCGGCTGGCTGCGGCCTCGGGATTGTCAGGAACCGCGCCCGGCGCTGCCATCCCTGCCTGTCTTGCGATGCCGGTCATGCTGACCACTCCCTCATGGCGTTTGCCCGCTTCTGATAACCTTGATGCGGCGCGCCGACAAATCGACGCGTCGTCTTTCGCCATTGCTACACCATACCTGGTGGCAAATGGAATGAGGGGGGTGGCACTCGTGTGCGCGTACGACGCAGTGACGAAAAATCACATTATCTCAGGCACACTCCTGATGTTCTAAAGCGCCAACATCCTCATCATCACTCCACGGGCACCATGCGGGCAAACGCCGTGACCGGCTCCAGAAGTCTTCTCGTTGCAGCGCTGCTCTTGCTCATGCCGATGCTCGGCGGCTGCGACATGGTCGTCATGAATCCATCGGGCGACATCGCGGTCCAGCAGCGCGATCTGATCGTCATCTCCACGATCCTCATGCTGCTCATCATCGTCCCGGTGATGGCGCTCACTCTGTTCTTCGCCTGGAAGTACCGCGAGTCGAACAAGGGTGCCGACTATGCGCCGGAGTGGGATCACTCGGCGCGGCTCGAGATCGTAATCTGGTCGGCACCGCTGGCGATCATCATCGCGCTCGGCACCATCACCTGGATCTCGACCCACAAGCTCGACCCCTACCGTCCGCTGGAGCGGATCGACGCGAGCCGGCCGCTCGCACAGGGCGTGAAACCGCTTACCGTCGAGGTGGTGGCGCTCGATTGGAAGTGGCTCTTCATCTATCCGGATTACGGGATTGCGACGATCAACGAGCTTGCGGCGCCTGTCGACGTGCCGATCAACTTCAAGCTCACGTCGTCGTCGGTCATGAACTCGTTCTACGTTCCGGCGCTCGCTGGGCAAGTCTACGCGATGACCGGCATGCAGACGAAGCTCAACGCCGTCATCAACAAAGAAGGCGAGTACAGCGGGTTCTCGGCCAACTACAGCGGTCATGGCTTCTCGCACATGCGCTTTTCTTTTCATGGGCTTAGTCTGGAGAAGTTCGACGCCTGGGTCGCGAAGATACGGACGCGGGGCGATGTGCTCGGCCGGCAGGACTATCTCGAGATCGAGAAGCCGTCGGAGCACGATCCCGTGCGCTACTTCGGCTCGGTCGATCCCAAGCTCTATGACGCCATCCTCAACATGTGCGTCGATCCCAGGATGATGTGCATGGGCGAGATGATGCACATCGACATGAAGGGTGGCGGAGGGGTCGAGAGCCACGAGAACCGCGAGCGCCTCGAGTACGACAACCGCCGCCTGCTCGGGCCGGAGCGGATCACGCTTCCGATCCTCAACGACGAGTCTATTTGCCGGGCTCCCGAAGGCAAAGGCAACGTCGCGCAGATGACGCGTCTGCCCCCAATCGCCACCGAGTAAACCGACGCCCGGTCCACACGGGTAATGACCACAACGAATGCGCCGCGTCTTGCGGCTCACCCCCTCAAGGGAAGCGCGAAGTCATGGACTTCACCGAACTCATTTTTGGACGACTGACGCTCGAAGCCTTCCCGGTGCACGAGCCTATTCTGATCGCGACGTTCCTCGTGGTCGCGCTGGCGGGCGGCGCGCTGGTGGCGGCGCTCACCTACTATCGGCTCTGGGGGTATCTGTGGACCGAGTGGTTCACCAGCATCGATCACAAGAAGATCGGCGTCATGTACATCGTGCTGGCGATCATCATGCTGCTGCGCGGCTTTGCCGATGCGATCATGATGCGCCTGCAGCAGGCGATGGCATCGGGCGGCAGCGAGGGCTACCTCAACGCGCATCATTACGATCAGATCTTCACCGCGCACGGCGTCATCATGATCTTCTTCGTCGCCATGCCGCTGGTGACGGGACTCATCAACCTCGTGGTGCCGTTGCAAATCGGCGCGCGTGACGTCGCGTTTCCGTTCCTCAACAACTTCAGCTTCTGGATGACGGCCGCAGGCGCGGTGCTGGTCATGATCTCGCTGTTCGTCGGCGAGTTCGCGCAGACCGGCTGGCTCGCCTATCCGCCGCTCTCGGGAGCGGACTACAGTCCCGGTGTCGGGGTCGATTACTACATATGGGCGCTGCAGGTTGCCGGCGTCGGTACGCTGCTCTCGGGCATCAACCTTGTCGTCACCATCGTCAAGATGCGCTGCCCCGGCATGACGCTCATGAAGATGCCGGTGTTCGTGTGGACGGCGCTTTGCACCAACATCCTGATCATCGCCATCTTCCCGGTGCTGACGGCGACGCTGGCGCTGCTTTCGCTCGACCGCTACGTCGGCACCAACTTCTTCACGAACGATCTCGGCGGCAGCCCGATGATGTACGTGAACCTGATCTGGATCTGGGGCCATCCCGAGGTCTACGTGCTGATCCTGCCGGCGTTCGGCGTGTTCTCCGAGGTGGTAGCCACGTTCAGCGGCAAGCGGCTGTTCGGCTACACGTCGATGGTCTATGCGACGCTCGTCATCACGATCCTCTCCTACATCGTGTGGCTGCATCACTTCTTCACGATGGGCGCGGGTGCGAGCGTCAACTCGTTCTTCGGCATCACGACGATGATCATCTCGATCCCGACGGGTGCGAAGCTCTTCAACTGGCTGTTCACGATGTACCGCGGGCGCATCCGCTTCGAGGTGCCGATGCTGTGGACGGTCGGCTTCATGATCACGTTCGTGATCGGCGGCATGACCGGCGTGCTGCTGGCGGTGCCGCCCGCCGACTTCGTACTGCACAACAGCCTGTTCCTGGTCGCACACTTCCACAACGTCATCATCGGCGGCGTGGTGTTCGGCATGTTCGCCGGCATCGTCTACTGGTTCCCGAAGGCGTTCGGCTTCAGGCTCGATCCGTTCTGGGGCAAGGTGTCATTCTGGGGCTGGCTGATCGGCTTCTACCTCGCCTTCATGCCGCTCTATGCGCTTGGCCTCATGGGCGTCACGCGGCGCTTGAGCCAGTTCGATGACACGACGCTGCATGGCTATTTCGTCGTCGCCGGCATCGGGTCGCTGTTCATCCTCGGCGGCATCCTGGCCTTCCTCATGCAGGTCTATGTGAGCGTCCGCGACCGCGAGCGGTTGCGTGATACGACGGGCGATCCGTGGAACGGGCGCACGCTCGAGTGGTCCACGTCGTCGCCGCCGCCGGCCTACAACTTCGCGTTCACGCCGATGGTGCATGAGCTCGACGCGTGGTGGGATATGAAGTCTCGCGGCTACAAGCGTCCGCTCGGCGGCTTCAAGCCGATCCACATGCCGAAGAATACGGGCACGGGCATCATTCTTGCCGGGCTCAGCGTGGTGCTCGCATTTGCGCTCATCTGGCACATCTGGTGGATGGCGGTCGCATCGTTCGTCGCCGCGTGCGGTGTCGCGATCTGGCATACGTTCGACTACAACCGCGACTTCTATATTCCTGCCGCGGATGTGACGCGCGCGGAGGATGAGCGAACGCGCCTGCTCGCAGGAGGCGCGTAACATGGCCGACACCGGTTCCCTGCTCGCAGACGAGACCAAGGACGTGGCGTTCTACGTCGTCGAGGACGCGCACGGCGGCGATAGCCACGGGCACGCCTCCGACGGCGGCACGATGCTCGGGTTCTGGATCTACCTGATGAGCGACTGCCTGATCTTCGCAGTCCTCTTCGCGACCCATGCCGTGCTCGGCCGCAACTATGCCGCTGGTCCCTCGCCGGCAGATCTCTTCGACCTGCGACTGATCCTCGTCTCAACGTTCATGCTGCTTCTGTCGTCGATCACCTACGGGTTCGCGATGCTGGAGATGGACAAGGGGCGTCTCAGGCAGACGCTCGTCTGGCTCGCGGTGACGTTCTTCTTCGGCGCGGCTTTCCTCGGTCTCGAGCTCTACGAGTTCTCGCACCTCTTCCACGAGGGTGCGGCGCCGCAGCGAAGCGCGTCCCTCTCGTCATTCTACACGCTGGTCGGCACGCACGGCCTGCACGTCACGGTCGGTCTCGTGTGGATGGTCGTTCTGGCGGTGCAAGCGTGGCAGCGGGGGCTGATCGTCGAGAACAAGCGGCGGCTCATGTGCCTCAGCATGTTCTGGCACTTCCTCGACGTGGTGTGGATCGGCGTGTTCTCCTTCGTCTATCTGATCGGTGTTCTCTCATGAGCTCGAGCGCAAACGCAGCCCATCCTCCCGCGCATGTGGAGGACCATCACGGCGGGGCCGCATACGGCAGCTTCCGCGGCTACGTGATCGGCTTCCTGCTGTCGGTCGTGCTGACGGTGATCCCGTTCTGGCTCGTCATGACCGACGTTTTCGGGAACAACATGGTCACGGCCGTGTTCGTGCTCGAGCTCGGCGTGGTGCAGATCTTCGTGCACATGTACTACTTCCTGCACATGAACACGAAATCCGAGGGCGGTTGGACGATGATGGCGCTGATCTTCACGGTCGTGATCGTGCTCATTGCGCTGATCGGCTCGATGTGGGTCATGTATCATCTCAACACGCACATGATGCCGGTGTCGCCCGAGCACATGCGGCAGATGCCGTAAGTGCCGTCCGGGGCTGCCAGCGCGCCGCCCGACCAGCGTTCTCCGCTGCGGCGCTGGGTGATGCTTCTCGGGCTGCTCGCGGCCTTGGCGGTTCTCGCCGGGCTCGGCATCTGGCAGGTGCAACGGCTTCACTGGAAAACCGATCTCATCGCGCGCGTTGACTCGCGCCTTGCGGCCGAGCCGGGGCCGGTTCCGGGGCCGGACCGTTGGGCCGGTATCACAGCGGCCGATGAATACACGCGCGTGCGTCTCTCCGGCCGGTTTCTCAACGATAAGGAAGCGCTCGTCGTCGCGTCCACGGAGCGGGGGCCGGGCTATTGGGTGCTGACGCCGCTCGTGCAGCAGGACGGTAGCGCCGTCATCATCAATCGCGGGTTTGTGACGGGCGAGCTGCGTGATCCGTCAACGCGCGCGGCCGGGCAAATCGAAGGCGAGGCGACCGTCACGGGACTGCTGCGGATCTCGGAAGCCGAGAGCTGGATCCTGCGCGCGAACGACCCTGGGGCCGGCCGCTGGTATCGGCGCGATCCCGCTGAGTTGGCGCACGCGCGCGGGCTCGGGCACGTTGCGCCGTTCTTCGTTGACGCCGATGCGGCGCCCAATCCTGGCGGTTGGCCCGTCGGCGGACTGACGCGCGTTCGCTTCAACAACAACCATCTGGTCTACGCCATCACGTGGTTCGGCCTCGCGCTTCTTGCGGCGCTCGCGCTCGCCTTCGTCGTGCGCACGGAGTTCGATGGTTCCCGCCGCGACGGCGGTGCTTGAATTCCGGCCGCCGCTGGGTGCCTGACATCTCGGCATCCGGGCGAAAATGAGGGCAGCCGACGGAGGTGCCCTGAAGCAAGCTCCCGATAAACACTGGTTTTTTCGGTTGGCACGCCTCGTGCAGCTTCCTCTCTCATAATGCCTCTAGGGTTCCGGTTGCCGTGCTCGCGGCGATGCTGGTCCGAGAGAGGTCCTCTCGCTCGCGCCTTGGTTCACAGGGCCTCGGTTCGAGCGAAGCCACGGCGGGATAAAAGCCCGGGAGACCTACACCGCAAGGAGCTTCGGCTCTCGAACGGAAGGCCTCCCTCGTGTGCGTCTTGTGCCCCCGTTCGTCCTGGCCCCTTGCGAACGACTGTTGGTTGGTCAGCACAGGGGTGTATTCATGAACCGGTCCCTCTCAAAATTCCTAAAGGGTGCAGTTGCCGCAGCATCGTGCGCGCTGCTTGCGCTTCCCGGCGCGCAAGCCGCTGAGAAGAAAGATTTCAAGGTCGCCTGGTCGATTTACGTCGGCTGGATGCCGTGGGGCTATGCCGCCGATTCCGGCATCGTCAAGAAGTGGGCCGACAAGTACGGCATCACCATCGAGGTGAAGCAGTTCAACGACTACGTCGAGAGCATCAACCAGTACACGGCCGGCGCCTTCGATGCCGTGACCCTCACCAACATGGACGCGCTCTCCATTCCCGCAGCCGGCGGCGTCGACACCACGGCCGTGATCGTCGGCGACTACTCGAACGGCAACGACGCGATCATTCTCAAGGGCAAGGACAAGCTCGAGGACATCAAGGGCCAGACCGTCAACCTCGTCGAGTTCTCGGTCTCGCACTACCTGCTCGCACGCGCCTTGGAGAGCATCAAGCTCGCAGAGAAGGACGTGAAAGTCGTCAACACGTCGGACGCTGATATGGCCTCCGCCTACGCGACGCCCGATGTGACGGCCGTCGCGACATGGAAGCCGATCGTCTCGACGATCCTCGAAAGCCCCGACGCAAAGCTCGTCTACGACAGTTCGTCGATCCCGGGCGAGATCATCGACCTGATGGTCGCCAACACCGAGGTCCTGAAGGACAATCCAAAGTTCGGAAAAGCGCTGGCGGGCATCTGGTATGACACGATGAAGGCGCTGGCGGAGGACAAGGCCGCCAAAGAGCACATGGCGAAGGCTTCCGGCACCGATGCTGCCGGCTTCGACGATCAGTTGAAGACCACCAAGCTGTTTGCCACGCCTGCGGATGCCCTCGCCTTCACCACCGGCGCAGAAATCAAGGCCAAGTCGGAGCTCGTCTCCAACTTCCTGTTCGACAAGGCACTGCTCGGCAAGGATGCCAAGTCGGCGGGCGCCATCGGCATCGAGTTTCCCGATAAGAGCGTGTTCGGCGAGAAGGGCAACGTGAAGCTTCGCTTCGACGCGACCTACATGCAGGAAGCGGCCGACGGGAAGCTCTGAAGCGCTCTGCTTGAAGCGAGACGTTAGAACGAACGGCAAGGCCACAGGACAGCAATGCGCTTGTTGAATCTGAAACCGGACAAGACATGGAGCTTTGCGCTCGCGCTCTTGCCGTTCGTTGTGCTTATCGTCGCCTACATGACGGGCTCGGCCATCCGGTTGGCCGAGAATCCCAACGACAAGCTGCTGCCGGGCTTCGACTCCATGATCGAAGCGGTAAAGCATTATGCATTTCAGCCGGATCCGCGCAGCGGCATCTATCAGATGTGGAACGACACGCTGTCGAGCCTGTCGCTTCTTCTTTCTGCGCTCGCGGTCTCGACGCTGATCGCGCTCGTGTTCGGCATTCTAATCGGGCTGCTGCCGATCATGGGGGCGACCTTCGGGCCGTTGGTGGCGGTGGCCTCCATGGTGCCGCCGCTGGCCCTCCTGCCCATTCTCTTCATCATCATGGGGCTCGGAGATGCGGCCAAGATCGCGCTGATCGTCATCGGCACTACGCTGAAGCTCGTCCGCGACGTGGCGCTCAGGGTCGGCGATCTGCCGCGCGAGCAGCTCATCAAGGCGCAGACGCTCGGCGCATCCACATGGCAGATCGGAACGCGCGTGGTATTGCCGCAGATGTTGCCGCGGCTCATCGATGCGGTCCGCCTGGAGCTCGGCCCGGCGTGGCTGTTTCTCATCGCGGCAGAAGCCATCGCGGCCGACTCGGGGCTCGGCTACCGCATCTTCCTCGTGCGGCGCTATCTCGCGATGGATGTGATCATTCCCTACGTGATCTGGATCACGCTGCTCGCATTCCTGATGGATCTTGCTCTCAGGACCCTGCAGCGCAAGGCGTTCCCGTGGTTTGCAGGAGCGCGCGCGGCATGACGGCCATCATCTTCGACAAGGTCTGGAAAGAGTACGGCGACCATGTCGTGCTCGAGCGCATCGATCTCGTCATTGCGCCGCGCTCGTTCGTGGCGCTGGTCGGTCCGTCGGGATGCGGCAAGACCACGTTTCTGCGCATGCTTCTCGGCGAGGAGAAGCCCACGCGGGGGCAGATCCTGGTCGGCGGCGTACCTCTCAAGGCCGAGCCAAACGCGGATCGCGGCGTCGTGTTCCAGCGCTATTCGGTGTTTCCGCATCTGACTGTGCTCGCCAACGTCATGGTCGGGCGCGAATTCGAGGAGTCGCCGTTTCTCGGCAAGCTGTTCGGGCTACGGCGCCGCGAGGCGGAAGCGGAGGCGCGAAAGTTGCTCGAGGCGGTCGGTCTCAAGGGGCACGAGGACAAGTACCCGGCGGCGCTTTCGGGCGGCATGCAGCAGCGCCTTGCGCTCGCGCAGGCGCTCAACCGCAAGCCGAAGATCCTTCTGCTCGACGAGCCGTTCGGCGCGCTCGATCCCGGTATCCGGGCCGATATTCACGTGCTCATCCGGCGCATCTGGAACGAGAACGATCTCACCGTCGTGATGGTGACGCATGACCTCTCCGAAGCCTTCCGTCTCGGGACGCGCGTCGTCGCCTTCGAGCGTCCGCGCAACCGGCCGGAAGAGCTCGAACGGTACGGTGCGACGCTCGACGATCTTTCGTTGGCGGAGGCGATGTCGAAGGCCGGCGCGAGCATTACGCGCGATTTCGAGGTGTGGCCGAAGAAGATTGCCGGTCCGCTTCCGAACGGTCACGGCGCGCAACTGGATCTCACGCTGGCGCCATCCAGCGAGAGCAAGCCGGTCAACTGAACGGATTCAAAGTTTCCGCCGGGGACGACCCCGCGCGGCCTCTTTCTCACCCGGGACGACCCGGACGGATCAAGCGGGGACGTACACCCGCAGAGAGGAGCGGCGACGTGAGCACTCTTGTCTACAGCGATGTTCTTCCGGGGGGGAAGCACTGGTCGCTTGTGATGCGGCGCGATCATCGGCTTCGCCTTGTGGACGTTGAGGGCGGCGCCAATGTCGGCATGCTGTTCTACAATCCCGCCAATCTGCTCGAGCGCTACAACGCGCCCGATACGCTCAAGTGCCAGCACACGTTCAAGCTGACGCAGGGGCACTGCCTCTATTCGGACATGGGGCGCATCTTCTGCTCGATCGTGGCCGACACGGCGTGCTGGCACGACACCGTGTGTGGTGCGAGCACAAAGGCGATGGTGGTGGCCCGCTGGGGGGAGGCGCCGTACCAGACGCACCGCAACGACTGGCAGCAGAACGGCCGCGACAGCTTTCTGGTCGAGGCGGCGAAGTACGGCTTAGGGCGGCGCGATCTCGCGGCCAACGTCAACTGGTTCAGCAAGGTTGCGACCGACGAGAGCGGTAAGATGACGTTCGATACGGGCGCGGCGAAGGCTGGCGCCATGGTCGAGCTCCGTTTCGAGATGGATACGCTGGTGCTGTTCCACACTTGCCCGCATCCGCTCGACCCAAGCCCCGTCTATCCGCGGAAGCCCGTGCGGTTCGAGATCCTCGAGGGTGCGCCCGCTGCGCGCGACGATGCCTGCCGGTTGTCGGCGCCCGAGAACGGCCGCGGCTTCGAGAACAACCGCATCTTCCACGCCGGCTGCGGCTGCTGCTGAGGGGCGGGAGACATGATCAAAGAAAGCGCGCTGTCCCCCGCGTCGGCCACGTATCGCAAGACCGTCCTGGCGGGTGACTACTGGATGCATGTGGTCAAGCGCGGCGAGACGCTGCGCATCCTCGACCTGGAAGGTAACCAGGCGGCCGATACGCTGTTCTTCAATGCCGACGATCCGTACGAGCGGTATTCGGCCTGCGACACCATCCGCGAGCAGGGGAACGTCTATCTCAGCGCCGGCTCGGTGCTGCTGTCGGACCTCAATCGCCCGCTCATGACGATCACGGCGGATACGGTCGGCCGGCACGACACGCTCGGCGGCGCGTGCGCGACGGAAAGCAACACGGTGCGCTATGCGCTCGAGAAGAAGAGATTTCAGTTCTGAAGAGAGTGGTTTATGGTTTGAGTGTTCTTGATTGTGTAGTTC